>JADBKN010000055.1 GCA_014896375.1 Bacillota bacterium | reverse complement strand
GCGTCCTGGCGACCATCGGCGTGGGGCCGGAGGCGAAGGATGCCGCGCCGTGGACGGCGTGGTTGCTGTCGGCGGCGGAGCTGGAGGTCCGGGTGCCGTAGGCGGCGCCACCCCTCACCACGCGCCGCCGACGCGCGCGCGCACGCCGGCCGGCAATAGCTCCGCGAGGGCGCGCAGTTCCCGCAACCCGAGCAGCCAGGCGGCGGCGAAGTACGTCCCCATACCCGCGGCCGAGACGAGCGCCACGCGCAGCGCCAGCCGCAGGACGCCGTCGCCCGGCACGGCGGCGGTCACCGCGGGCCAGGCCGCCTCAAGGACGAGCACCATGGCCGAGGCTGCCAGCGCCGCGCGCGCGGCCGTGGCGGCCAGCTCGCGCCCGCCCAGCCCGCCGAGCCGCTTGCGCAGCACCCAGAGCAGCGCCGCCGCCTGGAAGGCCACGTTCAGTGACGTCCCCAGCGCCAATCCCCCTTGGGCCAGCGGGCCGACGAGCGCCAGATCCGCCGCCACGTTCACGGCCACGCCGGCCACGCCAAGGAGCATCGGCGTGCGCGTGTCCTGCAGCGCGAAAAACGCGCGTTGCAAGAGCTGCAGGGCGCCCAGCGGGACGAGGCCCAGCGCGAAGAAGCCGAGCGCGACAGCCGTCTCTTGAGCGTCGTCGGCCGTGAAGGCACCGTGCTGGAAGAGCAGCTGCACAAGCGGCAGCCGCAGCACCACCAGCGCGGCCGCCACGGGCGTGAGGAAGGCCGTCATGAGGCGCAGTCCACGGACCAGGGCGGCGCGCAAGCCGTCGAGGTCCCGCGCGGCCGCGCGCTGCGCGAGGAGCGGGAACGCGACCGTGACGACGGCCGCCACGAACACGCCGGTCGGCAGGCCGTACAGGCGGTTCGCATAGGAGAGCGCGGCGATGCGCCCCTCCGGCAGCAGAGAGGCCAGCATGCGGTCGACGACGAAGCCCAGCTGGCTCGCGCCCGTGGCCACGACGACGGGCGCCGTCAGCGCGAGCGTGCGGCGCAGGGCCGGGTCGCGCCCGTCCCAGGAGAGCCGGTAGCGGAAGCCGATACGCCGCATGCCGGGCACGAGGAGCAGCCACTGCGCGGCCACGGCCGCCACGACGCCCCATGCCGCCGCGTCGACGCCCGTCCGCGTGCCGAGGCCCACGATGGACGCCACGAGCACGAGGTTGTAGGGGATGCCGATCATCGCCGGCAGCGTGAACCGCTCGTGCGCCTGAAGCGCCGCTGTGCTGACGGAGGCCAGGCCGAGGAAGACCATGCTGGGCAGCATGATGCGCGTGAGGCGGACGGCGAGGTCGCGCGCAGGGCCGCTGAAGCCCGGCGCCACGAGCCCGACGGCCGCCGGCGCCAGCACCCAGAGCGCCGCGGCGAGGAGCACGGCGGCCCCGAGCACGGCGGTGAAGATGATATCGGTCGATCGCTTCGCCGCCTCCGGGCCGGCCTCGCGCCGGCGCCAGGTGTAGACCGGCACGAAGGTGGTGCTGAGGCCGGCCGCCACGGTGGCGAAGAGCACCTGCGGAATCGTCTGGGCGATGAAGAAGGCGTCGGTGGTGGCGCTCGCGCCGAAGACGGCGGCCAGCGCGGCGTCGCGGGCGTAGCCGAGGGGCTTGCTCAGCGCGGAGCCGAACGTGACCCAGAGAGTGGCGCGCGCGCGGTTCGGCGCGGGCAGGACCTCCGCCGGCTCCCCAGCCACGCGCACGCTCAGCCCGCCTGCGGCGAGAGCCGCTGCAGCGCCTTCCGCAAAATGCCCTTCGCC
>JADBKN010000054.1 GCA_014896375.1 Bacillota bacterium | reverse complement strand
GTTCGGCCAGTAGCCCACCCGCCAGTAGCTCGACCCGCCGTTCGGGTTGGTCGCCAGGTTCTCAAGCTGGCAGTTCATCCCGTCCGCCGTCGGCGTCTGATAGGTCGGCATGGGCCGCGTGCTGGGCTCATTCGCCCACTGCATCCCGTAGGGCGAGAGGCCGATCCCGTAGCCGGCGCCGGCCGTCGTCACCTGCGGAACCACCGAACGGTCCCAGTGCCGGGCGTCGTCACCGACACCCAGGATCGCCTGAAGGCCCTGGTTGCCCCATGTCGTGCTCCAGCCGCGGTGCCCCTGGTAGTAGAACGGCACGTCGCCGATCCAGAGCACGTTCCCGCCCGCGTTGAGGTACTGCCGAACGAGGGCGGAGCTCGACTCCTGGTCGGCCACCGTGTCGGGCGCCACCCCCTGGGGCAGCACAGCCACGCTCTGCGGGGCCTTGCCCGACTGGATCTCCTGCCGCATCCACGCGCCCAAGCCCGGCGCGTCCTCCACCGTGAACCCGGCCTTGGCCAAGTACCCGGCCAGCGCGGCGGCGTTCAGCCCGTAGGCCGCCGGGTAGTTGGTATCGCTGTACACCACCCAGTCCGGGTTCGGCGCCGTCCACGAGGTCCAGCTGCCGTCCGCGGCCGTGGAGAAGAGCACGTTCCCGCTCGCGTCCTCGGCCGTCAGGAGGAAGCCCGCCGGGTTCCGGAAACGCCCACTGCCGGCGGCGTTGACCGCCTCCGCCACCAGGAGGTGCTTCCCCTGGCCCAGCGCCATGCTTACCGTGCAGTCGCGGTTCCAGGCGCAGCCTCCCTGGGGCGTCTCGTCCACGCCGTCCACCCAGAGGTGCAACACTTGGTCGTCCACGGCCACGTGGAAGCTCACAGTGGTCAGCTGATCCAGCGTGAAGAGCCGCGCGAAGCGAACCGGCCATCCCGCCGGAGCATTGGCCCCCGCCAGCGGGAAGGTCCAGATCCACCGCGCGTTCGCATCCGGCCAGTCGGTCCTCCGCCAGACCCCTCCTCCCGCCGGCCCCTGATCGAAGACCGGCCCCGAATAGGGGTTCTGCCAGTTGACCGAGACCGCTTGCCCAAGGTACCAGCCCGCGATCTGCCCGGCCACCGCCAGCACGTCGGCGTCCTCGCTGCCGCTCGCCCCGTCCAGGCCTATGTCGTAGATCCGCACGAAGCCCGGACTGTCGTTGGCCAGCGCCTGCCCGAGCCCCATCGGGTCCGTGCAGGCGAGCGAGGACCACATGTTCGGCGAGAACGGCAGTCGCCAGCCGGAGAGGTCCCCAGCGCCGTCCAGCGCAAGGGGCACCACCCCGCAGCCCACCTGCCCGGCCGCCAGAGGACGCACGGAGGCAAGGGCCTCAGCCACATTGCCCTGGGTCTGGAGTCCTACCCCCTGCCCCGCTCCCGTCGCCGCCGTCGAAGAGTTCGTCACCGGCATCATCTGGGCCGCCGCAGACACGCCGAGAATCGCCTGCTCACCGAACTGACTCCACTGCGTCGCCTCGCGTGGCTGGTTCGCATGGCCCTGGTAGTAGAAGGGAATGTCCCCCAGCCAGAGCACGTTCCCGCCCGCGTTGAGGTACTGCCGAACGAGAGCGGAGCTCGACTCCTGGTCGGCCACCGTGTCGGGAGCTATGTCCTGCGCGAAGACCGCCACGGTGTTCGCGGCGTCACCGCCCTGAATCGCCTGCCGCATCCAGGCGGCGAGGTCTTGGGCGTTCTCCACCGCGAAGCCAGCGTCCTCGAGCTCCTGCGCGAGCGCCCCCGCGTTCGCGGTCCAGGACGTCGGGTACCGCCAGTCCAGGTAGACCGCCCAGTCCGGGTTCGCCGGGCTGTACGAGGCCCAGTCGTACTTCCCCTGCGGCCTC
>JADBKN010000053.1 GCA_014896375.1 Bacillota bacterium | reverse complement strand
CGCCTTCTACCGTGTGGCACACAGAAGGCATCGACGCCGAACGGAACCAGAGGTTCTACCTGACAAAGGCCGGGCTCGCACTCGTCGCCGGCGACCCGGGACGGCGCCCGCTGAGCGACCCTGCCACTCTGGCGGAGTTCATGACATGGCCCGCGAAAAACGACCCTGCCAGGCGGCACGGCCTCAACCTGTGGAACCACGGGGTGGGCTCGGTCGTGGGGTTTGGGGCCGACGAGCGCTACGGGGGCCAGTCCCTTTCGGTGGCGGGGAGCCGGCAGGCTCTGGAGATCCGGCGGGACCTGGAACGGGCCCACGAGCGCGCCGGCGCGACGCTTGAACTCATCGGGTTGGACGGCTCTCTCATGAGCACGACTGAGGTCGCGTACGCCGTCGGCCCGTTCGCCCGCTGCATGGTCGCCTCGTAGGAGGTTGAACCCGGCAGCGGCTGCGCTGGGACTACGCTTCGAGCCTCGGGGCGCTGGTCGCCAGGCCCTCCATGACGGGGGCGGAGCTCGGGCGCATCATTGTCGACGCCTGCGCCCGGCACTCCCGGGAGAACAGCGAGGATGCCGCCGGCATCATGACGCTGTCGGTGGCCGACCTCGGGGGGAGGGTGGGGCGGCCGGTCGAGGCGCTGGACGGGTTCGTCGAGGTGGCGCGGGCGCGGGACGCCGGATGCGTCGGGGCTCAGCGTGTGGCTCCCGTTTCGGGACAAGAAGAACGTGCAGGAGAACCTCGCCAGCTATCACGAGGAGACGCCGTTGGTGGAGGCGTACCACGAGTTCGTGGAGACATACGCCCGGTACCTCTTCGCACCGAGCCGCCCGGTGAGGCTGGTGCCGGCCAGTTCATCGGCGCGTGGCCGGGCGAGGTCGGGGGCAGCGGGGTGGCCGAGGAGAGCTGGGTGTACTGCGACGAGTTCGTGGTCGGTGATGGCGGCATCGAGCTTGGATGGGAACGGGCTCCCCGTGGCGAGTACCTGTTCGTCTTCGTCCTCGCCGATGTGCATCAGTTGGCGACGTGCCCGGAGTTCGTAGCGGTGGAGTACTTCGGCGCCGGCGAGTGAGTCCGCCGACAGGGCCTCGAAAGGCGGGCCGGGCGTGGCTCGGATAGATGGCGGTCGTGCCGCGATACACGGCTGTCGTCCCGCATGGGGCCGGGACGCCGGGAGAGGACCCCATTGCGGGGGCGCCGGCGGGAAAAAGGTGATGGCGACGCTGTCGGGGTGGCAGATGGTGGGCCCGGTACGGGTTGGGGCCGCCGTGCTGTGGGTTGGGCCGGCCTTGGGTAGGGCGACGCCCAGCGTATAGCCGGCGCGGGAGTGCGGTAACGTCGGCATGGTCGCCGGCGGCGAGAGGCGGAGCGGTCTGAGGCAGGCGGTGGGTGGTGTACAGGGCGATGAACGCGGCGGCGTGCCGCACTGCCTGAGGGCGGGGCGGGATGCGGACGGCCCTGGGCGCCGGGCTGACGAGGAATTCGCAACCAGTTATCGAAAACTTGCTGCCGAAAGCTTCTCTTGTCGACAGCAGGCCGAGGAGGTGGCGTTATCCGAAGGTGGCGCGGTGAGCGGGTACCGATTGCCCAGAGCACGGGTCCCATCCGCGCAAGGGCGGTGTGGAAGCGCCGTCGCAGCTTGCTCGGAAGAGGCAGCCCTGCGGCATGCCGAGCGCATTGCGCGCGCCCGCCAGGAAGGGTCCGACGAGCTCAAGGATTCGCTCGCCGGGGCGATTGAGCGCGTGACCATGATGGTCCCGCAGACCGGCCACTTCCTGATGGAGTTCCTGCAGAACGGCGACGACGCCGGGTCGAGGTCGGTCCTGGCGGAACTCACTCCCGACGCCGTTCGGATCGCCAACAACGGCACACCGTTTACCGAGGCGGACGTGGAAAGCA
>JADBKN010000052.1 GCA_014896375.1 Bacillota bacterium | reverse complement strand
GACGGGCCCATGCGCGAATGGCGGCGCGGTTGGGGCGACATGCGCTACAGAGTCATCAGCCTCTGGTGCTGCGTCCGGCCGGCGAGCGATCCGTTGCGACCGCATCCAATGCACGTCGTGGTACTGGCCGTCGCCTACGGCGACCTGATCATCGAGCCGATCCTGGCCGTGGACCCAGATGCCGTCCATGTCGGGGCAATTCACTTCGGCGGGGAGTACACCGGGCGATATCGGGTCTACTTCCCTGTTGGCGCTCTAGAGCGGTTGCGCGCCGCTGGCGTGAACCCCGCAGCCGTGATGGAAGATGTGAGCGACGTGGTCCTCATCGGTTCGCCGGACGACTGCGAGTGGACGGAGGACGGCGGCTGTGTCGTCAAAACAGAGGACTGGTGGTGGATGCACGATGCGGATTCGGATCTTTTCTGAATCTGGGTGGCCTGGATGGCGGAGGGTTCCAGCCATCGCGACCGCCCTTCTCCTGGCCCTGGCGATCGCAGGATGCGGCCTGCCCCATGGCGGGGGCAAGGCGGCAAGGGCGGGCGTGAAGGATCGGCCCGCCGCGGCCAGCACAGTGGGATCGGGAACGAGGGACAACGTGGCGAGTAGGGCGGAGTCAACCGAAGGAGGATCAATGCAGAAGAGCGCGCCGCCCAAGCCGTACGAGGTTGTGGGGCTGGACTTGCGGGTCGGGTATGTGTCGGCTCCCAGCAAGACCATTGACGGCCCGGGTCCGCTGCTCGCGGTGGTGCCTATCGTCGCCGTCAAAGAGGACCTTCCATCCTTCACGGTCCCTACGATGCCCGGCGCCACGTGGGGATGGGTGGTCAACCCCGCCGTCGATGGGCAGGGAGAGGCAGAGCGGCCGCATGACGGCGAGCTGATCATCCCGGGTCCGCTGCCTGCCGGGAAGACCGTCCAGGTCGCCGCCACCAGCCTGCGCCGCGACTCCTTCCCGACCACCATCACTTGGACCTCGCCGTGGGATGTGTGGGATTTCACGGTCGAGGCCGATGCGCCCTTCGCGGACTGGCTCATGGTTCAGGCGTCGCCTTCGTCGGGCCCGCTCCGCGCCGGGCAGACGGTGACAATCAAGCTCTCCTTGAACAAGACGTGGTGCGACGCGCACCCCAACCGGTGCTACGTCTCACCACCGCCGCCACCCCAAGTGGGGAAGCCGTGAGAGAGAGGTGGATCATCTGTCATGCGCAATCGCCTTCGGGCCGCCGCCATCCTGGCGGCGGCCCTGCTCGTCATGGGGATGATGCCGCTCCGGGCGCTGGCCTTTCCTGGCCTCTGGTATGTCTCTAACGACGGACAAGCGAGCGGCATGGACTTAGTGATCATCGATGGCCGCATTTACCCAACACTGAAGCCAGATCAGAGCAACCCTCCCCCCATCCCCGCCCCGGGGAAGGGCGCGCTGCACGTGGTCACGCGGCACGTCACCGGGGTCCTCGTCAAGACCAGGGGGCCAGACGGCACCGTCCGCGTGCGGTCCCTGACCGTCCCGGCGACGTGGACGGGCGACGGCTGGCGGACGATCGTGGCCTTCGAGCTGTGGAGCGTGAAGGGCTCGCTCTCCTGCCCGTCATTCCAACAGGCGGTCGGCGCCGGGAAGGACCCGTACTACGTCGCGTTCGACTATCCGACTTCGCCGGACTTCCTCCGGCGGCTTCAGGCCGCGGGGTGGCTCGACCCCGCGCGTATCGACCTCTCCCGCGTCGGCCCGTACGTCCCGGTGCCCGGCGACCTGACGCGCCAGCCGAGGGCGGTCGACGCGGGCTTCGCCACCGGCGACGCGTTCGCCCACCTGCCCGGGACGCTCTACGTCAACCTCTTCCTCAGCGCGAGCCCGGGCGCTGCGAAGTGGCACGTCGACCGCTGGAACTACGTCTTCGACGTGGACGCTTCGGTCGAGCCGTGTCTCGC
>JADBKN010000051.1 GCA_014896375.1 Bacillota bacterium | reverse complement strand
GAGGCGATCCTCGATCGCCTCCTTGTGCTCGCGGTCGGCTTCAGGCAGGTCGCATTCGGCGAGGGTGCGGATGATGTCGGCAGCCTGCTCCACATCGATCGTCACGCCGTTGCCCACCACGCCCGAAGCAAGCCGCTCCTTGGCCGGCAGCGGTTCCGGCTGCTGGGAGAAGTCGAAGTAGGTGAACGGGGCATCGCCGTGCTGTGAGCGGATGCGGATGTACATCGGGTCACCTCCTCGGAGAAAGGGACCCTCTCTGGGGTGGGTGGGGATCGTATCACAACCGTGTCACAAAACAGCCAAGAACAGCACGAAAAAGGCCCGAGAATTTCCTTTTCACGGAAATCCCGAGCCTTCTCGGAGTTCCCGAATTCCGCGTCGTTGCTGGATTTTTTGACTCTGGTCTAAAAGCGCAATTGGTGGAGGTGGGGGGGAGTCGCACCCCCCGTCCGCGAGAGGGTCTGCGAGCCTTCTACGAGCGTAGTTCCCTTTGGGTTCTCGCCGCCGCGCGATCCGGGAACGGGATTTCGCGGCAGCCAGTCCGGCGGGATCTCACGCGCCGGCCGCGGACGAAGCCGGACGCGCCAGCCCGATGATTGGCGCCCCAGCCGCCTCACGGGCGTTGGCGGCAGGGACGTTAGCTGACGTTAGGCAGCTAAAGCGAGTTCGTTGTTGGCACTTAACGTGCGTCCACGGTTTCACGAGGCGTGGGCTCGGCTCGCTTCTCTCGCACACCTGCTCCCACGTCGAACCTGCTCACCCCCGACAACCTTGGTGAGAGGCGGCAGCCGCAGCCGGCGGCTGCTCGTGCGACGGAGCGCTCTTTCATTGTACCACGGCCCCGGCGCGCCGGTCAGTCACGCTGCTTGAGTGCGCGTTCGATGCGCCGCTTGGCCTCGCGCTCCGCGATGGCGTGACGCTTGTCGTACTGCTTCTTGCCTCGGGCGACGGCGATCTCCACCTTCGCGCGGCCGCGCTTCAGATAGATGCGCGTGGGAATCAGCGTGTACCCCTGGAGCCGCGCCTTCTGGAACATGCGGTCGATCTCTTCCTTGTGCAAGAGCAGCTTCCGGCGACGGCGCGGATCGTGGTTGAAGCGGTTGCCGTGCTCGTACGGGGCGATGTGCATGTCGTAGAGCCACGCCTCGCCGTGTTCGATGAAGGCGTGGCTGTCGACCAGGCTCACGTGCCCGGCGCGCAGCGACTTGATCTCGGTGCCGGTGAGGACGAGGCCGGCCTCGTAAGTCTCTTCAAGGTGGTAATCGTGCCGCGCGCGCCGGTTGACGGCGATGACGCGGTCGTCCGGCGACGGTTGCGCCTCCTGCGCAGGGGCGCCGCGCTTGCCCATAATGGCCGGCCTCCTTCCACCCAGCTGT
This sequence comes from Bacillota bacterium, assembly GCA_014896375.1. GTDB lineage: Bacteria > Bacillota > Sulfobacillia > RBS10-35 > Bu92 > Bu92. The sequence goes on along the minus strand of JADBKN010000051.1, from coordinate 371,658 downwards.
CTGCCGGGACATTCGTGACCCAACTCTTGCCGGACTATTGATTGTATGGCCGGCGCGGGCAGCCGTCAAAGGGCGGGCAAGCGCAGGAGCCGCGGCCTGAGCTCGCGGCTCCGATTCGGGTTCCTGCCGGTCGCGCCAGTCTGTGTGCGGTGTCCACCGACCTGGGCGCCGATCCTGTCTAATCTTAGGCGTTCGGCCGGCCGGCCAGCTGCTGCTCGGCGAGCTGGATCATCTTACGCACCATGTGGCCCCCGACAGCGCCGCAGGCGCGGGACGGCAGGTCGCCCCAGTAACCGCTCGCGGGCGGGTTCACGCCGATCTCGGCCGCGACTTCGTACTTGAACTGGTCGAGGGCTTTCGCGGCGGCCTTCTTCACCGGAACGTTCGAATTGTTGCTCCCTTGCGCCATCGTCGTCACCTCCCGTCGCGCTTAGAGTGCGCAGCGGAAGGACGGCGTACGCTGATAAATCGCGCCAGGATTGGCGGCCGGCGCGCGCTGCGGCGCGCTCAGGCTCCGCCGGCCGATGGATCTTCCTTCTTTTTCCTGCGACGGCGGCGCCGCGAGCGACGGCCGCCGCCGGACGCGCCCGCTTGCGCTCCGTTCTGCGACGCAGCGCCGTTCTGGGCGGCGGGCGCGCCGTTTTGGGGCGCCCCGTTTTGTGCGCCGCCCTGCACGCCGTTCTTGGCGGCGGCGCTTTCCGCCTGTGCGCCGGCCGCGGCCGCCTTCGCCGCGGCTCCCTGCGCGGCCGCCGGTTTCTGGACGGTCGCGTCGCGGCTGCCCGCCCCAGCGGCCGCGACCTGCTGGGCGCGGTCCTCCTTCGGGCCGCCCTTCTTGCCGGCGGTCTCCTTCGCCGCCGCCTCCTTCGCCGCCGCCTCCTTCTGAGGCGGCTGCGGCGCCGGCGCCGCCTCCTTCGCACCGGCCGCCTTGCCTGCGGCCCGCTTGCCGGCGGCGGGCTTGTGATTGCGCCGGTTCCGCGCGTCACCGCGGACGATGGAGAAGTCCATCTGCCGCTGGAGGAGGTCCACGCGCTCCACGCGCACCTTGACGCGGTCTCCCAGGCGGAAGCGGTTGCCGGTGCGCTCGCCGATCAACGCGTAATGCTTCTCGTGGAACTTGTAATAGTCGTCCGTGAGCGTGCTGACGTGCACCATGCCCTCCGCGAGGTTCGGCAGCTGCACGAAGATTCCGAACGCCGTCACGCCGGAGACGACGCCGTCGTACACGTCGCCCACATGGTCCTGCATGTATTGCAGGAGCTTGAGGTGGACCGACTCGCGCTCCGCCTCCATGGCGCGCCGCTCCATGCGGGAGCAGTGCGCCGCCGTCTCCGGCAGCTCCCGCAGCAGCACGCCGACGCGCTTGGCCGAAAGCCGGCCCTTCTCCAGCACCTCGTGCGCGATGCGGTGCACCACGAGGTCCGGGTAGCGGCGGATGGGCGAGGTGAAGTGCGTGTAGAAGCGCGCCGCCAGGCCGAAGTGGCCGAGCGGCTCGGTGGCGTAGCGCGCCTGGCGCATGGTGCGCAGCATGACGGTGCTGATGAGGTGCTCCTCGTCCATGCCGCGGATGCGCTCCAGCACCTGCTGGAAGGCCTTCGGCGAGGGATCCTTGCCGGCCCGGAACGGGATGCCGAAATTGAAGAGAAACTCTTCGAACGCCTGCACGCGCTCCGGGTCCGGAGGCTCGTGCACGCGGTAGATCATCGGCACGTTGAGCGCGAGAAAATGCTGGGCCACCGTCTCGTTCGCCGCCAGCATGAATTCCTCGATCAGCTGGTGGGCGCGGTCGTGCTCCCGGCGCTGCACGTCCCGCACGAGGCCCGCCTCGTTGAGGATCACCTTGGGCTCCGGCAGGTCGAAGTCGATGCTGCCGCGCTCCCGGCGGCGCGCGCGCAGGGTCTGCGCCAGCTTGTCCATGGCCTCGACCGTCTCCACGATGTCGCGGTAGCGCTTGCGCGCATCGCGGTCGCCTTCCAGCATGGCCTGCACGGCGGTGTACGTCAGCCGGTGGCGGGAGCGGATGACGCTCGTGCCGATCTTGTGGGACTGCGGCTGGCCGTCCTCGTCGAAGTCGATGAAGACGGAGAGCGTCAGCCGGTCGACATCCGGGTTGAGGCTGCAGATGCCGTTCGACAGCCGCGGCGGCAGCATCGGGATCACGCGGTCCACGAGGTACACGCTGGTGCCGCGCTGCCGCGCCTCGCGATCGAGCGCCGTGCCCTCGCGCACGTAGTAGCTCACGTCGGCGATGTGCACGCCGAGCCGCCAGCCGCCGCGGATGCGCTCCAGAGAGACGGCGTCGTCGAGGTCTTTCGCATCCTCGCCGTCGATGGTGAAGACGATCTCTTCCCGCAGGTCCCAGCGCCCTTCGAGATCCTGCGGGCGGACCTCCTCCGGGATGCGTTCCGCCTCTTTTAGAACCTCATCCGGGAAGTCGGCGGGCAGGTCGAACTGCACCATGAGGCTGCGGACATCCACGCCGGCCTGCCCGGCCTTGCCGAGGCGCTCCACGATGCGGCCCTCCGCGCCGCGGCGCGGCGAGGGCCAGCCTGTGATCTCCACCACGACCTTCTCGCCGTCTTTGGCGCCGGCCATGTCGGCCTTGGCGACGTAGATGTCCTGGGTGATGCGGCGGTCATCCGGGATGACGAAGCCGTGCCCGCGGTGGCGCTCCAACGTGCCCACGACGCGCGTGACGGCGCGCTTGAGCACGCGGATGACCTCGCCCTGGCGGCGCCGGCCGTCCTCGCTGGCGGACTCCACGCGCGCCACGACGAGGTCGCCGTGCATGGCGCCGCCGCTCGCTTCCGGGGGGATGTAGACGTCTTCCTCTTCAGGGCGGTTGGGCAGGACGAAGCCGAAGCCTTTCATGTGCCCCTGATAGGTGCCGACGACGAGGTTCATGCGCTCCGGCACGCCGTAGCGCGCCGTGCGCGTGCGCACCACGGCGCCCTCGGCTTCCATCTCGTCCAGCATGCGGCGGAAGAGGCTGCGCTCCTCTTCAGGCACGCCGAACACTTCGGCCAGCTCGCTGAACGTGAGCGGCCGGTACGCCTGTTCGCGCATGAAGCGCAAAAGTTCCTCACGCAAAGGCAACGGCTTCACCTGGAATAGATTATCTCAAAAGCGGCGCAGCCAATAGGGCGGCGACACACATCACCTTGATGAGGATGTTGAGGGACGGCCCGGCCGTGTCCTTGAAGGGGTCGCCCACCGTGTCGCCCACCACGGCGGCGGCGTGCTCCGGGGTGCCCTTGCCGCCGAAGAGACCCGCTTCGATCTCCTTCTTCGCATTGTCCCACGCGGCGCCGGCGTTCGCCATGGTGATCGCCAGCACCAGGCCGGAGGCCACCGCGCCGGCCAAAAGCCCGCCGAGCGCCGAGCGGCCCAGCGCCAGCCCCACCGCGATGGGCAGCAGCACCGCCGCCACGCCCGGCAGCACCATCTCCCGCAGCGCGGCGCGGGAGCTGATGGCGACGCAGCGCTCCGCGTCCGGCTGGGCCTCCCCCTGCAGGAGCCCACGCACCTCGCGGAACTGGCGGCGCACTTCCTCCACCATCTCCCCGGCGGCGCGCTGCACGGCGCGGATGGCCCAGGCGGCGAAGACGTAGGGCGCCGCGGCGCCCAGGAGGAGGCCGGCCAGCGTGGGGGCGTCCAAGAGGCTCAGGCCGGGCAGCCGCGCCGCCTCCGTGTAGGCGGAGAAGAGAGCCAGCGCCGTGAGCGCGGCGGAGCCGATGGCCAGCCCCTTGCCCACGGCCGCGGTGCTGTTGCCGAGGGCGTCCAGCTGGTCCGTGACCTCGCGCACGCCCCTGGGGAGGCGGGCCATCTCCGCGATGCCGCCCGCGTTGTCGGCGATGGGTCCGTAGGCGTCGACCGCCATGATGGAGCCGGTGATGGCGAGCATCCCCACGGAGGCCACGGCGATGCCGAAGAGACCGTCCAAGAGATAGGCCGCGAGCGCGATGGCGGAGACGGCCAGGACCGGCAGCGCTGCGCTGAGCATGCCCCAGGCGAAGCCGCTCAGCACCACCGTGGCGGCGCCGGCGCGCGCCGCAGCCGCCACCTCGCGCACGGGCCCGCGTCCGGGGGCGGTGTAGAACTCCGACAGCGCACCGATGGCGATGCCGCCCACGAGGCCGAGCACGGCGGCGGCGACGTGCGCCCAAGAAGCCGCACCCGCCGCGCCGAGCGCCGCGCAGCCCGCCGCGAAGAGCCCCGCCGCCAGCACCACGCCGCGCCGCAGCGCGGCGGCCGCCTCCGCCCCGTCCCGCGGGCGGCCGAAGTGCGCCGCCCACACGGCGACGACCGACGCGAGCGCCCCCGCCGCGGCCAGAAGGAACGGCAGCGCCACCTCGGCGGCGCCCAGGCGCAGGTTGGCGGCGAGCGCCACCGCCGCTACGATGGAGCCCACATAGGATTCGAAGAGGTCCGCGCTCATGCCGGCCACATCGCCGACGTTGTCGCCGACGTTGTCGGCGATCGCCGCCGGGTTGCGAGGGTCGTCTTCCGCGAGGCCGGTCTCCAGCTTCCCCACGATGTCCGCGCCGATGTCCGCGGCCTTCGTGAAGATGCCGCCTCCCACGCGAGCGAAGAGCGCGATGGAGCTGGCGCCGAAGGCGAAGCCGTTGAAGGCCGCGAAGGAGGCGGCATCGTGGAGGTCCACGACACCGAAGGCGATGACGAGCCCCCAGATCCCGAGCCCCACCACTATCAGCCCCGTGACGCTGCCGCCGCCGTAGGCCATGCGCAGCGCGGCCGCCACGCCTTCCCCCGCGGCCTGCGCCGTGCGCACGTTGGCCTGCACCGCCACGCGCATGCCGATGTAGCCCGTGAGGAGCGATGCGGCGGCGCCGAGCACGAAGGTGAAGGCGGTGGCCGGCCGCAGCCCTGCGACGCCGAGCGCCGACGCCGCCAGGAGGGCCGCCGCCACCACCGCGACGAAGCGCGCCACGGCGCCGAACTCCTGCCGCAGGAAGACGCCGGCGCCGCGCTCGATGGCGCGCGCGACGGCCTGCATCTCCGGCGTGCCGGCGTCCGCGCGGCGGACGCGCGCGGCCAGCCGCAGGGCGGCCAACACGCAGAGCGTGGCGGCCGCGGGGGCGAGCACGACGAGGTTCGCATGGTCCGACATGCCGACACTCCTTCGGGTGCAGCCGGTTTCGTCCCATGTATATGGGTGCGGGAGAAGCGGTAGACGGGCCGGCGCGATCCGCCCTAGAAAAAGCTCGAGGGCCCGGCCGCCTCATGCGACCGGGCCCTTCTGAATCTCTCGTTCCCTCTTCCCTCGCACATCCGACGCCGGCCGGCGCCCTAGCGTGCCTCCACCACCGTGATGGCCAGCGCCACCATGGCGAAGACGATGCCGAAGGCGACCGTGACCTTGGCGAGGAACTGGTCGAGGCCGCGCCGCTTCCCGAAGACCTGCTCCGAGGCGCCGGCGATGGCGCCGCTGAGCCCCGCGCTGCGCCCCGACTGCAAAAGCACCGAAGCGATGATACCCAAAGACGTGATCACGAGCAGAATGACGAGGATTGTGTAGAGCACCCGTTCCACCCCCCGCGGCCGCGCCGGCGGACGCGCCGCGCGCAATCAAACCGATTTTATCACATGGCGGCCTGTACCGGCCGCCGCGCCATGCACAGGGTGCCTCCACGCGGAGGCGCGAGGACGGGACTAGCGCGCGGCGAACGCCTCGCGGCCCGCGAACGCTGCCGCACTCTCCAGCTCCGCCTCGATCCAGAGGAGGCGGTTGTATTTCGCCACACGCTCCCCGCGCGCCGGCGCTCCCGTCTTGATCTGACCGGTGCGCGCGGCCACGGCCAGGTCGGCGATGGTCGCGTCGTCCGTCTCGCCGGAGCGGTGGGAGACGATCGCCCGCCAGCCGAAGCTGCGGGTACGGTCGATGGCCTCCAGGGTCTCCGTCAGCGTGCCGATCTGGTTGAGCTTGATGAGCACGGCGTTGGCCACGCCCTCGCGCTGGCCGCGCGCGATGATCGCCGGGTTCGTGACAAAGAGGTCGTCACCCACCAGCTGAAGGCGCGCTCCCAGCCGGCGCGTGAGCTCCTTCCAGCCGTCCCAGTCGTCCTCGGCCATGCCGTCCTCAAGGCTCACCAGCGGGTAGCGGCCCAACCACCGCTCATAGAGGTCGACGAGGCCGCCGGCGTCCAGCGTGCGGCCCTCGCCCGCCAGATGGTAGGCGCCGTCCTTGTGAAACTCCGACGCCGCCGCGTCCAGCGCCAGCGCCAGCTGCTCGCCCGGCCGGTAGCCGGCGCGCTCGATGGCGCGCACGAGGAGCTCCAGCGCGTCCTCGTTGCGCGCGAGGTTCGGCGCGAAGCCGCCCTCGTCCCCCACGCCGGTGGCGAGGCCGCGCTCATGGAGAAGGTCGTGCAGCGCGTGGTACGTCTCCACGGCCGCGCGCAGCGCGTCAGCGAAGCGCTCAAAGCCCAGCGGCACGAGCATGAATTCCTGCAGGTCGACGTTGTTGTCCGCGTGCGCGCCGCCGTTGAGGACATTGAGGAGCGGAACGGGCAGCACGCGCGCCGCCGGCCCGCCCAGGTAGCGGTAGAGCGGCAGGCCGGCCGACTGCGCGGCCGCGCGCGCGACGGCGAGGGAGGCGCCCAGGATGGCGTTCGCGCCCAGGCGGCCCTTGTTCGGCGTGCCGTCGAGCTCGATGAGCGTCTGGTCGATGAGCGTTTGGTCGAAGGCGTCGAAGCCGACGATCGCCTCCGCGATCGGACCCTCCACGTGGCTCACGGCGTGGCGCACGCCCTTGCCGCGGTAGCGCTCGCGTTCCCTGTCGCGCAGCTCGACGGCCTCGTGCGTGCCCGTCGAGGCGCCCGACGGCACCTTGGCCACGCCGCGCGCGCCGTCGTCGAGCTCCACCACGACCTCGACCGTCGGGTTGCCGCGCGAATCGAGAATCTCCAGCGCCCGCACGGAAACGATCGTCGACATCGCATCCACCTTCCTCAGATTCCGCTCGACCGCACGATCAGCGATTCGCCGGTCATCTCCGGCGGTTGGGGCAGGCCCATCAATTCCAAAAGCGTGGGCGCCGCGTCGCCCAGGTTGCCGCCGCTCCGCAGGCGCACGCCCTCGTACCCCGGCGCCACGAGCACGCACGGCACCGGGTTCGTCGTGTGCGCCGTCCACGGTCCGCCGGTGGCCGGGTCGATCATCACCTCGGCGTTGCCGTGGTCGGCCAGCACGAGCGCCGCGCCGCCCTGGTCCCGCACGGCGCGCAGGACCACGCCCAGGCCGGCGTCGGCGGCCTCCACGGCGCGCACCGCGGCAGGGATGCTGCCCGTGTGCCCCACCATGTCTGGGTTGGCGAAGTTGACGACGACGAGCCGGTAGGGCTTCTCCCTCAGCGCCGCGGCGGCGCGCTCCGCCACCTCCGCCGCCGACATCTCCGGTTTCAGGTCGTATGTGGCGACCTTCGGCGAGGGCACGAGGATGCGGTCCTCGCCTTCAAAGGCGCGCTCCTCGCCGCCGTTGAAGAAGTAGGTGACGTGCGCGTACTTCTCCGTCTCGGCGATGCGCAGCTGCGGCAGGCCGGCGCGGCTCACGACCTCTCCCAGCACGTGGGTGAGCACGGGGCGGGGGAAGAGGATCTCCAGGCGGTCCGCCAGCTCTTCATCGTACTCCGTCATCGCCCCGTACGCGGAGACGAGCGGGTAGACGCGCGGGAACGCGTCGAACTGCGGGTCGATGAACGCGGCCGTCAGCTGGCGCGCGCGGTCGGCGCGGAAGTTGAAGCAGAGGACGGCATCGCCGGGGCGCACCGTACCCACCGGCGCCCCGCCGGCGACGATCACCGTGGGTGTGACGAACTCGTCCGTCTCGCCGGCCGCGTATGCCGCCTCCACGGCGGCGCCGGCCGACGCCGCCGTGCGCCCGCGGCCGTGGACCATGGCGTCGTAGGCCTTTTGCACGCGGTCCCAGCGGCGGTCGCGGTCCATGGCGTAGTAGCGGCCCATCACCGTGGCGATGCGCGCCCCGCCGGCGCCGCCCGCGTCCGCGCAGGCGCGTTCCAGCTCGGCGATGAAGCGCCGCCCCTCCGTGGGCGCCGTGTCCCGCCCGTCAAGCACGGCGTGGACGTACGTCTCCACGCCGGCGCGCGCCGCCACGGCGAGGAGGGCCAGGAGGTGGCGCAGGTGGCTGTGCACGCCGCCGTCGCTGACGAGGCCCCAGATATGCAGGCGGGCGCCGCGCGCGGCCTGCAGCACGCGCTTCAGGGCGGGGTTGGCGTCGAGCTCCCCGCGCGCCACGGCGCGGTCGATGCGCGTCAGGTCCTGGTAGACGACGCGCCCCGCGCCGAGGTTCAGGTGGCCGACGTTCGAGTTGCCCATCTGCCCCGGCGCGAGGCCCACCGCCTCGCCGGACGCTTCGAGCGTGGTGCGCGGCCACGCCGACCAGATCGCGTCGAAGTTCGGCGTGCGGGCGAGGGCCACGGCGTTCCCGGGGCCCTCCGGGGCGAGCCCCCAGCCGTCGAGGATGATGAGCGCCACCGGGCCGCGGATCGGCGCCGTCATGCGCGCGCCGCCCGTCCCTGGAGCTCGTCGTCCCGCGCCGCCGCCACGATGGCGGCGAAGGCGCGGGCGTCGAGGCTCTTGCCGCCCACCAGCGCCCCGTCCAGCTCCGGCCGCTGCAGGAAGGGGGCCGCATTCTCCGGGCTCACGCTGCCGCCGTAGAGCACGCGCAACGCCTCCGCGGCGGCGCGCCCCCAGGCGGCCGCTGCGGACTCGCGGATCCAGCCGGCCACCTCGGCGGCGTCCTCCGGCCGCGCGGCGCGGCCGGTGCCGATGGCCCACACCGGCTCATACGCCACCGAGAGCCCGGGCGCGGCCCCGCCGCCCGGCGGCGCGGGCAGGGCGGCCCAGAGAGCCGCCAGCTGGCGCGCGACCACCTCCCGCGTGCGGTCCGCGTCGCGCTCCTCCAGCGTCTCCCCCACGCAGAAGATGACGTGCAGCCCCTCCTTCGCCGCGGCCGCCGCCTTGCGCGCCGCTTCCTCGTCCGTCTCGCGGAAGATGGCGCGGCGCTCGGAGTGCCCCACGATCACGTACGCGCAGCCGGCATCCGCCAGCATGCGCGGCGAGACGGCGCCGGTGTAGGCGCCCTCCGTCTCCCAGAAGACGTCCTGCGCACCCAGGCGCACGCGCGCATCGTGCGCGAGGCGCTGCGCGCAGGGCCAGAGGGCGGTGAACGGCGGGCAGACGACGATCTCCGTCTCCAGGGGCTCTGTAGGCTCTCCGGGTAGGAGCGCGAGAAGAGAGTTGACGAGGCCCAGCGCCTCGCCCACGGTCTTGTGCATCTTCCAGTTGCCGGCGACCAGCGGGCGGCGCGCGCTCATGGCCGGCGCTCCCCGCCGCCCCCGGCCGTCGCGCCGCCGGCGCCGGCCGCCGCGCCGCCCGACGTGCCCGGCGCCGCGCCCTCCGCGCCGCCCGAAGCGCCCTCCGCGTCCGGGATGGCGGCGATACCCGGCAGCTCGCGGCCCTCAAGGAATTCCAGGGAGGCCCCGCCGCCCGTGGAGACGTGGTCCACGGCGCCGTCCAGCCCCAGCCGCTTCAGGGCGGCGATGGAATCGCCGCCGCCCACCACCGTGTAGCCGTCGTGGCGCGCGACGGCCGCCGCCACGCCCTCCGTGCCGCGCGCGAAGGCGCTCCACTCCGCCACGCCCATGGGCCCGTTCCAGAAGACCGTGCGCGCCCCGGAGAGCGCCGCCGCATACCGCTCCACGGTGAGGGGGCCGATGTCCAGCGCCCTCCAGCCGGCCGGCACGCGGCCGACCTCCACGGTCTCCGCCGGCGCGTCCGGGTTGAAGAACTCGGCCACGACGAGGTCGATGGGGAACTGCAGCTCCACCCCGCGCGCCTGGGCCTCCACGATCAGCGCCTTGGCCTCGTCCACCCTGTCCGCCTCGACGAGCGACTCGGCGAGGTCGTAACCGAGCGCCACGAGCAGCGTGTTCGCCATGCCGCCACCGAAGAGGATGCGGTTCACGCGGCCGAGGAGGTGGCGCAACACCCCGATCTTGTCCGAGATCTTCGCCCCGCCGACGATCGCCACAAACGGCCGCTCCGGCTCAAGGAGGCGCGAGAGGGCATCGATCTCCCGTTCCATGAGGAGCCCTGCATAGGCCGGCAGGTGCGCGGCCACGCCCACCGTGGAGGCGTGCGCCCGGTGCGCCGCGCCGAAAGCGTCGTTCACGAAGAGATCCCCCAGGGACGCCAGCTCGCGGGCGAAGGCCGCGTCGTTCTTCTCCTCTTCCGGGTGGAAGCGCAGGTTCTCAAGGAGAAGGACGCCGCCCTCCGGCAGCGCGGCCACCGCCTCCGCCGCCGGCCGGCCGACGCAATCCTCGGCGAAGGCCACCGGCCGGCCGAGGAGTTCCGCCAGCCGCGCGGCCACGGGCCGCAGGCTCAACCGCGGCACGACGGCGCCCTTCGGCCGCCCGAGGTGCGACATCAACACGACGCGCGCGCCGCGCTCCACGAGGTCCCGGAGGGTCGGCAGGGCGGCGCGGATGCGTGAATCGTCCGCCACCGCGCCGTGTTCGTCGAGCGGCACGTTGAAGTCCACGCGCACGAGGACGCGCCGGCCGGCCACGTCCGCGTCGCGGATCGTGCGCTTGCGGGCCACGTCAGATCCCCCGCTCGCCGAGGAAGGCGCAGAGGTCGACAAGGCGCGCCGAGTAGCCCCACTCGTTGTCGTACCAGGCCACGGCCTTCACCATGTGGTCGCCCATCGTCATCGTGAGCGGCAGGTCGACGATCGAGGAACGGGGGTCTCCCTTGAAGTCGCTGGAGACGAGCTCCTCCTCCTCGACCCCTAGGATGCCCTTGAGCGGGCCGGCCGCGGCCGCGCGGAACGCCTCGTTGGCGGCTTCCACAGAGACGGGCTTCCGGGTGACGGCGACGAAGTCCACCACCGAGACGACGGACGTGGGCACGCGCAGCGCGAAGCCGTTGAGCCGGCCGTTGAGGTGCGGCAGCACCTTGCCGACGGCGCGCGCGGCGCCGGTCGTCGTGGGGATGATGTTCAGCCCCGCTGCACGGGCGCGGCGCAGATCCTTATGCGGCAGGTCGAGCACGCGCTGGTCGTTCGTGTAGGCGTGCACCGTCGTCATGAGGCCGTGCTCCACGCCGAACGCCTCATCCAGCACCTTGACGAGCGGCGCGAGGCAGTTCGTCGTGCAGGAGGCGTTGGAGATGACGTGATGCTTTTGCGGGTCGTAGCTCTTCTCGTTGACGCCCATCACGATCGTGATGTCCTCGCCCTTGGCGGGCGCCGAGATGATGACCTTCTTGGCGCCGCCCTTCTCGATGTGGACGGCCGCCTTCTCGCGGTCCGTGAAGAGACCGGTCGACTCGATGACGACGTCGACTCCGTGCTCCTTCCACGGGATGGCGGCCGGGTCGCGCTCCGCGAAGAACTTCAGCCGCCGCCCGCCGACGATGAGGTCACCCCCCTCCACGCGCACCTCCTGCGGGAAGCGGCCGTAGTTGGTGTCGTACTTGAGAAGGTGTGCGGACGTCTCCACGCTACCGATGTCGTTGACGGCGACGACCTCCACATCCGGCCTGTCCAGCGTCTGCCGGAAGAAGCGCCGCCCGATGCTCCCGAACCCGTTGATGCCCACGCGAACCGCCATTGTGCACCGCCCTCAGGCCATATTTGTCGCCATTCCATTATACCCGCCGGCGGCGTCGCCTTCTGGGGCGCCGCGCCTAGCGCCGGCCGGTCCCGGGAACCAGCGCGGCCGCCGCGCGCAGGAGCCAGCCGCGTGCGGGAAGCCAGAGGACGGCGTTGACGGCGTTGAAGAGCGTGTGGGCGAGGGCCACCTGGCGCTCCGGAGAGGAGCTCAGCGCGGCCACCCAGCCGGCCACCCAAGGCGTGAGGGCAAGGAAGAGGAGCGCCCCCGCCATGTTGAAGAGCAGGTGGAAGACAGCGAGGCGCCGTCCGGCGGAACCGGCCGCCAAGCTGGCGAGGAGGGTGTCGGTCGTGGTGCCCACGTTGTCCCCGTAGAGGACGGGCAGCGCCGCACGCAGGGAGAGGAGGCCCTGCGCCACGAGCTTTTGTAGCACGCCGATGGTGACGGCGCTGGAGAGGACGAGCGTCGTCATGAGCGCGCCCGCCGCCAGACCGAGCAGCGGGGAGCCGGCCACGCCCGCCAGGGCGGCGGCGAACGCGGGCCGCCGGCCGAGCGGCGCCAGCGCGCCTTCCATGGCGTGGAGCCCGAGGATCACCATCCCCATGCCGGCCGCCGCGCGGCCCGCGCCGCGGTGGCGAGGGCGCCGCGCCAGCGGCAGGCCGGCGGCGAGGAGGAGCCAGCCGGCCGCCGGCCCCGGGCCGAAGGCGAGGAGGTGCGCCGTGAGCGTCGTGCCGACGTTCGCCCCGAGGACCAGGCAGGCGGCGGCGGAGAGGTCGAGGAGGCCGGCGTCCGCGAGCCCCACGAGGAGGATGGTGACGACGCTCGAGGACTGCACGGCCGCCGTGACGGCGGCGCCGGCGAAGAAGGCCGGCCACGGCCGGCGCGCGGCGCGCTGGAGGGCGGCGGCCAGACGGCCGGCCGCGAGTTGGGAGAGGCCCGCGGCGGCCGTCTTCATGCCGAAGAGCAGCGCCGCGAGGCCGGCGCCCAGCGCGGCCCAGTCCGCCGCCCCCAAGGCGGCCACCTCCCGTGGCCCTCATATGGCGGCCGCCGTCCGGCCATGCGCACCGGAGCGCCCGCGGCCCGCAGGACCCTGTGGCTGGCGAAGGTTGCCACGGCAGAGCGCGGCCGTTAAAATACAAGCATCATGCACGCAAAGTTTGAATTTCGCCTCGCTTCGCCCGCCATCGGCCGCCTTCGCTCAAGGCGGTCCGCCGCCGCGCTGGCTTTGGCCGTGCTCGCCTGGGCCGCCGTCGCGCCGGCGCCGGCGCACGCGGCCGGCGGGCTGCACCTCGCCCTGAACGGCAAGAGCGTGGAGCTCAAGGGGCTCACGCTGAAGGACGATGTGGCCGTGGGGCCCGCAAAGGAATTTCTGGAGCTCTTCGGGGAGGAGGTCTTCGTCACGCCGGGCGGCCGGGCGCTGCGCGCCTTCGGGCGCGATCAGGTCCTCACCCTGCTGGACGGGGAACCCACCCTCACCGTCGCCGAGGGCCAGGTGGACCTGCCCGTGACCCCCTGGGTGGACGAGGACGGGCGGCTCATGGCGCCGCTGCGCCCGCTCGCGGAGGCGCTCGGCGTGAAGGTGGGTTGGGACGCCGGCACCTCCACGATCACCTTGGAGGACCCGAAGGCGCCGGCGCCGCCTCCGGCCGAACCGGAGCGCAAGCCGCGCCTGCCCTACACGGAGGACGATCTGACGCTTTTGGCACGCATCATCTACGCGGAGGCGCCGGACCCGGCGGAGCCCTTCGAGGGCCAGGTGGCCGTGGGCGCGGTCGTCATCAACCGCGCGCTCAGCGGGCGCTTCCCGAAGACGATCCACGACGTCATCTACGCGCCCGGCCAGTTCGCCGTGCGCAGCCCGCTCTTCAAGAAGGACCCCAGCCCGTCCGCCCGCAAGGCGGCGGAGGCCGCGCTCTACGGCGCGGATCCCACGCACGGCGCGCTCTTCTTCTATGACCCGCGCACCGCCACGGACCCGTGGATCCGGACGCTGCCGGTCCTCGCGACCATCGGCCACCAGCGCTTCGCCACGCTGCCGGAACTGGCGCCCTAGCCGCCGCCGCGCGGCCGGCTGCGGCTCCCCTCGGACGCGTCGTCGCCCTGGGGCGCCTCCGGCCAGAGGGCGCGGCGCGCCGTCACGTCCACGGCCAGCACGTTCAGCGCCGTCATGCGCTCCACCATCTCCCGCGCCTCGCGCTGTACGCGCTCCATCACCGGGCGCAGGGGGCGGCCCAGCCACAGCGCCACATCGAGCGCGATCACCACGCCCTCCTCGTGGATCGCCACCGGCCCCTGATGGACGTCGGCCACGCCGGGCACGGCGCGGCTCGCCCGCTCCGCGATGCTGCCTACGACGTAATCGGTGATGAAGAACTTGCCGAGGGAGCTGAAGGTGGGGCGCACCACCGACTTCTCCACCACGATGTCGCGGTGCAGCGCGTGGCGGCTCCGGTAGAGGAAGCGCAGCGGATCGACCATGTAGCCGGAGAAGCTCTTCTTGACCTCGAAGGTGGGCGCGGGGATGACGTGCTTGCCCTCCGTGCGCCGCACGCGGCGCGCGTGGCGGATCTCCTCCTCCGTGGCCACGTCCTCGATGCGGATCGTGCGTTCCGGCCGCGGCAGGTCCAGCGCGTCGCAGATGCGGTGGACCATGTCGTCCGAGGTCCCCAGGATGAGCAGGCGGTCGACGCCGTGCTCGCGTATGGCGGCGCGCACCTCGGCGGCGTGGGCCTCGTCGGCGAAGATGGCGCGCCGCACGGCGCCGAGGGCCGACTGCTCCCGCTTGGCCGACTGGCCGGCGAGGATGCGCCCGGAGTGGATGAGGAGGCCGTCGTCGATGATGAAGGCGATGCCGAGGTCGGCCGCCACCAGCGAGGCGCGGTGGCTCTTGCCGGTGCCGCTCGGACCGACGAACGCGTAGACCTCCACGGCCCTACCCCTCTTCCTCTTCCGCCTCCGCTCGGCCGAGCGCCTCTAGGGCGTCCCGCGCTGCCTCCGCCGTGCGGTCGAGGACGTCCTTGTCATGCGCCAGGGACACGAAGAGGATCTCGAAGGGCGAGGGCGGCAGGTACACGCCCCTCTTGAGCATTTCCCAAAAGAAGCGGGCGTAGCGGGCACGGTCGGCCGCCAGCACGTCCGCGTACGCGGCCGGCGGCCGCGGGGCGAAGAAGAGGCCGACGAGCGTCCCCTCCCGCACGACCTGCAAGGGCGCGGCGCCGGCGGCCGCGGCCGGGAGACCCGCGGCCGGGAGGCTCTCCGCCGCGGCCGCGAGGCCCTCGGCCAGCCGGCGCGCCGCCGCCTCCAGGCGCTCGTACGCGCCCGGCCGGCGCAGCGCCTCAAGGGTGGCGAGGCCGGCGGCCATCGTGAGCGGGTTGCCGGAGAGCGTGCCCGCCTGGTAGACGGGACCTTCCGGCGACAGCCGGCGCATGATCTCCCGCGGGCCCGCGTAGGCGCCCACCGGCAGCCCGCCGCCGATCACCTTGCCGAGGCAGGTGAGGTCCGGCTGCACGCCGTAGCGGACCTGCGCGCCGCCCCAGGCCAGCCGGAAGCCGGTGATGACCTCGTCGAAGATGAGGAGAGCCCCGTGGCGGCGCGTGAGCGCGCGCAGCCCCTCCAGGAAGCCGGGCGCCGGCGGCACGAGGCCCATGTTCGCCGCCACCGGCTCCACGATCACGGCGGCGATGGACCGGCCGCGCTCCTCAAAGAGCCGCTCCACAGCAGCGAGGTCATTGTAGGGCGCGATGTAAGTGTGGCGCACGGCCTCCTCCGGCACGCCGGGGCTCGAGGGATGGCCGTGCGTGAGGGCGCCGGACCCGGCCTCCACGAGAAACGGGTCGGCGTGGCCGTGGTAGCAGCCGGCGAACTTGACCACGCCCGGCCGTCCCGTGTAGGCGCGCGCGAGGCGCAGGGCGCTCATCGCCGCCTCCGTGCCGGAGTTGACGAAACGCACCTGCTCCGCGCCCGGCAGCGCCTCCACGATGGCCTCGGCCAGCGCCGCCTCCGCCTCCACGGGCGCGCCGAAGCTCGTGCCGGCGCGCGCCGCGGCCGCCACCGCCTCCACCACGGCCGCCGGCGCATGCCCCAGGGGCAGGGCGCCCCAGCTCATCACGTAGTCGATGTAGCGGCGCCCGTCGACATCCCAGATGTGCGGCCCCTCGCCGCGGGCGATGAACAGCGGCTCCCCGCCCACGGCCCCGAACGCGCGCACGGGGCTGTCGACGCCGCCCGGGATCACGCGCCGGGCGCGGGCGAAGAGCTGCGAGGAACGGCTCGCCACGGTCTCAGGCCCTCTCCTGCCAAGCTTCCAGCCAGCGCCGCACGCGCGCCGCGGCCGCCTCGTCCAGGCCGCGCACAGCCACGGCCGCCAGCCGCGCCACCCCCAGGCGGGCGAGCACGGCGCGCTCGCCCGGCCATACGCTCTGCGGCTCGGGCGCCCGCGCGAGGTGCGCGGCCGCCTCCGCGGCGCGGCCGGCGGCGGCGTCCGCAGCGCACTTCAGAAGCGCGAGGCGCGGGTGCGTGGGCGCGAGGGTCTCCGCCTGGCGGATGGCGGCGGCCGCCTTCGGCCCGTGGCCCGCCGCCAGCCGCGCCCACGCGAGGGACTGCCACGCCCAGGCATCCGACGGCCGCGCGCGCGTCCAGCGCTCCGCCACCTCAAGGGCCTCCGCCTCGCGGCCGCGCGAAAGGAGCAGGTCCACCTGGTGCGCCCACGCAGGCGAGAACTGCGGCACGCGCTCCACCACAGCCGTCCAGTGGCGCAGGGCGCCTTCGATGTCGCCGTCGCGCGCCGCTTCCACGCCCAGGTTGAAGTGCGCGTCCGGGTGGCCGGGCTCCAGGCGCAGCGCCTCCTCCCAGGCGGCGCGCGCCTCGGCTCGCCGCCCGGCGCGCACCCAGGCATCGCCCAGATTCACGCGCAGGGAGGCGTCCCGCGGATCCCGCTCCGCGGCCGCGGCGAAGTGGGACGCGGCCGCGAGGTAGTCGCCCTTGCGCAGCGCGATCTGACCCAAATTGTAGTGGAAGGCGGCGTTGTCGGCGCCGGCCTCCCGCGCGCGCGCGGCGTAGGCCTCCGCCTCCGCGAGGCGGCCGGCCGTGAGGTGCGCGGCGGCGAGGTTGTTCAGCGCCGTCACCTGGTTCGGGTCGCGCTCGAGCATCCGTTCCCACGTCTTCACGGCCTTGTCGGCCTGGCCGCGCGCCAGGTGCAGTTCCGCGAGGGCCTCAAGCGCCATCTGCACGACCTGGCCCGGCTCGGCCTGCGGGGAGGTGGCGGCCTCGTCGCCGTGCTCCGCCGCGAGGTTCAGGTGGTGCACCGCGGCGTCCCACATGCGCTTGGCGGCGTAGGCGCGGCCCAGCATGTAGTGCGCGCCCGCGTGCGACGCCCGGCGCCGCGCCAGCTTGCGCCAGGCGGCGATGGCCGCGTCCAGGTCGCCGGCCTCGGCCTCGGCCACGCCCAAGAGATAAAGGACGAGGTCGTCCTTCGGCGCCATCTTTTCGCAGGCGCGCAGCTGCTCCCGCGCCTCGGCCGGCCGCCCGGCCTCCAAAAGCGCCGCCGCGAGCGCGCGGCGAGCCGTCAGGTCGCGCGGCTTCCTCTCCACGAGGCCGCGCAGCGCCTCGATGGCTTCCTGCAAGCGGGCCGCGTCGGCGCGGCCCGGTCCCTCCGCAGCCATGGGTTCCGGCTCCTCTCGATCGGTGCATTCCCCCGCGGCCGGCCGGCGATTCCCCGCGCAAAGACCAGGAGGCGGGGTCGCCGCCTCCTGTCACGCGTGGTCCGGGTGCTCCGGCTCTCCCGCGGGCCCGTCGGGCGGGCCGTCCGCGCGGTTCAGCGCCAGCCGGATGCGCCGCAGGAGTTCCTGCTTGGACACGAAGCCCGTGATCTTGTCGAGTTCGTCCTCCTGCCGGAAGAGGATCATCGTCGGCACGCTGCGGACGCTGTACAGGGTCGCGGCCATCGGGTTTTCGTCCACGTTCAGCTTGAGGATCTTCACGCTGCCGCCGAGCTCCGCCGCCACCTCTTCCAGCACAGGGTGGAGGAACATGCACGGCTTGCACCAGGGTGCCCAGAACTCCACCAGCGTGGCCCGGTCGGCGTGGTAGACCTCTTCGGCGAAGGTGCTGTCCCGCAGCTCGACGATTTCCGCCATGCCGCCTCACCTTTCCGCTCCAGGCGTCCGTGCGGAGCCTGCCGACTGTAAGCTGTACGGTTCTACACCTGCGCGCATTCCCCTCTTGGGAATTGGCGGCGCGCAGAGTCCGAACATTATTCCCGACATGGCGTTCCGTCATTCGACATTTGCGTTGACAGGGCAGAGGCGGAACCCTAGCATGAAGCCATGGGAGGCGCGCCATCGGCACGGGCGCCGGCCGGCGGCGCGCGCCAAATCGAATGTTCGGAATAGGGGGCGGTCGCGTGCTGGAACGCCTGGAACGCTGGTTTCAGCTGAAGAAGCACGGCTCGGACGTGCGGACGGAAGTCATCGCCGGCCTTTCCACGTTCATGGCGATGGCATACATCCTGTTCGTCAACCCGAGCATCCTGTCGATCGCCGGCGTGCCGCGCGACGGCGTGTTCTTCGCGACGGCCGTCGGCGCCGGCCTCGCCACCCTCGCCATGGGCCTCTTCGTCAACTACCCGATCGCCCTGGCGCCCGGCATGGGGCTGAACGCATTCTACACGTTCACCGTGGTGCTGGGCATGGGCATCCCGTGGCAGACGGCGCTGGGCGCGGTCTTCATCTCGGGCGTGATCTTCCTCATCCTCACGGTGACGCGCGTGCGCCAGCTGATCATCGAGGCCATCCCGAGCAGCCTCAAGCACGCGATCACGGTGGGCATCGGACTCTTCATCACCCTCATCGGGCTGAAGCTGACGGGCATCATGACGGTCGTGCTCTCGCTCACGCCGGACACGCTGAAGGCCGTCGAGGCCGGCCACGGCAACGCGGTCGCGTCGCCGCTCGACACCGTCATCACGATGGGCAACGTCCTCAAGCCGGACACGCTCGTCGCCATCCTCGGCATCGTGCTCATCGGCATCCTCATGGCGCTGCGCGTGCGGGGCGCAGTGCTGCTCGGCATCCTCGGCACGATGCTCATCGGCGTGCCCTTCGGCGTGACGGACCTCTCGCACTTCAAGCTCGTGCAGGTGCCGCACTTCGACCAGACGATCATCGGCCAGCTCGACATCCTCGGCGCCCTCAAGCTGGGGCTCCTGACGGTGATCTTCACGTTCACGTTCGTCGAGCTCTTCGACTCCCTGGGCACGATCGTCGGCACGGCCCAGCGGGCCGGCCTGATCGATGAATCCGGCTCCTTCCCGCGCATCGGCCGCGCGCTGGCCGTCGACGCGGCGGCCGTCACGGGCGGCGCGGTGCTCGGCACGAGCACCATCACGGCCTACATCGAAAGCGCCACGGGCATCGCCGCCGGCGGCCGCACGGGCCTTACGGCGGTCGTCGTGGGCGTGCTCTTCCTCCTCGCCGTCTTCTTCGCGCCGGTGGCCGGCATCATCCCGGACGCGGCCACCGCGCCGGCGCTCGTCATCGTGGGCGTGCTGATGATGGCGGCCGTCAAGGGGATCGACTTCGACGACTTCACGGTGGCGCTGCCGGCCTTCCTGACCATCGTGCTCATGCCGTTCACGTACAGCATCGCGAACGGCGTCTCGGCGGGTCTCCTCCTCTACCCGCTGATGAAGCTCGTCACCGGGCGCGCCAAGGAAGTGCACTGGATCCTCTGGGTGCTGGCGGCTGTGGTCCTCGCCCGCTTCATCTGGCTCATGGCCTGAGCCGCGGCCCGGCGCCGCCGGAGCCGCCGGAAGACTCAAGAGGGCCGGGGGCGAACGCCCCCGGCCCTCCCGGCCTCCGCTGCGAATTCAACCGCCCAGGTACGCCGCCCGCACCTCCGGGTTGGCGAGCAAGGCCGGCGCGTCCCCGGACAGCACCACGCGCCCCGTCTGCAGCACGTAACCGCGGTGCGCCACGTGCAGGGCCTGGTGCGCGTTCTGCTCCACAAGGAGCACCGTCAGCCCCTCGCGGTTGAGCTCGGCGACGGTCGCGAAGATCTGCTCCACCAGCACCGGCGCGAGGCCCATCGAGGGCTCATCGAGGAGCATCACCTGCGGCCGCGACATCAGCGCGCGGCCGATGGCCAGCATCTGCTGCTCGCCGCCGGACATCGTGCCCGCCTTCTGCGCGCGGCGCTCCTTCAGCCGGGGGAAGAGCTCGAACACGTGCGCCATGCGGCGCGCGATCTCCTTCGGGTCCCTCACGAGAAAGGCGCCGAGCTGCAGGTTCTCCTCCACGGTGAGCCGTGCGAAGACGCGCCGCCCCTCCGGCACGTGGGCCACGCCCAGGGCCGCTGTGCGGTGGGGCGGCCAGTCGCGCACGTCGCGCCCCAGGACGCGCACGGCGCCCTCGCGGGCGCGCACGATGCCGGAGATCACGCGCAGCGTCGTCGACTTCCCGGCGCCGTTCGCGCCGATGAGCGTGACCACCTCGCCGCGCGCCACGGTGAGCGACACGCCCTTGAGTGCCTCCACGGAACCGTAGAAGGCGCGCACGCCCTCGAGCTCGATGACGGTCTCGCTCACCGCTCCACCGCCTTCCCGAGGTACGCCTCGATGACGCGCGGATCCCGCCGGATGGCGTCCGGCGGCCCCTCGGCGATCTTCGCGCCGTGGTCGAGGACGGTGACGACATCCGAGATACCCATGACGACCTTCATGTCGTGCTCGATGAGGAGGATGGTGAGTCCCCGCTCCCGTCGCAGCCCGTCGATCAGCTCCATCACGGCCTCGGTCTCCCTGGGGTTCATGCCCGCGGCCGGCTCGTCGAGGAGGAGCAGCGCCGGTCGCACGGCGAGGGCGCGCGCGATCTCCAGCCGCCGCTGGTGGCCGTAGGGCAGGTTTTTCGCGAGCTCGTCCCCGAGACCGCCGAGACCCACGGCGGCCAGCAGCTCCCGTGCCTCGCGCCGCGCCCTGCGCTCCTCCGCCTCCACGCGCGGCGTGTGAAGCACGACGTCGAAGAAGTTGGCCCTGAGGTGCAGGTGCATGCCCACGAGCACGTTCTCCAGCGCAGTGAGCTCCTTGAAGAGGCGGACGTTCTGGAACGTGCGGCTGATGCCGCGCTCCGCCACCTTCTCAGGAGGCAGCCCGGCCACGCTGCGCCCACGGAAGAGGATGTCGCCCTCGTCCGGGCGGTAGATACCCGTGATCATGTTGAAGAGCGTCGTCTTGCCGGCGCCGTTCGGACCGATGAGGCTGTGCACCGTCCCCGGCGCGATGGCGAGGTCGACCCGCTCCACCGCCACGAGCCCGCCGAAGCGCTTGCTCACGCCGCGCGCTTCCAGCACGGGCCCCGCCGCGCGCCCGGCGGCACCCTCCTGCGCCGGCCGCGGCGCCGTCCCGCCCGCCGCGCTCACGCCGGCTCACCCCCCGGCGCGGCCGCCGGCGTAGCCGGCTCCGCCTCCTCGTCCGCACGCACGTGCCGGCGCCGCGCGGGGATGAGCCCCTCCGGCCGCCAGATCGCCATGAGGACGAGGATCACGCCGAAGACGAGCTGGTGGTACTGGGACGGGTTGAGCGCGGGCGGGATCTGGATGCCCCAGCGCGCGCCCACGGAGTTGATGAAGTCGGAGATGCCGCCCAGCACCTGGATGTTCAGGAGCGTCACGATGGCCGCGCCCAGCGCCACGCCGGGGATGCCACCCATGCCGCCGAGCACGATCATCGACACCACGCCGATGGACTCCATGAACGTGAAGGAGGTCGGATCGACATACGACTGCTTCGCGGCGAAGATCACGCCCATCATGCCGGCAAAGGAAGCGCCGCAGGCGAAGGCGAGGAGCTTGGCGCGCGTGAGCGGCACGCCCATCGCGCGTGCGGCCGTCTCGTCCTCGCGGATGGCCGCCCAGGCGCGCCCGATGCGCGAGCCTTCGAGGCGGATCGTCACCCACACGATGAGCCCCACGATGACGAGCGTGATGAAGTAGAAATCCACGGCCGCGCCGAGCGTGCGCCCGCCGATGGCCGGCGCGCCCACCCCCGGCAGCCCCACGGCGCCGTTCGTGATGGAGTTGAGGCCGGCGGCGAGGATGCGGATGATCTCGCCGAAGCCGAGCGTGACGATCGCCAGGTAGTCGCCGTGCAGGCGCAGCACGGGGATGCCGAGGAGCACCCCCATGAGGGCCGCGAAGAGAAGCCCCAGCACGAGGAAGGGCCAGAACCACTCGCCGCCCAGCGGCCCGTGCAAAAATGGCAGGAACTCCGCCGCCTTGCCCGTCGAGAAGATCGCCCAGAGGTACGCGCCGGAGGCGTAGAACGCCACGTAACCGAGGTCCAGGAGGCCGGCGTAGCCGATGACGATGTTCAGCCCCAAGGCCAGCGCCACGTAGATGGCCACGGTGGTGCCGACGCCCATGAAGAAGGGGTTGCCCGCCGCCACCGCCGGGAAGACGACGAGCGTCTCCACCACCGCGATGGCCGCCTGCCAAGCGCCTGGCACGGCGCGCGCCCCGAAGACGAGCAAAAGGTTCGCCAGGTATAGGAGAAAGGCGATGATCGAGCGCGGGAAGAGGAGCAAAAGCCCCACCGTGAAGGCGAGGTACCCTCCGATGAGGAGCAGCTGCGCCGCACGCCCGCCCGGCAGGCGCAGCCGGAAAGGGCTCCAGAACCGCGCAAGAGCCGCCATCGCTACACCTTCTCCTGAACCCTCTGGCCGAGAAGGCCCGAGGGCTTGAAGATCAGGACCGCCACCAGCACGCAGAAGGCGAACACATTCTGGAACTTGGCGCCCACGAAGCCGCCGCCCACCTGCTCCAGCACGCCAAGGAGGATGCCCCCCAGGAAGGATCCGGGGATGTTGCCGATGCCGCCCACCACGGCCGCCGTGAAGGCCTTGATGCCGATGAGGAAGCCGATGTAGGGCGTGATCGTCGTGTACTGCGTGGCGAAGAGCACGCCGGCCGCCCCGCCCATGGCCGACCCGATGAGAAACGTCAGCGCGATGATGCGGTCCACGTCCACCCCCTGCAGCGCCGCGGTGACCGGATCCTCCGCCACGGCGCGCATCGCCCGCCCCGCACGCGTGCGCGAGACGATGAGCGTGAGCACGACCATCATGATCACGGCCGCGCCCACGACCACGAGGGAGTTCGCCTTGATCGTCAACGGGGAAGGCAGGCCGGGCACGCTCACGTGGTAGACGTCTGGGAACACGGTGGGCACGGGCAGCACGAACTTCCCCTGGTGGATCGTCTCCACGAGGCGGACGAGGTCCTCGATGATGAACGACACGCCGATGGCCGAGATGAGGATGATGAGCCGCGGCGAGCGGCGCAGCGGCCGGTAGGCGAAGCGCTCCACCGCCACCCCCAACGCCGCGGCCACCGCCATGGCCGGCAGGAGCGCGAGGGACAGGGCGAGCCACGGATCCGCTGTGGCGCGAAGCCCCCAGCCGGCCAGCGCCACGAGGACCTCCGTGCCCACGAACGCACCCACCATGAAGATGTCCCCGTGCGCGAAGTTGATGAGTTCCAATACGCCGTAGACCATGGTGTACCCGACGGCGATGAGCGCGTAGACGAAACCGACGACGAGGCCGTCGAGAAAGAGCTGAGGCAAGATGTCCAACGGTGGGCTCCTTACGCGGGCCAGGTGCGGCGCCCGTCTCCGGCGCGTGCCGGGCGGGCGCGGGCCCGCCCGGCGCGCACACTGCGAAGGTCAGTCGCCGACCTTGTTCCCCTTCGGGTCATACTGCGCCACGAGGCGCGGATCGCCGTTCGTGTCGGGGTTGGCCGACGTGTACTGGTACACGTAGTAGCCGGCGTAGATGTTGTCGCCGATGTCGTCGAAGCCGACGTGGACGAGCGCGCCTTGGTAGTCCTTGACGGCGCGGATGGCCGCGGTGAGCTGCTCGCGTGTGGGCTTCTTGCCGCCGTTCTCCTGGATGGCGTTCTTCAGCGCCTCAAGGACCACGCCCATGGCGTCATAGCCGTAGATGGCCGCGGGATCCGGCGTGTCGTTGTAGGCCTTCTTGTAGTCCTCGATGAACTTCTTGCCGGCTTCCGTGAAGTCCGTCGGCGCGACGATCGACGTGGCGTAGACGCCGATGGCGTTCTCCTTGGCGTTCTCCACCGTGCCCTTGGAGAACGTGCCGTCCGGGCCCAGCCACTTCGTCTGGATGCCTCTCGAGTGCGCCTGGTTCAGCAGCAGCGCGAACCCCTGGTAGAGACCGCCGTAGTAGACCAGGTCGGGTTTCGCGTCCGCGATCTTGTTCAGCACGTTGGAGAAGTCCGTCTCGTCCTTGGCCACGCTCTCACGGCCCACAACCTGCATGCCGAGCTCCTGGGCCTTCTGCGCGAACGCCTCCGCGACGCCCGTGCCGTATGCGGTGATGTTGTCGATGACGAAGACGGTGTTCACGCCCAGCTCCTGCTTGGCGAAGATCGCGCCCACGGGACCCTGGACGTCATCGCGGCCCACGATGCGGTTGATCTCCGGGTACTTCCACTGGCTCGTGACGTTCGGGTTCGTGTTGAAGGGTGAGACGACGGGCAGGTGCCCCTCGTGATACTTGCCCTCAGAGGGGATGATGACGCCGGAATCCAGGTGGCCCACGACGGCCAGGACGTCCGGGTCCGCGGCGAGCTTCTGCGCGTTGGCCACGCCCGTGTTGGGATCGCCCTTGTCATCCTGCGGATCGAGCTGCAGCGTGAAGCCCATCTTGGCGAACTCCGGCGCCTCCTGCTGCAGCTTGAGCTCGGCGCCGTTGCGAATCGCGATGCCCTGGACGGACTCGTCCCCGGAAAGCGGCGTCTGTGTGGCGATCTTGATGATCGTGCCGCCGCCGCCGCCGCTCTCGCTGGACCCACCGCCGCCGCCGCCGCAGGCGCCGACGAACGCGACCAAGCCCAGCGCCAAAACGGCTGTGCCGATGCGCCGCATCAGCCCTGACGTCATCGTCTCACTCCTCACCGGATGCTGTGGGGGCTTGTTTTTCGCCGGCCCCTGACAATCTCCTGCCATGTCCGGCAGACGTTGCCGGTCCCGCCGCCGGGGCGCCGGCGCCGCGACCGAGGCGCCGGCGCGTCCAGATGCGCGCCATCCTCTGGCCCTTACGTCTTGACGGTGAACTCGCCGTGGAATATACTGGCACTGCTGGAAGCGCTTAGTTCCTCCTCCTTCAAGAGCGCGTCCCTCACCACGTCTTCGAGGTGCACGGGGAGGAGGGGGTCCTGGGAAAGCGCGACGCGTTCAAACAGCCGGCGCGCCTCCTCAGCGTCCTGCAGCCACCCGCTGAACACGGCCGCATCGGCCGGCGGCGCCCCGCCATTCGCCTCGCGCCGGATCTCGATGGCGTAGCGGCCCGTGTCGGCGGACATCCAGAGGCGGTACCGGTACCGCACGCGCTTGCCCTCCACGTCGAGGTCCCGCGTCGTCTCCAGGACGCAGTGCAAGCGCGGACGGCATTGTTCAATCATGCAGAACCTCCTTTTAGTTGAGATGAACGCCGAGCTCGCCGCGGCGGTTCAAGGGCAGGTATTCACGCAGTTTCGATGTGTCGAACTCACGTCCTCCCGAGCTTTTGCGGCATCTTTTCGACAAAAATCGACGCCATCTGATGGCGCCTCCCGCGCAACCGATAAACAAAACCGGCGCCCCACGGCGCCGGTGAGATCGATTGTAATCTTTTATTGAACTTCGTTCACCCGTACTGAACGGATGCTCTCACGAGGCGGCCGCCGCGCTCAGGAGCAGCGCCTCGTGCCGGGCGGCGCCCTCGCGCTCCAAGCGCTTGGCCATGAGGTAGTTGTGCAGACCTTCACAGGCCTTGCGCGCGGCGTAGATCGCGTGCACGACCGTCTTCGCGCCCGTCACGCAATCGCCGGCCGCGAAGACGCCGGGCAGGCTCGTCTGGCCGTACCGGTCCACGATGATGCCGCCCCAGTTGGCCACCTCCAGGCCTTCCGTGGAGTCGGCCAGGTCGCGCTCGGGCTTGTAGCCGACGGCCAGGATGGCGGTGTCGACGGGGATCTGGAACTCGCTGCCGGGCACGGGCTGGACGCGCGGACGCCCGGAACGGTCCGGCTCCCCCAGCTCCATGCGGATGAGCTCCACCGCGCAGAGCTTGCCGGATTCGTCCGCGATGAACCGCGTCGGGTTGACGAGGTACATGAACCGGCCGCCCTCGTGCTTGACGTGCTCGATCTCGATGGGACGGGAGGGCGCCATCTCCTCCGTGCGGCGGTAGGCGACGATCACGTCCTTGGCGCCGAGGCGCAGCGAGGTGCGCGCCGCATCCATGGCCGTGTCGCCCGCGCCGACGATCAGCACCCGGTCGCCCACGTGCACGGGCTCCTTCACCGGCAGGCCGTACTCTCGGGAGAGGAGCTCTTCCGTCGCCCTCATGAGGAAATCCTTGGCGGTCCAGACGCCCGGCAGGTCCTCTCCGGGAACTCCGGGCGTGGCCGGCTGGTTCGCGCCGGTGGCGATGAACACGGCGTCGAAGCCGTCCCGCTCCATGAGCTCCTTGATCGTGACGTCCTTGCCCACACGCACGCCGGTGCGCACCTTCACGCCGAGCCGCAGGAGCTTCTCCACCTCAAGATCGATGATGCGCTGCGGCAGCACGTATTCCGGAATGCCGTAGGCCATCACGCCGCCGTAGAGGTACCACGACTCGAAGATGGTGACGTCGTAGCCCTTGCGAGCGAGGAACCAGGCGGCCGCCAGCCCGGCCGGGCCGGCGCCCACGACGGCCACGCGCTGCCCGGTGGCCTCGCCCTTGAAGCTGGAGAGGTCGATCTCATCGAGGTGCTGAAGGGCGTAGTCGCCCATGAACCGCTCCAGCGTGCCGATACGGATGGGGTCGCCGTGGTTGATGACGACGCAGTACCCCTCGCACTGCCGCTCCCAGGCGCACACGCGCCCGGTGCAGGAGGCCAGAGGGTTCGCCTCCCAGTCCAAGAGCGCGGCGTCGATCAGGCGTCCTTCCTGGATGAGTCCGATGAAGTCGCGGATGGGGTTGTGGTTGGGGCAGCCCTCCTGGCAGTACGGGGTCCCGCACTGCAGGCAGCGGTCGGCCTCGGCCTTCGCCTCTTCGAACGTGAGGTAGCCGAGGTTGACCTCGTCCCAGCCGGCGAGCGCCTTGTCGCGGTCGAGCTGGTGCCGCTCGACTTCTTTCCACGAAAACCGGGACATCGTGAAGCTCATGGCCGACTCCCCCAACTTGTGAAAACGTGAACAAGGCCAGCCGAGCGACGCTGCAATCGTACCGCACCGAACAAGATCATGCTAGCACGCTCCGCGCGCGGCGCCAAGCCGCGTCAACGGGCGCGGTCCGCGGACAGTTCGTCCAGCGCCTGCTCCAGGGCCGTCCAGGCGAGCGTGGCGCACTTCACGCGCACGGGGAACTTCGACACGCCCACCAGCGCGGTGGCGTCGCCCAGCGCCTCGTCCTCCTCCCCGCTGCGCAGCATCGCTTTGAAGCGCGCGATCGCCTCCCTGGCGGCCGACAGCGTTCCGCCCTTCACAAGCTCGGTCATCATCGAGGCCGAGGCGAGGGAGATCGAGCAGCCGCGGCCCTCGAACAGGATATTCGCGATGCGGTCGCCCTGTACGTCGAGGTCGAGGCGGAGCTCGTCGCCGCAGAGCGGGTTCTCGGCGTTGAGCGAGACCGTCGCGTCCGGAAGACGGCCGCGGTTGCGCGGCGCGCGGTAGTGGTCGAGGATCACTTCCTGGTAGAGGTCAGAGAGCGACACGGCCGAAGAACTCCCTCGTCTTCTGGAGCGCGTCGACGAGCACGTCGGCGTCGTCCCGGTCGTTGTAAATGTAGAAGCTCGCGCGCACGGTGGCGGCCACGCCGAGCTCCCGCATGAGCGGCTGGCAGCAGTGGTGGCCGGCGCGCACGGCCACGCCCTCCTGGTCGAGGACCTGGCTCACGTCGTGCGGGTGGATGCCCTCGAGGTTGAAGGCGATGAGGCCCGCGCGGCCGTCGCGCGGCCCGTAAAGCTCGATGCCCGGCACCTCTTCAAGCCGACGGTACGCGTAGGTGATGAGCTCCTCCTCGTGCCGGCGGACGTTCTCCATGCCGAGCCGCTCAAGATAGTCGATCGCGGCGGCGAGGCCGATGGCGCCCGCCACGTTCGGCGTGCCGGCCTCGAACTTCCAGGGGATCTCGCGCCAGGTCGAGGATTCCAGCCCGACGACGCCGATCATCTCCCCGCCCCCGAGGAACGGGTCCATCGCTTCGAGGATCTCCGGGCGCGCCCAAAGTACGCCGATGCCCATGGGCCCGAGCATCTTGTGGCCGGAGAAGGCGAGGAAGTCGCAGTCCAGCGCCTGCACGTCCAGCGGCATGTGCGGCGCGCTCTGCGCGGCGTCGACGAGGATCTTCGCGCCGGCCGCGTGCGCCGCGCGCGCCAGCGTCTCCACCGGGTGGACCGTGCCCAGCACGTTCGACGCGTGCGCCACCGACACGAGGCGCACGCCTTCAAGGAGGCGGTCGAGCTCGGAAAGGTCGAGGCGGCCGTCCTCCGTGAGCCGGATGTAGCGCAGCCGCGCGCCCGTCTCCTGCGCGACGAGCTGCCACGGCACCAGGTTCGAATGGTGCTCGGCGACGGTGAGAAGGATGGCGTCGCCTTCTTTCAGGTTCTTCCGCGCCCAGCTGTAGGCGACGAGGTTGATGGCCTCCGTGGCGTTGCGCGTGAAGATGACGCCGGACGCGTCCGGCGCGTGGATGAAGGCGCGCACCTTCTCACGGGCGGCCTCGTACTGCTCTGTGGCCTCGGCCGCCAGCTGGTGGAGGCCGCGGTGCACGTTGGCGTTCGAGCGGCGGTAGTAGTCCGCCACGGCGTCGATCACGGCGCGCGGCTTCTGCGAGGTCGCGGCGTTGTCCAGGTAGACCAGGCGCTTGCCGTGGACCTCCCGCTCAAGGATGGGGAAGTCGCGCCGCACGACGCGCGGGTCGAACATGCGCCTCACCTTCTCTTTTTAGGAAAGCTTGCGCTCGATCAGGCGCTCGAACTCCCGCCGCACGCTCTCCAGGGGCACCTGCTCCATGATCGGTTCGAAGAAGCCGCGGACGATGAGCTTCGTCGCCGTGTTCTTGGAGAGGCCGCGGCTCATCAGGTAGAAGAGCTGCGACTCGTCCACCTGGCCGGTGGTGGCGGAGTGCGACGCCTGCACGTCGTTCTCGTCGATGTAGAGGCTCGGGATGGCGTCCGCGCGCGCGCCGCGCTCGAGCACCAGCGCGTGCGCAGCCTCGAAGGAGCTCGTCTTCTTGGCGCCGCGCTGGATCTCGATGTCGCCGCGGAAGACGCAGCGGCCGCGGCCGGCGAGCGCGCCGCGCACGTCCATGTTGGCGCTCGTCTGGATGCCGGTGTGCAGGTTCGTCTGGTAGAGGTCGTGGTGCTGCACGCCGGAGGAGAAGAAGACGGTCACGCTCTTCGACTCCGCCCCGCGGCCGATGTGCTCCGTCAGGAACGAGCTGCGCGCGGTGCGGCCGCCGAATTCGCCGAACGCCCACGTGAGGCGGCTGTCGCGCCCGGCCAGGCGGCCCTGCCGGTGGGCGAAGCTCCACATGTCCTCGTCCCAGTCCTGAAGGCCCACGTACTTCAGCTGCGCGCCGTCTCCAAGGATGATCTCCACCACGTTGCAGTCGAGCCCGATGCGGCCGCCCTCGCCCGCCTGGGATTCGATCAGCGTGCAGGCGGCGCCCTCTTCCAGCACCACGAGCGTGCGGCTGATGGTGGCGTCGGCCGCGGCGGAGCGCCAGCGCACCGTCTGGAGAGGCAGCTCGACCGTCACCCCGCGCGGGACGTGGAGGAAGAAGCCGCCCGTCCACAGCGCCGTGGAGAGCGCGGTGAACTTGTCGCGATCGACGGGCACGACCTCGCCGAGCGCGCCCCGGACCTTGTCCGGGTGCTCCCGCACGGCCGTCTGCAGGTCGCAGAAGATCACGCCGCGGCGCGCGAGCTCCTCGCCGCCCCGGCGGAAGGCCGGCGTGCCGTCGACCTGCACCAGGCTGTGCGCCGCGCCGGCCTCGCCCAGCGCCCGCCGCACGGCCTCCGGCAGCTCCTCCTCAGAGCGGAACGGCTCCGCCGGCACCCAGGCGCTGAACTCCATGAGCGGCAGGGGACGCAGGTTGATGCGGTTCCAGACCTCCATGTGCCGGTCCGGGACGGGGAGTTCCAGGAAGCGGCGCCAGGCGGCGATGCGCGCCTCCGTGAGCCACTCCGGCTCCCCCCACTGGCGGGAGAGGTCGGCCAGCGCACTCTCCTCAAGGTCCGCCAGCTTGGGCGCGCGCGGCAGCGTGTCAACGGACATCCGGCGCGACCTCCTCCTCGACCTCTTCCAGGCCGAGCTCGCGGCGCAGCCAGTTGTAGCCGCTCTCCTCCAGCTTGTCGGCCAGCTCGCGGCCGCCCGAGCGGACGATGCGGCCGCCGAACATGATGTGGACGTAATCCGGCACGAGGTAGCGCAGGATGCGCGAGTAGTGGGTGATGACGATCACGCCGAGCTCCGGCCCGCGCAGGCGGTTCACGCTCTCCGCGACGACGCGCACGGCGTCGATGTCGAGGCCGGAATCGGTCTCGTCGAGGATGGCGATCTTCGGCTGCAGGACGGCCAGCTGCAGCATCTCGTTGCGCTTCTTCTCACCGCCCGAGAAGCCCTCGTTGAGGTAGCGGTTTGCGAAGGCGCGGTCCATCTGGAGGATGTCCATCTTCTCGTGCAGGAGCTTGAGGAAATCCCGGGCGGGGATCTCCTCGCCGCGCAGCTCGTTGAGCGCGGTGCGCAGGAAGTTGGCGACCGTGACGCCCGGCACCTCGCTGGGGTACTGGAAGGCGAGGAAGAGGCCGGCGCGCGCGCGCTCATCCGGGCTCATGGCGAGCACGTCCTCGCCGTTGAGGGTCACGCGGCCGCCCGTCACCTGGTAGCGGGGATGGCCCGCGAGGGTGAAGGCGAGCGTGCTCTTGCCGGCGCCGTTCGGTCCCATGATGGCGTGGACCTCTCCGCCCTTGACTTCCAGGTCGACGCCCTTCAGGATCGGGGTCCCTTCGACTTCCGCCTGCAGGTTCTCGATGACGAGCTTCGGAACGGCCACGGACGTCCTCCCTCTGACGAAATCCTAGTGAATCAGTCGGAATTTGGGCACCGGTCCCATTATATTCGCCACGGCGGCGCGGCTCAAGCGAACGCCTGGATCACAGCGCGCCGGTCGGTAATGAGCGTGTCCACGCCCCAGCGGGCCAGGGTGCGGGCGCGGTCCGGGCCGTTGACCGGCCAGGCCGCAACCTCCAATCCCAGCTCATGGGCGTGGCGCACGAGCCACGGGGTGACGAGCGGGTGCCAGAAGGCCACGCCCTGGAGCCGGCCGCGCTGCGCCTGGCGCAGGGCGAAGCCGGCCGCCCAGGCACAGTTGAGCCAGAGGCGCGCCTCCGGCCGGCGGCGCTGCAGCGCGCGCAGCGCCTCGAGGTCGAAAGAGGAGAAGACGAGGTCGAGGTCGCGCGCGCAGGCGCAGGCGTCGAGGACGGCGGCGGCGAGCATCTCGGCGTCGCCGTGCTGCGGCTTCAGCTCCACGTCCACCACCGTGCCGGGGGGCAGGTCTTTGAGGACCTCCCGCAGGGTCGGCACGTGCACCGTGGTGATGGCGCGGCCGCGCCAGCGCACGGAACAGAGGCGGATCTCCTCGCTGTCGAGCTCGTCCACGGTGCCGCGCGCCTCCGTGGTGCGGTGCATGGTGGCGTCGTGGACGACGACCGGCACGCCGTCGCGCGCGAGGCGCACATCCAGTTCCACGCCGTCCGCGCCGGCTTCCAGCGCTTTGCGGAAGGAGGAGAGCGTGTTCTCGGGGGCCTCGGCCGGCAGGCCGCGGTGGCCGAGGATCAACGGGTGCCGACGGGCGTTCATGTCACCGATCCCTTGGCTTCGTATTTGGAATCGCTTTAAACTAGTATCGGTTGCACACGATCTGTCGAAAGGGGGTGCGGCCGTGCGCGCCGACGACATCGCCGCACGCCTGCGGGCCCGCGGCTTCCGCCTCACGGCGCCGCGCTGGGCCGTGATCCGCTACCTGGAGGGCAACGACCGTCACCCGACCGCGCAGGAGATCTTCGAGGCCCTGCACCCGCAATACCCCGGGTTAAGTCTTACCACCGTATATAACACGCTGTCGACCCTGGAGGCGATCGGCGCGCTCACCGCGCTGGCGAACGGCCCCGACGGGCAGCGCTACGACCCGAACGTCGAGCCGCACGCGAACCTCATCTGCCGCGGTTGCGGCCGGGTCGTCGACGTGCCGGCCGACGGCCTCGCCGACCTCCTCCGCGACGTGGCCGCGCGCGCCGGCTTCGAGCTGCCGGCGTGCGTCGCCGACGTCCACGGCCTGTGCGCCGACTGCCGCGCGAAGGAGGCGGCCTCATGAACCGCTGGCTCTGGCTTCCTCCCGCGGCCACGGCCGTCCTCGGCCTCTCCGCCTGGCAGGCGGGGGCGCACGGCCATCCCACGGCCGCTTTGGCCGGATGGGTGCTCGCGTACGTCGCCGGCGGCGCCGAGTCCGCCTGGGAAGGGGTGCGCTCCCTCGCGAAGGGGCGCGTCGACGTCGACTTCCTGATGGTCGTGGCGGCGCTCGGCGCGGCGGCCGTCGGCCGCTGGGAGGACGGTGCGATCCTCTTCTTCCTCTTTTCCACGAGCAACGCGCTGCAGGCGTACGCCCTGAACCGCACGCGCCAGGCGGTGAGCGCGCTCATGGGGCTGCGGCCGGACACGGCGACCGTCCTCGACGAGCGCGGCGAGCGCCGCGTGCGCGTGGAGGATGTGCAGCTCGGCGCGCGCGTCGTGGTGCGGCCCGGGGAGCGCATCCCGCTCGACGGCAAGGTCGTCGCGGGCATGTCGTCCGTCGACCAGTCGGCGATCACCGGGGAGTCGGCGCCGGTGCCGAAGGAGCCGGGCGACGCCGTCTTCGCCGGCACGGTGAACCTCGACGGCGTCCTCGAATTCCAAGTGGAGCGGACAGCCGACCAGACGACCCTCGCGCGCCTTGTCATGCTCGTCGCGGAGGCGCAGGAGCGGAAGGCCCAGCTGCAGCTCTGGACGGAGCGCTTTGAAGAGCGGTATTCGCTGGTGGTCCTGGCCGGCACGGCGCTGACGCTCCTCGTGCCGCTCGTCGCCTGGCACGAGCCCTTCGCGCAGAGCTTCTACCGGGCGATGACGGTGCTCGTGGCGGCCTCGCCCTGCGCGGTGGTGATCGCGGCGCCCGCGGCGGTGCTGTCCGCGCTGGCCACCCTGGCGCGCCACGGCGTGCTCGTCAAGGGCGGGGCGCACCTGGAGCGGCTCGCCACCATCGATGCCGTCGCCTTCGACAAGACGGGCACGCTGACGAGCGGCCGCCCGCAGGTGGTGGCCGTGCACGCCGCGCCGGGGTACACGGAGCGCGACGTGGTGGGCCTCGCGGCGGCGCTGGAAGCGCGCGTCGACCACCCCCTGGCGCACGCCATCCGCCAGCGCGCCGCCGCCCTAGAGGCCCCGGCGCCGCCTGTGGCCGACATCCAGGCCCGGGCCGGCCGCGGCGTGGCGGGCCGTCTGACGGACTCCGGCCGCGCGGCGTGCGTCGGCAGCCCGGCGTTCATCGGCGACCTCGGCGTGCACGTGCCCGCTGAACTGGTGGAAGCGGTGCGCCGCCATGAGGAGGCCGGGGAGACGGTCGTGATCGTGGCGCTGGGCGACGAGGCCGTGGGCGTGATCACGATGATGGACCGCCCGCGGTCGCAGGCGGCCGCCGCCCTCCACGCGCTGCACACCGCGGGCGTGAAGGAGATCGTCATGCTGAGCGGCGACCAGCCGCGGGTGGTGGAGCGCGTGGCGGCGGGCCTGCCCATCGACAGCGCCTACGGCGGCCTCCTCCCGGAGCAGAAGGTGGCGATCCTGAAGACGCTCGGCAAGACGCGCCGCGTGGCCATGGTGGGCGACGGCGTCAACGACGCCCCGGCGCTCGCCACGGCTACAGTGGGCGTGGCCATGGGCGGCGCCGGGACAGACGCCGCCTTGGAAGCCGCGGACGTGGTGCTCATGGGCGACGACCTCCACGCGCTCGCCTTCGCCATCCGCGTGGCGCGGCGTACGCAGGCCGTCATCCGCCAGGGCCTGGCCTTCGCGGGAGCGGTCATCGTCGTCCTCGTGGCGTTGGCGCTCA
Organism: Bacillota bacterium; assembly: GCA_014896375.1. Taxonomy (GTDB): domain Bacteria; phylum Bacillota; class Sulfobacillia; order RBS10-35; family Bu92; genus Bu92. The sequence continues at coordinate 337,827 of JADBKN010000051.1, read as the reverse complement.
CCGGCCGCATCGGGTTGCCGCTGGGCGTCGTCGGGCACGAGGGCAGTACGGTGGTCGTCGTCCTGAGCGGGCTGCGCATGCTCCTTGTCTCGCCGCGCCGCCTGCGCGCCGCGGCGCCCGCGCGGGCCGCCGCGCCCGGGCGCGCGGGCGCACGCGCAGCCGCCGGCGGGCCGGGGACGGTCACCGTAGAAGCCAGTAGCGAGGAAGAAACGGCCGAGAAGGCCCTGTCCCGCACGCCGCGCACGGCGCGCTGAGCGGCCCACACGCAAGGCCGCACGCAAGGCCGAACACAATCGCAGCCGGCCGCAGGCAAGATGCCTGCGGCCGGCTGCTTCTTGAGGAAAATTCAGCGAAACACTGGTGCGCTCGGCGGGGCTCGAACCCACAACCTTCGGCTCCGGAGGCCGACGCTCTGTCCATTGAGCTACGAGCGCGACTTCTTGAATTATAGCGCCGTCCGTCCTCGCGGCGCAAACGGCGTCAGAGCTTTCCCAGAAGCAGCGCGCCGCCGATGAAGACAAACGCGCTGCCGGCGAGCATGCGGATCCACACGGGCGGCACGAGCGAGCTGAGCACCTCTCCGAAGAGCACCCCCAAGAGGGTGGCGAGCAAGAGGGCCAGCGCAGCGCCCAGAAACACGGGCGCGTTCGCGCGGCTCTCGGCCACGAGGGTCATGGTCAGAAGCTGCGATTTGTCGCCCAGCTCGGACAGCAGGACAAGCCCGAACGTCGCCAGGAACACGCGCCATTCCACCCGGCCGGCCCCCTGCGGCTACCCTATGCAGGAGCCCTGAGGCTCCATGCGGGCCCGGCTCCGGCGCGCCGGGCAGGACCGCTCCGGCCGCGTGTCGAATGGGCGCCGGCATGAAGCGCGCGCGCACCGTGATCCTGGCCACGGAAGGCACCTACCCCTACCACGTGGGCGGCGTGAGCACGTGGTGCGACACTCTTGTGCGCCAGATGCCGGACACCCGCTTCATCGTCGTGGCCGTCATCATGAACCCGTACGTGAGCGCGCGCTTCCCGCTGCCGGCGACGGTCGAGCGCGTCATCGCCATCCCCCTCTGGGGGACGCAGGACCCGTCCGAGCACCGCACCGACCTTCCGTTTTCGGAGGTTTTCCTTAAGAAGCAGCGGACGAGCGAGGCCCAAGTGCGGCAGATCTTCCTGCCGCTCTTCCAGGAGCTTCTCGGCGCGATCTCCACGCGCGGCCGCGACGCGGCGGCGCTGGGCCAGGTGTTTCTCGGCATGTATCGCTACTTCCAAATGTACGACTACCAGGAGACGTTCAAGGCCGAGGACGTCTGGCAGACCTTCAAGACGACCGTCATGGCGGAGGTGCAGGCCGGCCTCTGGCCCGAACCGACGATCTTCGACCTCGTCCAGGCGCTCGGCTGGGTGTACCGCTTTCTCATCATCCTCAACACGCCGATCCCTCAGGCCGATGTGACCCACTCCTCCGCCGCGGCCTTCTGCGGGCTGATCGGGATCGTCGGCAAGCTCCTGCACGGCACGCCCTATCTCCTGACGGAGCACGGCGTTTACCTGAGGGAGCAGTACCTCTCCGTGGGACGGAGCACGATGTCCCCCTTTGCGAAGGCCTTCCTGCTGGCGTTCATCCAGAGCATCGTGCGCGCCAACCTCCACCACGCCGACGAGCTCGCGCCGGTCTGCCGCTTCAACGCCCGTTGGGAGCAGAAGCTCGGCGTGCCGCCGGAGCGCATCCACGTCATCTACAACGGCGTCAACCCCGGAGTCTTCCAGCCGCGCCCCAAGCCGGCGCCTCCCGGCGACGACGTGCGCGTCGTCTCCATCGCGCGCATCGACCCGAACAAGGACATCGAGACGCTCCTGAGGGCGGCGGCGATCGTCCACGCGCGCGCGCCCCGGGCGCGCTTCATCGTACAGGGCGCCGTCTCGGTGCCGGAGTACCACCGGAAGATGCTGGCGCTCCGGGAGGAGCTGCAGCTTGAGGAGGTCGTCGATTTCGCGGGGCACACCGATGACATCGCCCGCACGTACCAGGAGGCCGACATCATCGTGCAGTCGAGCGTCAGCGAGGCCTTCCCCTACTCCGTGATCGAGGCGATGATGAGCGGCAAGCCGATCGTCGCCACGGACGTGGGCGGGACGGCGGAGGCGCTCGCCGGCACGGGCCTCCTCGTGCCGGCGCGGGACCCCGCCCGGATGGCCGTGGCCATTCTGCAGTTGATCGACGACCCGGCACTGCGCGCGGAGCTGGGCGAAGGCGCCAGGGCGCGGGCGCTCGACCTCTTCACGGTGGAGCGGACGACGCGCAGTTTCGCGGAGCGCTACGCGGCGCTCGCCGGCGAGCGCGACGCGGCGGCCGCGACGCGCCGGCGCCAGGTGCTCGCGCTTACGCGTGCTTACGCGCTCGCGGGCGTCGGCATGTACGACGCGGCGCTCGGCCAGCTCCAAGACGCCCTGCGCCTCGACCCCGCCGGGCCGCTGGCCGGCGCCCTCCTCGCCCAGATGGCCGAGTTCGAGGAGCGGCTGGGGCGCCGCGCGAACCGCGACCAGCGCCTCATCCAGGCGTGGCTCATCGACCGCTTGCAACGAGCCGGTTGACGCGTTATGTTGAGATGAGAATCGTTTCCAGTTCCGGGGGTGGGGGTGCATGGGTGTCCGTTTCCGGCGTTCGTTCATCGGCCTGCGGCCGGCGGCCGTGGAGGCGTTTCTCTCGGAGCTCGAGGACCGGCTGGCGCGGGAACGGCACGCCCACGTCACCCGGCTGGAGGCCTTGCAGGCGCAGGTCGCCGGCGTCCGCCAGCGCCTGAGGCAGGTCGAGCAGGAACTGGCGGCCGAGCGGGAAGAGCAGCGTGCGCTCATGGCGTCCATCCGCACGATGGAGTCACACGGGCAGATGCGCATCCAGCAGGCGGTGGACGCGTTTGAGGCGGAGGAGGCGGCCGTCTTCGCGGAGGTCACGCACCGCCAGGCGATGCTCGGCAGCCGCCGCGCCCTGGTGGACGAGGCGCGCGCCGCGTTCTTGCGGCAGGTGGACCATTTCCGCCGGATGCTGCAGGAGATGCCGCGCGCGGAAGATGTCGTTTCCCGGGATGCCGCGCCGGCGGCGGCCGCACCGGCGGGCACACGCACGCGGGCTCCGGAAAGCGCCCAGCCGGAAGCGGCCCAGGACAGCCGCGCCATCTTCCCCTCACGGTCCGAGGCCCTCCCTAGATCCGCGAACCGCTGATCATGCCACCGAAGAAGGAACGGCTGGACGAAGGGGTCCGCAGGCTTCCGCGCCGTCTCTTCGGCGTGCGTGCGGAAGACGTCGCCCGCCATGTGGCCCAGATGGAGGCGGAGCAGGAGGGCGCCCTTCAGGTGCTGCAGCAGCAAATCCAGCAGGAGGAGGTGGAGCTGCAGCGGCTGGAGGCGCAGCTCGCGGCGCTGGAAGAGACGCTCGCCCACCTTCGCGGGGACAATCGCCACCTGCGGGAGCACGAGCAGGAGGTGCGCGAGAATCTCCGCTGGCTTGAGGAGGGCGTGCGGGCGGAGATCGAGCGCCTCGCCCGCCAGCACGAGGAGCGGATGCGTCGCTGGCAGAGCCTGCTCCCGCCGATCGACCGTCAAATCGCGGAAGAGGAGCAGCGGTTGAGGGAGCTCCTCAGCGCTGTGGAGGACGTCGTGCGGGCCAGCCAGGGCCGGGAGGCGGCGCTCCCGGCTCCGGCGGAGCGGGCGGCGGGCCAGCCCGAGTTCGCGGAGGTGGTCGCGGCGGTACTCGGCGCCGAGACGCCCCCGGATCAGGTCGTCGCCTCGTGGCTCGGCCAGGCCCGCGCGCGCCTCGCCGTGCCGGCGCGGAAGATCCGCGTGCAGAGCCGCGACGGCCAGCTCCTCGGCCATTTGAGCGCACTGATCGTCGACGGCTTTCCGCCGTCGATCGTCGGCTACGAGTTCACGTCGGACGCGGGCGCCACCGGGGTCATCCCCACCAGCGAAGTGCAGGCCGTGCGGCGCGACGTGATCATCGTGCGCCGCGGCCACCGCGTGCTGGAGGAGGGCGACGCCGCGGCGCCTGAGGCGGCGGCGCCGGCGACGGCCGCGCCGGCGGCGGAGCCGGCCGTGGAACCGCCGGCCGCGGAGATGCCCGCGGTGGCCGCGCCCGCATTGGAGCCGCCGGCGCCAGCGCCCGTGGCCGGACCCCAGGCGGAGGCGGCACAGACGGGGGACGCCACGGCGGAACCGGCTCCGGCACCGGAAGCCACGGCGGCACCGGCTCCGGCGCCGGACGCGGGGGCTGCACCGGGCGCGGAGGCGGCACCGGACGCCGCCGGGCCATGGGACGATCTGCCCCCGCCGCTCATCGCTTTGCGGACAGAGGCGCCGGCTCCAGAGCCTGCATGGGAGCCGCTGGAGCCGGACGCTCCGGCCGGGCGGGGCGTCGTCGTGAGCGGGGAGGCAGACTTCGCCGTGACGGACCCGGCCGGCGGGGAAGCGCCGGCGTCGCGCGCCGAATCGCCCGCGGGCGCGGCCCCGCCCGGGGCTCCGCAGCCGCGGGGCGCGGCTTCGGAGCGGCGCCTCGTCGGGCACGACGTTCTCGCCTTCCTCGTCGGCAAGGTCGTCGGCCAGGACATCTACGACGCGGAACACCGCCTCCTGGCGAGCCGTGGCGACGTCATCGACGCGGCGCTCGTGGAGCGTGTGGAGCGCGCGGGGCGCCTGCCGGAGCTGATCGTGCACATGACCCTTCCGGACGGCGAACTCTGATCGCACGGCGTACGCTGGCACGCAATGTAGCGATCGTCGTCGCCGCCAACGTCCTCTTGGGCGCCGGCGGGCTCTTGCGCGACATCTTCTTCGCCCGCCACTTCGGCCTGACGCCTGCGGCCGACGCCTTCACGGCGGCCTTTTTCGCGGCCGACTTCGCCGGCAACACCGTGATGGGCGCTGTGCTCTCGGTGGTCACCGTCACCTTCCTCACCGGCACGCGCGCCGGCACAGGCGGCGACGAACGCCGGGCGCGGCCGCTCGCGCCGCTCGTCGCTGCCGTGTCCTGGGCCAGCGCCCTCCTCGCTGCGAGCCTCGCCGTCACGGCGCCGCTCTGGATCCGCCTCGTCGGCGCCTCCCTCGCCGGCCCCGCGCGCCAAAGCGCCGTGGAGGCCTTGCGCTGGCTGAGCCTGCACGCCTTCGCGGCGCCGCTGAGCGCCGTGCTGGCGGCCTCCCTGCAGGTCTCCGGCCGCTTCGCGCTGGCGGCCGCGGCGCCGCTCTGGCTCACGGCGGCGCTGGTCAGCGGGCCGCTCATCTTCGGGCCGCAGCGCGATGTGCCCGGCTTGGCGGCCTGGGTGGCGGGCGGCAGCCTCTGCGTGCTGGGCACCCTCGCCGCCGGCGCCGTCGTGCAGGGTTCGCTACGGCCGCGCCGGCCGACATCGACCGAGCTCCGCGATCTCGCCGGTCTCGGGGCGCCGATCGCCGTCTGGTACGTCCTTTCGCAGGCCGGGCAGGTCGTCGACCGGACCTTCGCCGGAGGGCTGGGCAGCGGGCAGCTGGCCGCGCTCACCTACGCCTGGCGGTTCGCGCAGGCGCCGGTGTGGATCTTCGCGGCCGCCGTCGGCACCGTCCTGTTTCCGAGCCTCGCGCGGCGCGGCCTGCGCGGCGACGTCGAATCCCGCCGCCTCCTCGACCGCGGCGTGCGCCTCCTCACCCTGGGCGCCGTGCCGCTTGTGCCCTTCTGGAGCGCCTACGCCCGTCCTGTCTTGCGCTGGCTGCTCGCGCACGGCGTGCTCACAGCCGGCGAAGCCGACCGCGTGGCGGGCGTCCTCGCCGTGTACGCCGCCGGCCTCCCCGCGGCGATGCTCGCCGTGCTCTTCTTTCGCGCGCTCATGGCCGCCGGGCGCCTGAGGCGGGCGGCGGCGATCGCCGGCCTCGCCCTCTGCCTGCAAGCGGCCGGCGACGCGTGGGCCAGCGCGCGGTGGGGGCTCGCCGGCATCGCGGGGGCGGGCGTGGCCGTCCAGTGGCTCGGCGCGCTGCTGGCCGGCCTCGCCGTGGCGAAGGAGCTCGGCGAGCCGGCCCTCATCCTTCGGTCCTGGCTCGGCGGCCTCGGCATCGCCGCAGCGGCCGCCCTGCCGCCCGCGGCCATCTGGCTCCTGGGCGCCCGTGCGGCGGCCGGCGGAGACTGGGGGTGGCCCCTGGCGGGCGGCGCCGCCGCCTACCTCCTCGTCGCCGGCCTCGCGGTGTGGCGGGATCGGGATCGCGCGTCGCGGCCGCCCGCCGGGGCCTGAACCGGCGGCGCGAGGCGCACCACGGGCAGGCGGTCCGCGGGCAGAAGCTTCGCGAGCTCCGCCAGCGGCAGGAAACGGCAGGTCTGCAAAAGCTCCCGGAGCCTCGCTTCCATGCGGGCGAGGCCCGCATAGTGGACGAACGACCAGAACGGGCCGAGGCGGACGCGCGGCATGGCCGGGTCGACTTCCCACGGGTGCACGTAGACCACGGCCGGATCGCCCTGCTCCTCGTACCAACGCAGCGCCCGGCGGATCCAGCCGGCCGGCCAGGCGCGCAGGAAGAAGCCGCCGGCGAACGGCAGGCGCAGGCCGGCGCGCGGCACCGAGTTCGGAAACTCCAAAAGCGTCGCTCCGCCGAGCTCCAGCCGGTGAGGCCCTCCCGGGATCCCGGGCGTGCCCCAGAGCCACGCGTACCCTGGCGTGAGGCTGGCGTCGTAACGGTAGCCGGCCGCGACGAGTTCCTCAAGGGCCCAGAGCGTCCGCGGGCCCATCGACCAGGAGGGGCTGCGGTGGCCGGTCACCTCCCGGCCGCCGATGTCCTCCAAGATCGCTTTGGTGGCGCGGATCTCCTCGCGGAAGGCCTGCGGCGTGAGCTCCTGCAGCGGGCGGTGGCTCCAGCCGTGGCTCGCCAGCTCGTGGCCGGCCTCGGCGATGCGCCGCACCATGCGCGGCGCCTCCTCCGCCACACGGCCCAGCACGAAAAACGTGGCGCGCACGCCGTGGGCCGAGAAGAAGTCCAGGAGACGCGCCGTCCCCTCCTCGATGCGACGCGCCTCCCCGAGCAGCGCGGAACGGCGGCGCGCCGCCTCGGTGTCGAGCCAGCTTTCGACATCGACTGTCAACGCGTGAACCGGCACCACCGCCTCACCACCTTGCTTCACCGCCTCACCCAACTGCTTCTGGAGGGAACCGCCCCGCCGCCGCGAAGAGTTTTCAGTTGAATGTTCACGTGGAGGAACGGCACTTGAACCGCGCGCCGGCCCTGTCCACCCCCAGGGATGCGGAGAGCTCGTTCGCCGGTCTGGTGCGCCAGGTGCTCGAGGCCAACCCGGATCCGCAGGACGAGCTCGATGTCGCGGCGTTGCTGGAATCTCTCGGGTGGACGGACGCGCGCGCCGAGGACCAGTTCGGACATCCGGACGTCTTCTCACTGGCGCGTGAGATCTTTGTCGAAATCCGCCGGGAGCTGCGCCAGGAACCGCTCTTCGCCGGGCCGCGCATCCGCCTTTGGAAGCTTCTTTTCGACAGTCTTCTTCAATTTCTGCACGGTCTCACCTTCGCCCTGCCGATGGCCGTGGCCACGCTGGCGATGATCCTCCTGCACGTCACCTTCATCGCGAGCCTCACGCTTCAGGTGGAGCAGGCGACGGCGCTCGCCCTCGCCACCTTCCTGAGCTACCTCTGCACGGGCGGCTACATCCAGTCGATGGCGCACTCCGTGTACCTCTTCCTCGGGCTGCAGGAACCGCTCCTCGCCCGCGACATCGCCTGGCGCCTCATGCGCTGGGGCCTCTGGACGAGCATCGTCGTGGCCCTCGCGGCGCTCGTTCTCGATCTCGTCTTCACCCTGATGCCGCTGCGCCTCGTCCTCTTCATGGACCTCTACATGATCCTTCTCTCGGCGCTGTGGCTGTCGTTCGCGGGAATTTACGTGTTCCGCAAGGAATACCTCCTCGGCGTCATCACGGGCGCGGCCTCCCTCCTCACCTACGGGCTTTACCGGCAGGGCATCCCGCTGATCCTGGCGCAAGTGGTGAGCCTCATCGGCGCCGCCGCGACGAGCACGACCCTCTCCCTCTGGTTCCTCCGGCGGGTCACCCGCCGCGCCGAGTCCCGCCGGCGCGTCGTGGAGCCGCGGCCCTCGCAGATCGCCTACACGACGTACCGCTACTTCTTCTACGGCATCCTCTACTTCGTCTTCGTCTACATCGACCGGCTCCTCGCCTGGACGACGAACAGCGCCTACATGCCCTACTACGTGTGGTTCCGGGGTGAGTACGAGCTCGGCATGGACTGGGCGATCCTCTCCCTCATCCTGCCGCTGGGCGTGGCCGAGGTGCTGATCCACTACATCACCAGCTGGATCCAGGCGGAGGAGCAGGTGACCTACGCCGCGCAGGGCGAGCGGCTGGCGCGCGGGCTGCGGCGGCTCTACCTCCGCGCGCTCGCGGGCTACCTCCTGACGGGCGCGGCGTCGGTCGCGCTCACGCGCTATGCGGTCGACGTGGCGGCCGGCGTGCCGGCGCTCGCCGCCGCCGTGCCGGTCCACGGCGTGGAGCCGTTCGTCCTCCAGTGGGCGACGGTCGGGTACGCCCTCCTGGCGATGGGCCTCTTCAACGAGCTCCTGCTCTTCAGCCTGAACCAGCCGGCGCCCGCCCTGCGCTCGCTCCTTGGGGCGCTGGCGGTCGACTTCATCGTGGGGCTCGTCCTCACCCGGGCCTCCGGCCACTACGAGTGGGCCGTGTGGGGTCTGGCGGCGGGATCCCTGTACCTTCTTCTGGCCAGCAGCGTGGAAGTCTGGCGGACGTGGCCGAGAGTGGACTTCGTCCTCTATAGGATGGTGTGAGTGGCCCTACCCTGGACGGACGTCGCCTCAACGCTCTTCCGGATCGTCGCCGGCTTCGGGCTCTTCTACGGCTGGCTCGCCGGCGTGTTTTTCCCCGCACCCGCCGGCATGCCTCGCGGCGACCGCTTCTGGGTGCAGGCCCTCTCCATGGGCGCGTACGCGATCCTCCTCGGCTATCTCCTTGTGGCGCTGCATGTCTTTGAGGTTCTGGGGTGGGTCGTGGCGCTCGGCGCCTCGCACCTTCTGCTCGCGGGGCGGCGGCGTGTGCTCTGGAGCCGGTACCAGCTGCGGCCCGCCGTGCGGCTCGGCGCCGCCGTGCTGGAGGAGCTCGACGACCTCGCCCGCACCCCCGCGCGCGCCTGGCAGCGGGCGCGGGGCTGGATCTCCGCGCTCCGGCCGCGGGGCCGGCCGAGCCTCGTCTCCGTCGCCACGGGGCTCCTGGGCCTCGTCATCCTCGGCGTGTCCGCGTGGATGCACTTCGCCAGCAATGTCGCCCATGCCGCGCTCCACTTCGCGGACGCGAGCGTGGTCGTCCTGTGGGTGAAGGCGGTCGCCGAGCAGCGGCTCTTCGTCGACGGGGTCTATCCGGAAGGGTTCCACATCACGCTGGCGGCGCTCATCAAACTCACGATGTCGAACCCGATCCTCTTCATCAAGTTCGTCGGGCCGGCGATCGGCGTGGCGATGGCGCTCTCCGTGGCGTACTTCGCCGCGCGCACGTCCGGCCGCGCGGTGCCGGCGCTCGCCGCGCTCCTCGTCTACGGGACGCTGCCGGCCCTCCTGCCGTATGAGTTCTCGCGCCAGGTCGGCACCGACTCCCAAGAATTCGGCCACATCCTCGTCCTGCCGGTCGCCTGGCTGGCCTACCGGTCCTGGTTCGCCGACCACGCCGAGGCCTACCGCCGCGGCGCGCTCGCCGGCGTGCTGATGGCGGCGCTCGTGCATCCGATCGCCGCGCTCAACACGGCCGCGGCCGCGCTGGCGGCGTCCATCGCGGCGTGGCTGGCGATCGGCATCCACCGGCCGACGTTCGCGTGGTACGCCGTGCGGGTGGCCGCGGCTGCGCTTCTGGCCGCCGCTCCCCTGGCCGCGGCCTGGCTCATGGGCGTGCCGTTGCACGCGTCCTCCCTCGCGTTCGCCACGAGCCAGGAGCGGTTCGCCACGCCGCCCGTCTCCCCGTGGGCCTGGGCGGGGCTGGCGGCGCCGGCGCTCTCGCTCGTCGTGCGCCTGCGGAGGCGGCGCTCGCCGCTTGAGCTCGGCGTGCCGCTCCTCGTCCTCCTCACCCTGGGGACGTCGCTCTGCATCCAGCAGGCGCCGCGCTTCGGGTTCTACAACACCGCCATCCTCGTGCGCAGCGGGGAGTTCGTGGCCCTCGCCCTGGCGCCCGCCCTGGCGCTCGGCTGGAGCGCGGTGGAGGAGGCGTTGGAGGCCTGGCCGGGGCCCGCCGCCGCCCGGTGGGTGTCATGGGCCGCCCTCTCGGCCGTCACGGCCCTCGCCTGGCGGGCCGAGCCGCCGCAGTCGCCGCACCCCTACACCATGGAGTCCGACGAGTTCGTGGCGGAGTACGTGCACATCGCCCAGACGAACCGTCCGACGGACTGGCTCGCCGTTTCCGACCCTAAAGGGTACGCGTACGCCCTCGGGCAGGGCTTCCAGCTGGACCCCGTCTCGTTCGTCGAGCACGTCGTCGAGACGGCCGACGGGCTCGTGTACCAAGACCAGTCCGGCACGCACCCCCTGCCGGCTCGCATCTACCTCTTCGTCGAGAAGCGCTGGTGGGTCGCGCCCTTCCCCTCCGAGCAGGCGGAACTGCCGCGGCGCCAGGCGGCGAACGAGCGGCTGAAGCGGTGGATCGCGGACTACAGCGCGCGGCACGGGCCCCTGCCCGTGGTCTTTGACGGCCGCTACCTGCGGGTGTATGAGCTCCGGCAGAGGCCCGCGGCGGGCGGGGTGAGCTCCCCGTGACGCCACCTGTGTATCCGGACTTTTGGGCCGATTCCATGGCCGAGTGGCTGCGGGCGAACGTCATCGTCGCCGTCTTCGCCTTCCTCATCCCGTCGCTCGTCCTGCCGCGCGCCGCCGGCGAGGACGCGTTGGACCGCTTTTGGCGCGTCTTCACGTACGGCGTGCTCTTTTGGACCGTGACGGCCTACGTGCTCGCGGGCATGGGCGGCTTTGAGACGATCACGCTGCTTCTGGCGCTCGCGCTGGCGGCCGCCTTCACCTTGAGCCTCCGGCGAGGCGCGGCGCCGCCGGAGGAGGGCGGCCGCGCGCCGGGGGCGCTTGTGCTCGACCTCCTCGACCCCCACGCGCGGGCGGCGCGGCTGGCCCTCGCGCGGCAAGCCGTCGCCCGGTGGCGTAAGGACGTGCGCGCGTGGGCCCGCGGCCTCCTCCGCCCGCTCACGCTGGCCGCCGGCGCCGTCCTCGCCGCCGCCTATCTCCTCCGGCTCTGGGGTCCGCTGCACCAGGCGGCGCCCGGGACCTCGGACTTCTACGTGCACCTCTATTGGACGAAGGCGCTCGCCCTGAACCAGGTGTTCGTGCAGGGGCTCTACCCCATGGGCATGCACGCCTTCGCGGCGGCGCTGGCCGCGCTCTCCTTCATCAATCCCTTGAGCCTTCTCCGCTTCCTCGGGCCGCTCTTCGGGTGGCTCATGGTCTTGAGCGTGTACACCGCCGCGCGGGAGTGGGGCGGGCACCGGCTGCCCGCCCTGGTGGCGGCCGCGCTCTTCGGGCTCGGCACGGCCGGCCCGCTGCCGGAGGCGGCCGTGCGCCAGACGCAGCCGCTCCCGCAAGAGTTCGCGGCCGCCTTCCTGCTCGCCGGCTGCCTCGCCGCGGGCCGCTACCTTGAGCGCGGGCGCGGGCAGGACCTTGCGCACTTCGGCGCCGTCCTCTTGCTGGACACGCTCGTCCACCCGTACGCCTCGGCGGGCCTTCTCCTCGTCGCCACCGCGATGGCGGCCGGAACCCTGCTCTTCCAGCGGGCGCAGGCGCGCAGCGCTCTCGTCCTCATGGCCGCCGGCGCGGGCGGTGTCATCGCCGGCCTTCTCCCGCTCGCCGTGGGGCGCCTCCTAGGCCGTCCCTGGTACGGCTCGTCGCTCGGCTTCGTCCTGCGCCCCCCGGCCGTCCAGGCGCCCGCCAGCTGGGCAGGGGCGCCGGCGTGGCTCGGCCAGCACCCGGTCGTGCTCCTGGGCCTCCTCTTCGGGCTCCTCTGGATGGGCGCCGGGGTGCTTCGCCGCGAGCCCTCCAAACACCGCGGCCTCCTCTTCGGGTTGGGGGCCGCGGCCTGCGCCGCCACCTTCTTCCTCGTCCAGGCGAACGTCTCCGCGAGGCCGTGGATCGCCCCCGACCGGGCGGGGGAGCTGTGGAGCCTCCTCCTCGCGCCGCTGGCCGCAGCCGGCCTCTTCCGCTGGCTCGTGCCGGCCGGCCGCTATCCTAGAGCGGCGGGCTTCATCGCCACGGCCGTCATCGCCGCCACGCTCGTCCACTGGCCGCCGGCCGCGCCGCGGCCTCTCCTCCTTGAGCCGGAGGCCGCGGCCGAGACGTACCTGCGCATCGCGCGGGAGTTCGAGCCCTTCACGTGGACGATCATCTCGCCGGTCGAGCAGTTCAGCGAGGTCCTCGGGCGCGGCTGGCACGTGGAGCTCGTCGACTTCGTCCGCCGGCACGACCCAAAGGAGGCGGCGGATCCGCAGTTTGTTCTGAAGGACGAACGCGTGGGCGGCGCGAGCGGCGCGGGGGGTTCCGGCGTGGCCGCGGTCCCCCCGGACGGGACGATCGACACGCCCAACGTCTTCCTCTTTGTGGAATTGCGCCCCTTCGGGCTCAACCGCCCCCTGGCGCCGGAGGATGAGGTGCGCCCCCTGCCCGCCACGAACGGCCCGGAGGTCTATGAAGGAAATGCGAGGGCCGCCATCGAAGCGCGCGCCTACCGATGGGCGCTCGCGTACCTGGCGTCCCACCCGGATTCCTGCACCATCTATTTCAAGAATCAGGAGTTCATGGTCCTATGGATCCGGCAGTGAGGCGCCAGCGCGTGCTCGTCATGCCCCAGTTCAACGAGGAGCGGACGGTCGTCGCCGTGCTCGCCCAGGCGGCGGCGTATGTGGACCGCGTCGTCGTCGTCGACGACGGGTCGAGGGACGGTTCACCCGGCCTCATCCAGCGGTGGATGGAGACAGCGCCCGTGGCCGTCGACCTCCTCCAGCACCCGAGGAACCGTGGAATGTCGGGCGCGCTGCTCACGGGCTTCTGTCACGTCGTGGCCCTGCTCGCCGCCGGCGAGCTGGGACCGGACGATGTGGTGATCACCATCGACGCGGACGGACAGCACGATCCGGCCGAGATCCCGATGCTGATCGATTATCTTTTGGAGACCGGGGTGGACGTCGCCCTCGGGCGCCGCAACCTCGAGGGCTATCCGGCGTACAAGCGCGTCGGCAACCGGCTGCTCTCCGCCTGGGCGAGCCTTCTCTCCGGCTGCCCATACGCGGACGTGGAGTGCGGCTTCCGTGCCATGCGCGCGGCCGTCCTGCCGGAACTCCTGCGCTACTTCAGCGGCTTCAAGTACGGCTGCGCGCAGGAGATCGGCGTCATCCTGCCGCGCCTCGGCTTCCGCGTGGACAACCGCCTGCCGGTCGTCGTGAGGTATTACCGCCAGGGGGCGCGCTTCCGCGATGGGCTCATCAACGCGTTCATGGGCTTCTGGGCCTTCCTGCGCGTCCTCCTGGGCGTGGCCCGCGATCCCTACGCCCGCAGCCGCGCGCACCTGCACCGCCTGCGCCTCGATCGCGCCGCTCCGGAGAGGTCCGCGTAAGGCATGGCGACCGTCCTCCTGACCGACGGGCAGCAGCGCAAGACACTCGCGGCCGTGCGCTCGCTCGGACGCGCCGGTCACCGGCCGATCGTGGCGGAAGCGACGTGGTTCACGACGTCCTTCTTCTCCCGCTATGCGCGGGGGCGCCTCGTCCACCCGGCCGCGGATCACGAGCCCCAAGCCTTCCGGCGCTGGCTCATCGAGGCCGTCCGCCGGCACGGCATCGACGTCCTCCTCCCCATGGACGACGACACCACGGAGCTCGCCATCGCGTGCGCCGCGGAAGGCCTCTCCTGTGCCGCCCTCCTGCCGCCGGCCGGAGCGTTCGCCGCCTTCCGCGACAAGGAGGCGACATACCGCCTGGCGCAGGAGGTGGCCATCCCCGTCCCGCCGTGGCGCCCCCTGCCGGCGGACGTCGAGCGGGCCGTTTCCATCGCTGAGGATTTGGGATACCCTGTGGCCATCAAGCCCCGCCGCTCGTCCGGCGGCCGGGGGCTGCGGCTGGCGCGGGACGCCGCGCAGCTGCGCGCGGCGCTCGCCGGGGGCGGCGACGGGGCGGGTGAGCGCATGCTCGTCCGGTGGATCGGCGACGGACCGCAGTTCGACGTATGCCTCCTCTTCGACCGGCGCTCCCGTCCCGTTGCTTCCTTCGTCCAGCGCGAGCTGCGCCACTATCCGCTCACCGGCGGGCCGAGCACGGTCCAGGAGAGCGTCCACCGCCCGGACCTCGCAGCGCTGGCGGAGCGCCTCCTGGCGGCGGCCGGGTGGGTGGGGCCCGCGGAGGTCGAGTTCCGGGAGGGGCCGGACGGCACGCCGTGGCTGATGGAAGTGAACCCGCGCTTCTGGGCCTCCCTGGCCCTCGCGCTGCATGCAGGGGTGGACTTCCCCCGCTACGCCGTGGAGCTCGCGCTCGGCAGGGAACCGCAGGCGCCCGAGCGGTACCCCGCCGGCCTGCGCTGCCGTTGGATGCTGCCCGGCGACATCCTCCACTACCTCCAGAACCCGCGCCGTTCCGCCATGGATCCGCCGTTCTGGCGCTGGGACCGGAGGACGCGCTCTGACGTGTTCGCGTGGGACGATCCGCTTCCGGTGCTCGGCTTCGCCCTCGGGGCCGTCGCGTACCTCGCCCACCCGGAATGGCGGCGGCGCGTGCTGCGCCCCGGCGCGGAGGTGCGTCGCTGATGGCCGGGCTCTTCGGCACGCGCGAGGGCGGCAGCGCGCTCGAGGCCGCGTGGGACCGCTTCACCGCCTCCCTCAAGGCGCCGTACGCCTTGCCGGACGTGCTCCTCTCCGCCCTCGACCTCTTCGGCGCGCTCGTGCCGGCCGAAGGGTACTACGCCTACGTGGCGCCCGAGCCGGGCGCGCGCCCGTACCTGCGCGTCACGCGCACGGCCACGGGCAACCCCACGGTGGGCCCGAACTACGCCGGCCTCGTGACGGGCAGCACGCCGCGTGCGGCTCCCTTGGACGTCGACGTGCCGGGCGAGCCGCACGCGGTGCGCCTTGAGGGCACGCCGGCGGAGCCCTTCCTCTCGCTGGCCTGCGGCCCGCTCGTCGTGCTGCGCGCCGCGCTCCGCCCCGGGCAGCGCCTCTTCCCCTCGGCGCGGGAGACGCTGTCCGCCGCGAGCCGCCGCCTGCGCCCCCTTCTGGAGGTGGCGCTGCACCTCGACGCCGTCGCCGGCGACCTCGACCAAAGCCGCATGCAGACCGCCACCTCCCGCTACGCCATCGAGCTCCTGCTGCGCGTCGACCGGCTGGCGGAGCTCGTGGGCCAGGCGACGGCGCAAGTGCTCGGTGACGCGACCGGCTACCTCGCCAGCTGGGAAGGGGACGGCCGCGGCCCGGTCAGGGTGCTGTGGCAAGGGGGGGCGGCCGAGGAGCTGCTCTCCGCCCTGCCGCCGCCGGCGCTCTGGCCGCGCGTGCAGCCCGGCACGGCGATGGTGTGGAGCGCCCCCCGCCTGCCGGGGCCTGTCGCGCGCCTTGGGTACACCGGCTTCGTCTTCGCCGGCCTGGGGGACTCAACCCGTCCGGCGGCGTTCGCTCTCGCCACGGAGAGGACTCTGGAAGGTCGCAGCGAGCTCGCGCCGCTCCTCTCGGCGCTCGTGCCGTCGCTGGAGCGGATCCTGCGCAACCGCGCCCTCGGCGCGCAGCTGAGCGCCGCGTACCTGCAGTCGCTTTTGCTGGTGGCGGACCTCCTCGACGCCGCCGACCCGTACAACCCCCAGCACTCCCGCGAGGTAGCCGCGCTCGCGAAGGCGACGGCCCGCCGCATGGGGCTCGCGCCGCAGGAGGTGGAGGCGCTGGAGCTCGCCGGGCGCCTGCATGACGTCGGCATGATCGCCGTGAACCTCACCCTGCCGCAGAAGCGCGGCCAGTTGACGGATGCCGAGCGCGAGGTCATCCGCCAGCACCCCGCGGTGGGCGCCGACCTCCTCCGGGGTTTGCCTGAAGAGATCGTGCCGGCCGTCGTGCCGGTCGCGATCCGCCACCATCACGAGCGCTGGGACGGCTGGGGGTACCCGGACCGCCTGGCGCAGACGGCGATCCCGATGGCGGCGCGCATCCTCGCCGCCGCGGAGATCCTCGTGGCCCGCATGTCCCACCGCAGCTACCGCCGGGGGCTGCCGCCGGATCGCGCCCTCTATGAGCTGAGGCAGGCGGCCGGCACGCAGCTCGACCCGGCCGTCGTGCAGGCCGTCCTGGACGTGTACGCCGACCAGGGCGTGTCCCCACGGGCACCGGGGGACTGAACCGGCCCGGCACCGTGAAAGGCCCGGCACCGTGAGAGGATGGATGTCGATGCCGTTGCGCCGTCGCCTGCCGGTGCGCACGTTCTGCGTCTATTACGGCCACGGGCCCCTGCCCGGCATTGAGACTTTCGAGCTCGCGGTGCTCGAGCCGGCCGGCTGGACGCGCCGCCAGCTGGCCGAACTCAAGGCCCGCGGCACAGTGCCGCTGGCCTACGTGAGCGTGCTTGAGGCGCCCGGCTGGCTGCGGCCGCGCCTGGGCCTTGAGGCCGGCGATCTCCTCGAGATCCAGGGGAAACCGTGGCACAAGCCGGAGTTCGACACCTGGGTGATCGATCCGCGCTCCACCCGGTGGCGCCGCCACCTGCAGGAACACATCGGGCAGCTCTGGGAAGACGGGTGGGAGGGGCTCTTCCTCGACACGCTGGGGGACGTCGAGGACGCGCGGGCCGAGCCCTTAAGCCATTGGCTCGTCCCCCAGGCCGCCGACCTCGTCCGCATGTGCCGGCAGCTGGCGGGCGAGCGGTTTTTGGCGATGAACAACGGCCTCTGGCTGCTCCTGCCGCTCGTCGCGCCGGCGATCGACGCCGTCGCCTGGGAAGGGTTCCCGTCCTCCGCGGCGGAGCCGTGGGTCCAGGCGGGCTTGGAACGCCTGCTCGACACGGCCACGCGCTGGGGGGTGCAGCCGATGCTCCTCGGCACCGCCCCGGCCGGCGCCGCGGCGGACAGCCTCGCCGAACAGCTGCGGGCGACGGCCGCGCGTTATGGGTTCGCCTGGTACGTCGCCCCAGGCAGCTACACGGCCGGCGTGCGCCTGCCCGACGGGCGCGTGCGCCCGGCCCCGGGACGGCGCTCTTCCCCGTGAGGCCGGGCGCGGCCGCATGATGGCGGTGGCGGCGGGCTCTTCTAGAGCGTGACCCGCTCCAGCAGCACCGGCTCCACCCACTCCGCGAGGAGGTCGACGCGCGCCTGGAACGTGCCGCTCGGAAGGTTCGTGAACATGGCCTCGAACCACTGGCCCGGTTCGAGCACGTGGCTCCAGAAACTGCGGCGCGCAGGGTGGTCGATGTGGTAGGTGAGGACGCGGCCGGACTCATCCAGGAGGACGAGCCGCCACATGTGCTGGTCGTTGAAGAAGAGCTGCACCGGCCGGTCCATGTCGTTGACGGCCCGCACGTGGAGGGCTCGAGGCAGCGGGGTCACGACGATGCGCAATTCGGTGAACCGTCCCTTCCGGTCCGCACATCCAAAGGCGCGCGGTTTCGGGCCGCCACTCGACCATTTTACAGCGACGGGCGCGATCTTTACAGCGATGGCCGGGCTCCGGCGGCCGCCCTCCCACGGCGCGGCGGCCGGCCTCCACGCCGCCCCGCCCGCCGATCGGGTATCATGCTACAGGGAAGCATAACCTTCGCCGCGCCCCGCCGCCCGGCGGGAGCGCGGGGTGAGGAGGAGTCCCGTTGGCGGCCATCGTTCGGGAGCATGCGTTCGAGATCTTCGGCGGACCCCAGGCCCTCGTGGGGCCGGAGTTGAAGCCGGGAGACCGCGCGCCGGGCTTCACCGTGTTGGACATGAACTTCAAGCCGGTGCGCCTTGAGGATTTCCGCGGCAAGGTGGCCGTCCTGGCCTCAGTGCCGTCGCTCGACACCTCCGTCTGCAACCGCGAGGCGAACCGCTTCGGCGAGGAGGCGCTCAAGCTGTCGGACGACATCCAGATCGTCACGATCAGCATGGACCTGCCCTTCGCCCTGAAGCGCTGGTGCCAGGCGAACAACTCAGAACGCCTCATCGCCGCCTCCGACCACCGCGAGGCCTCCTTCGGCGAGGCATACGGCGTGCTCCTCCGCGACTTCCGCCTGCTCTCGCGCGCCGTGTTCGTCGTCGACCGCGGCGGCACCCTGAAGTATGTGGAATACGTGCCCGTCGCCGGCCAGGAGCCGAACTACGAGGCGGTGCTGAACGCCGCGAAAGAGGCGGCGCGGGCCTGAGCGCAGGCCGGAGCGCATACCGGGCGGCGGAGCGGGCAAGGTACTCCCAAGGAGGATGCCCGTGTCCGCCGCCTGGCTTCTCTTGGGCGTGCCGCTCGCGACGCTGCTCATCTTCGTGGCCGCGGGCGCGCTCGCCTTTCCGTGGATGGTCCGGCGCGTCGTCTACCACATCCTGAACAAGCCCATGAGCGACACGCTCGCGGAGCTCTACGTGTCCACGAAGTCCACGACCCCCATGCAGCTGCTCTACCTCTCCATCCGCTCCGCGACCGGCGACATGGTCATCCGGCCGATGGGCTCCGCGCGGCCTTCGAAGGGCTTCGACGACCTCGTCTTCGTGCCGGCGCAGCTCGCGCGGCGCCCGCTGGACGTCGACGTGCCGGTGGAGCTTGAGGCGGTGCTCGGCCGGCGCGCGCGCCGGCCGCTCGTCATGTCCATGCCCATCCTCATCTCCGGCATGGCGTACGGCCTCGCCCTCACGCGCAACGCGCGCCTGGCCCTGGCCAAGGGCGCGCGCCGCGCCGGCGTGCCGCTCAATTCGGGCCAGGGGCCCGTGTTCGAAGAGGAGCGGCGCCTGGCCGGCGCCTATGTGCTGCAGTTCGGCCGCTGGGCGTGGAACCGCGACCCGGACCTCCTGCGCTCCGTGGACATGATCGAGGTGCAGGTGGGACAGGGCGCCATGCCCGGCAACGCCGTGGTGGCCACGCCGGACGAGATCGGCCCGGAGATCCACGAGCTGATGCGGCTCCCGCCGGAGGCCGCGCCCGACATCCACGCGCACCTCTTCCTCGAGGACCCCTCGCGGCCGGCCACGCTGAAGGAAGTCGTGCAGTACCTGCGCTCCGTCAACCCCGACGTGCCGATCGCGATCAAGATGGGCGGCGGCGACGACGTGGAGGGCGACATCGACGTCGCGCTCGAGGCGGGCGTCGACGTGATCGTCATCGACGGCACCGAGGGCGCCACGGGCAACGCGCCCATCACGCTCTCGGACCACTTCGGGCTGCCGTCGCTCGTCGTCCTCTGCCGCGCCGTGCGCCACCTGCGGCGCCGCGGCGCGCGGGAGCGCGTGGACCTCGTGATCTCCGGCGGCCTGCGGGAGCCGGGCGACTTCCTCAAGGCCTACGCGCTGGGCGCGGACGCCGTGGCCATCGGCACGGCGGCGATGTTCGCCATCGCGCACAAGCAGATCACGCAGGTCTTCCCCTACTACCCGCCGACGGACCTCGTCTTCTACCGCTCCCGCCCGCAGATCCCGCTGGACGTGGACCAGGGCGCCGAGGGGCTCTACAACTACCTCATGAGTTGCAAGCGGGAGATGGAACTGGCCATCCGCACCCTGGGCAAGCGCTCCTACCGCGAGCTGACACCGAAAGATCTCGTGACGCTGGATCGCGAGATCGCCGAGGCGACGGGCGTGCGCTACGCCTGGCTGCCGCCGGAGACCGCGCCCGGCGATGGGCGGCACGCGGACGGCACGGCGGACGGCGCCGCAGCGCCGGAAGAGGCGCGCGCGCTGGCGGCCGCGCGCGCGGGCACCGACGGGCGCCCGATTGACGGATCGTTGACAATTCCCGGGTAGAACGTTGCCAGGCTCAACCCGCAATCACGGGGGGATCGCGAATGTTTGCGAACTTTCGCTGGCGCCAGGTGCCGGCGCTCATCCTGGCGGCGTTTCTGATCGGCGCCGCCTTCGACGCGGGGGCGAAGGTCGTCGACGGCGCCTGGCCGGGCGCCGCGCCCACGGAGCAGGTGCTCGCCGAAGGCAGCTCTTCCACGGCGCCGAGTGCGTCCGCCACGGCCGCCGCCGTGCCGGATATCGCGGACATCGCGGAGAAGGCGCGCCCGGCCGTCGTCTGGATCGAGACGACGACGCGCGGCAGCGGACCGCAGCTGCCGTTCATGGACGACCCGTTCTTCCGCCAGTTCTTCGGCAACGTGCCGTTCCCGCAGCAGGTGCAGCACGGCCTGGGCTCCGGCGTGATCATCGATCCGAACGGCATCATCCTCACGAACCAGCACGTGATCGACGGCGCGGACGAGATCTCCGTGCAGGTGATGGGCAAGAGCCAGCCCTACACGGCGAAGGTGCTGGGCCAGGACCGCAGCCTGGACCTGGCCGTCTTGAAGATCGACGGCAAGAACCTGCCGACCCTGCCGCTCGGCGACAGCGACAAGATGCGCGTGGGCGACTGGGTCATCGCCGTAGGCAACCCGCTCGGCCTCGACCACACCGTCACGGTGGGCGTGCTCTCGGCGAAGGGGCGCTCGCTGGACGCCTCCGGGCGCCACTATGACGTGCTCCTCCAGACGGACGCGGCCATCAACCCGGGGAACTCCGGCGGCCCGCTCCTGAACCTCAAGGGCGAGGTCATCGGCATCAACACGGCGGTGTCCAGCCAGGGTCAGGGGCTCGGCTTCGCCATCCCGATCAACACGGTGAAGACGGTGCTCTCGCAGCTTGAGTCCGGCGCGAACATCCAGCAGGCCTGGCTGGGCGTGGGCATCAGCAATATGACGGCGGACTACGCGAAGGCGCTGCACACGCCCGTCACCAGCGGGGCGCTCGTCGTCGAGGTCTACGCCGACAGCCCCGCCGACCGCGCCGGCCTGCGCCAGTTCGACGTGATCACGGCCGTCAACGGAACGCCCGTGCAGAGCGCGAACGACCTGATCGCGGCCATCCACAAGCTGCACGTGGGCAGCTCGGTCACGCTGCAGTTCTACCGCGGCCCGCAGAAGCTGACGGCCACCGCCGTGCTGGAGGCCATGCCGCAGCAGGGCGACTGACGCTGCGGGCGGCGCACACCCGCGCACTGAACGCCCGGCGGTCCACCCCCGTAAGATGCAACACCTTGCGGGAGGTGGGCCGCCTTGCATGTCGTCGTCGCGCGGCTGAGGGGCCGGCGCAGTGTCAAGGACGAAGCCGGCGCAGCGCGGTGGTGCAGTGCGCCGCCAACGCTCGTCCCGAGGGGGGGCGCGGAGGGGCCTTCGCAGCGGGGAAAGGCCCCCTCGTCCCGCGGTGCGGACAAGCCTCCGCGTTGCGGAGAGGTCTTCGCAGCGGGGAAAGGGCCGTCATCCGCGCCTCGCGGACAAGCCCGCGCGGCGCAGCCCGTCGCACGGAGGGCGCCGTCCTTCACGCTCGCCGGTACAGCGCGCGCAAAGCACTCTTTTTCGTGGGAGGTCGGACCATGGCAAGGCGCACCTCCGCATGGCTGGGCGCCCTGATGGCGGTCGCGATGCTCACCCTGGCCGCCTGCGGCGGCGGGGCCGCCCCGTCCGCCGGCAAAAGCGAGCCCGGCAGCGAAGCGACCAGCGAAGGCGGGCAGCAGGGTCAGGTCACGCTCGTGTGGGGCCGCGGCGGCGACTCCGTCGGCCTCGACCCGGCCAACGTCACCGACGGCGAGTCCCTCAAGGTCACCGAGCAGATCTTCGACACGCTCCTCCAGTTCCAGGGTGACACCACGAACGTCGGCCCCGGCCTGGCGACGGGCTGCGAGGCCAACCAGGACGCCACGGAGTGGACATGCACCCTGCGCGAGGGCGTGAAGTTCCAGGACGGCACGCCGTTCAACGCCGAGGCGGTGAAGTTCAACTTCGACCGCTGGATGAATTCGAAGAACCCGTACCGCTTCCAGGGCGAGGACTTCGGCTACTACGCCTACATGTTCGGCGGGTTTGACGACAAGTCGGTGATCAAGTCGGTCGACGTGATCGACGACACGCACGTGAAGTTCACCCTGCGCAACCCGCTCGCCCCGTTCCTGCAGAACCTGGCCATGGCGCCGTTTGCCATCGCCAGCCCCACCGCCATCCAGAAGTACGGCGCCGACTTCTTCAAGAACCCGGTCGGCACGGGGCCGTTCAAGTTCGTGCGCTGGGACAAGGACAGCCAGATCGTGCTGGCACGCAACGACAACTACTGGGGCGACCCGGCGAAGGTGGACCAGCTCGTCTTCCGCGTGATTCCGGACAACTCGGAGCGCCTGCTTGAGCTGCAGTCCGGCACGATCCACTTCGCGGACGGCATCAGCCCCTCGGACGTCCCTACGATCAAGAGCGACCCGAACCTGCAGCTCTTCCTGCGGCCGGCGAACGACATCGGCTACCTCGCCTTCAACACGGAGAAGCCGCCGTTCAACAACAAGAAGGTCCGCCAGGCGTTCAACATGGCGATCGACAAGCAGGCGATCGTCAATGCGTTCTACGGCGACCTCGGCCAGGTGGCGAACACGCCGCTGCCGCCGAACATGTGGGGCCACAGTAACCTGCAGGACTACCCCTATGATCCGGACCAGGCGAAGAAGCTGCTGCAGGAGGCGCACTTCGACTTCAGCAAGACCTACGAGCTCTGGGCGATGAGCAACCCGCGGCCGTACTTCCCGGAGCCGACGAAGATCGCGGAGGCCATCGCGCAGGACCTCGCCAAGATCGGCGTCCAGGTCAAGATCGTCACCTTTGACTGGAGCACATACCTCTCCAAGACGGAGAACGGCGAGCACACGATGGCGCTCCTCGGCTGGATCGGCGACAACGGCGACCCGGACAACTTCCTCTACGTGCTGCTCGACAAGGACAACGCCACGAAGGGCTCCGCCGGCAACATCGCCTTCTACAAGAGCGACGCGCTGCACCAGCTGCTCATCAAGGCGCAGCAGACGCCGGACCAGGCCACGCGCACGCAGCTGTATGAGCAGGCGCAGCAGATCATCCACGAGGACGCGCCCTGGGTGCCGCTCGTCTACGCGCAGGACCCGGTGGCGGCCAGCGCCAAGGTGCAGGGCTACGTGCCGAGCCCGCTCGGCCTTGAGCAGCTGAACCACGTCTCGCTGTCGAAGTAAGGCGACGCGGGGCGGCGCGGGAGTGTCGCGCCGCCCGCAGCGCCCCCCGCGCCCCCGCCACCCGCGGCCGCCACACACGAGCGGCAGCCACAGCCGAGCGGCGCGCCCGCCTGACAAGGCCGGGCGCGCCGCTCCATTTGCGCCGCGCAAGGACTTCCGCGCGACGTCGTCGAACCGCCAGAGATCATGACCCAGTACGTCGTGCGCCGCCTTCTGCTCCTCGTCCCGACGCTCCTCGGGATCCTCTTCGTGGTCTTTCTGGCGCTGCACCTCATCCCGGGGGACCCGGCCACGGCACTCCTCGGCCAGCACGCCACGCCGCAATCCATCGCCGCCATCCGGGAGCGCCTGGGGCTCGACAAGCCGCTGCCCGTCCAGTTCCTCTACTACCTGGACGCCGTCGCCCACCTGGACTTCGGCGACTCCATCGTCACGCGCACGCCGGTGCTCGTGGAGCTGGGTGAGCGGCTGCCGGTCACCGTGACGCTCACCGTGCTCAGCATGTTCGTGGCCGTCGTCGCCGGCATGACGCTGGGCATCGCCGCGGCCGTGCGGCGCGCGAGCCTCGTCGACTACCTGGGCATGTCCGTGGCGCTCCTCGGCGTCTCCATGCCGATCTTCTGGCTGGCGCTCCTCATGATCGACTACCTGGCCGTGCAGCTGCACTGGTTCGAGCCGACGGGCATCGCCTCCGTGCAGTACCTGAATGCGGTGCCCAAGGTGACGAACTTCTTCCTCATCGACAGCCTCTTGGCCGGCAACACGTCCGCCTTCTGGAACGGCCTCTGGCACATGGTCATGCCGTCCCTGGCGCTGGCCACGATCCCGATGGCGCTCATCGCGCGCATCACGCGCTCCAGCATGCTGGAGGTGCTCGGCAACGACTACGTCCGCACCGCGTACGCGAAGGGGCTTCCTGGGAGGATCGTCGTCTGGCGGCACGCGCTGAAGAACGCGCTGCTGCCGGTGATCACCGTCATCGGGCTGCAGTTCGGCTCGCTCCTGAGCGGCGCCGTGATCACGGAGAGCGTCTTCGCCCTGCCGGGACTGGGACGCTACATCGTGACCGCCATCTACAACCGCGATTACCCGGCCGTGCAGGGGGCGGTGATCGTCTTCGCCTTCCTCTTCGTCATCCTGAACCTCTTGGTCGACCTCCTCTACACGGTGGTCGATCCGCGCATCCGGTACGACTGACCGGGAAATGGGAGGGAGGCCGCCGTGAACCCGACGACGACGACGAACACATCCGATCCCACGCCGGCCGGGCCGCCGGCCGCGCCCGCCGGGCCGGCCGGCGCGCCCGCCGGGCGGACCCCCGCCCAGCCCGACGTGCTCGGCGGCTGGACGGCGCGCCTCGCCGCCTGGGGACCGCCCATTCGTAGGCTCCTGCGCCACCGCGGGGCGCTGGCCGGGCTCGTGATCGTGGCGCTCTTTGTGGGCATGGCGGTCTTCGCGCCGTGGCTCACGCACTACGATCCCAGGAACGGCGAGCTGGCGGACCGCCTCCAGCCGCCCTCGCCGGCGCACATCCTGGGCACGGACTACAGCGGCCGCGACATGTTCGCGCGCCTTGTGTACGGCGCGCGCCTCTCGCTGGAAGTGGGGCTCATCACGGTGGGGCTGGCGCTTGTGGCGGGCACCCTCTGGGGAGCGGTGGCCGGCTATGTGGGAGGCTGGTTCGATCTCTTTTCCATGCGCGTCGTCGACGTGATGCTCGCCTTCCCCAGCCTACTTCTGGCCATCCTCATGATCGCCATCCTGGGGCCGAGCCTCATGAACGCCATGCTGGCGGTGGGCGTCGTCGCCATCCCCAACTACGTGCGGCTCGTGCGCTCCGTGGTGCTCGGCGTCAAGGAGGCGGAGTTCGTCGAAGCGGCGCGCGCGGAAGGGGCGAGCCACCTCGCCGTGCTCTTCCGCCACGTGCTGCCCAACGCCATGGCGCCGGTGCTCGTGCAGGCCACGCTGGGCATCGCCACGGCCATCCTGGACACGGCCGGCCTCTCCTTCCTGGGCCTCGGCGCCGATGCCCGCACGCCGGAGTGGGGCTCGATGCTCGCGCACAGCAAGGAATACTTCCGCTCCGCTTCCTGGACGATGACGTACCCGGGGCTGGCGATCATGATTGTGGTCTTGGGCTTCAACCTCTTAGGCGACGGGCTGCGCGACGCGCTCGACCCGAAATTGAAGCGCTGAGGCGCGCCGCCCCCAGCCGCGCGATCCGCCCGGCGCGCCCGCCGGCTCCGGGCGTCCTCGCCGGCCTCAGGCGCGCCCGCCGCGCGGGCCGCGCGGCCGCCCGGCCGGCTTGGCCGCTCCGCTGAGAAAGGCCACGAGGTGCTCCACCTGCTCGTCGGTCAGCTCCGCCGCCGCGTCCAGGAGGCGGCCGAGCAGCGGGCGGACGCGGAGAAGGTCCGTCCAGCGGTCGAGGTCCGCGGGCGTGGCCGTGCCGTCGTTCTCGCTCTCCTCGTCGGGGATCAGTTCGTGGAGGGGGACTTCGTAGACGCGCGCAAGCTCCCGCAACGTCTCCAAGGAGGGCCGGCGGACGCCGCGCTCGTACTTGCCGACGGTCGAGTAATGGAGGCCAGTGAGGCGTTCGACATCGTACAGGCTGAGGTTGCGGTGCTCGCGCAGAAGCCGCAGCCGCTGGCCCAGACGAGACAACGAACCACCCCGGCCTAAGAATTGGGCGGGGAGAGGCGCGTTCCTAGAGCCGGAAAGTCTCAATGCGGCACGGATATGGGCCGATCTGTCCAGCGGCGCGCTACATGCGCTCGGGCGCGCTCACGCCGAGGAGGTCGAGGCAGCGGGCCAGCGTATGGCGGGTCGCGTCGCTCAAGAGGAGGCGCGCCGCCTGCACGGGCGGTTCTGCGCCCAGCACGCGGCAGTCCGTGTAGAAGGTGTGGTAGGCGGCGGCCAGCTCTCGCGCGTAGACCGCCAGGCGGTGCGGCGCGCGCAGCTCGGCGGCCTGCGCCACTTCTTCTGGGAAGCGGGCGATCTCCCAGAGGAGGGCGCGCTCTGCGGGCTCCTCGTACCCGTAAGGCGCGGCTTCCGCGCCGCCGGCCCCCGCCTCCACCGGCCAGGCCCCCGCCTCCGCCGCCCGCTCCAGGAGGCTCGCGATGCGCGCGTGCGCATACTGCACGTAGTACACGGGATTCTCGTTCGTGCGCAGGTTGGCGAGGTCGAGATCGAACTCCATGGTGGAATCGAGCGCCCGCGCCGCGAAGAACCAGCGCGCGGCGTCGATGTCGACCTCGCCGAGGAACTCCTCCATGGTGACGAACTCGCCGCGCCGCTTGGACATGCGCACGCGCTCCCCGCCGCGCACGAGGTGCACCATCTGGTTGATGAGCACCTCCAGCCGCGAGGTGTCGTAGCCGAGCGCCGCCAGCGCGGCGCGCAGCCGCGGCACGTAGCCGTGGTGGTCCTGCCCCAGGATGTCGAGGGCGATGTCGCAGCGCTCGAGCTTGTCCGCGTGATAGGCGATGTCCGGCACGATGTAGGTGTAGGTGCCGTCGGCGCGGCGCAGGACGCGGTCCTTGTCGTCCCCGAAGGCCGTGGTGCGCAGCCATACGGCGCCGTCCTGGACGTACGTGTGGCCGCTGGCCACAAGCCGCCGGAAGACGGCGTCGGCCACGCCCCGCTCCCGCAGCTCGCTCTCCCGCATCCAGCGGTCGAAGCGCACGCGGTAGCGCGCCAGGACGTCCTGCGCCTCCGCGATGATGCGCTCCACCGCCCACCGCGCCAGCCGCTCCACGCGCTCCTCCTCGGGGAGGGCGGCGACGGCCCCGCGCCCGCCCAGCGCCTCCACCGCCGCCTGGACGTACCCGATGATGTACTCCCCAGGGTACGCACCCTCCGGCAGCTCGACGTCCGCGCGCCCCTCCACGGCCTGCATGTAGCGCACGCGCACGGCGTCGGCGAAGCGCTGGAACTGGTTGCCGGCATCGTTGACGTAATACTCCCGCTCCACGTGGTAGCCGGCGGCCGCCAGCACGCGGCAGAGCGCGTCGCCGTACGCCGCGGAGCGCGCGTTGACGAGGTTCAGGGGGCCGGTGGGGTTGGCGCTGACGAATTCCACCAGAATGCGCCGTCCACCGCCTACGGCGCTCGAGCCCCAGTCGGGGCGGCGGGCGGCCGTCACGACGGGATTCAGCCAGGACGGCACCAGGCGGAAGTTGATGAAACCCGGCCCGGCGACGGACACCTCGGCGATGGGCGGCTCCACCTTCAACCAGCGCACGATGGCCTGCGCGATGGCCCGCGGGTTCTGGCGCGCCGGCCGCGCCAGGGCGAGCGCGGCGTTGGTGGCGAAGTCGCCGTGGCTGCGGTCGTTCGGGATCTCCACGCGGAACTCCGGACGCTCTTCAAGAGGCGGCAGGTCGCCCTCCGCCAGCGCCTGCGCCACGGCCTCCTCCACAAGCGCGGCCAGCCGCGCCTGCATCTCGGCGATGGGCCGCGCCGGCGCCGCGGACTCCGGCGCCCGGGGTTCGTCAGTGGGAGCCACGGTCCTCTCCTCCTTCGGCTGCACCAGGCCGGCCCGGGTTGCGCCCCCCGGGCCCGCCGGGACTGTGGAACCATGATAGCAATAGCTCGCGCACGATCTTCGCCGCGACGACGGCCGTCGTGCCGGCCGGATCCAGCGTGGGCGCCGCCTCCACCACGTCCGCGCCCACGATGTCGAGCGGCGAAAGCGCGCGCAGCGCCGAAAAGAGCTCCTCCGGCGCGACGCCGCCGGGCTCCGGCGTGCCCGTGCCCGGCGCGTACGCCGGGTCCAGCACGTCGATGTCGATCGTCACGTAGACGGGCCGGCCGCGCAGCTCCGCCGCGGCCGCCGCGGCCCCCTCCGCCACGCGGAAGGGGTGGAAGCGGGTGCGCTCCCGCGCGAAGGCCGCCTCCTCGCGCGTGGCGGAGCGGATGCCCAGCTGCCAGAGGCGCGCGGGCGGCAGAAATTCCGCGATCCGCCGCATCACGCACGCGTGGGAGAGGCGCACGCCCAGGTACTCTTCCCGCAGGTCGGCGTGGGCATCGAACTGGATCACGGCCAGCTCCGGGAAGCGCGCCCACGCGGCGCGCACGAGCGGCAGGGTGGCGAGGTGCTCGCCGCCGATGGCCAGCGGCCGCCGCCCGGCGTCCCACACGGCGCCGGCGACGGCTTCGATCGCCTCCAGGCTCGACGGGACGTCGCCGAGCGGGAGCGTCACGTCGCCGAGATCGGCAAAGGGCACCTCGTCCAGAGAGCGGTCGAGCGCCAGGCTGTATTCCTCAAGCCCGTAGGACGCCTCACGGATGCGCGCCGGCCCGAAGCGCGCCCCGGGCCGGTAGCTGGTGGTGGCGTCCATGGGGATGCCGAAGAGCGCCACGCGCGCCGTCTCCCACGGCCCGGCGGCCATGAAGGCGGCCGCGCTCTCCAGCCGCTCGTGGACGGTCATCCGCCGAGCACCCGGCGCACGAAGGGCGGGAGCGCCAGCGCCGCGCGGTGGATCTCCGGGCAGTAGTACTTCGTGTCCAGAGCCGCCGCGCGCGCCTCGTCGAAGGTGTCGAGATCCGGTCCGAGCGAGCCCACGGAGAACGTCCAGAAGCCGCCTGGATAGGTGGGCACGGCGCCCCAGTAGAGGCGCGTGACGGGGAAGATCTCCCGCAGCGTGTGGTGGATCCGCTCGAGGAGCTCCTCGTTGAACCACGGCGACTCCGTC
This sequence comes from Bacillota bacterium, assembly GCA_014896375.1. Taxonomy (GTDB): domain Bacteria; phylum Bacillota; class Sulfobacillia; order RBS10-35; family Bu92; genus Bu92. The sequence goes on along the minus strand of JADBKN010000051.1, from coordinate 308,935 downwards.
TGCGCGGCGAAGAGGCCGCCGGGACGCAGGGCGCGGCGCACCGAGCGGTAGAAGGACTCGCCGAAAAGGCCCACGGCCGGCCCTACCGGGTCCGTGGAGTCCACGAGGATGACGTCGAAGGCCTCCGGGTGGTCGGCCACGTAGGCGATGCCGTCGCCGACCTGGATGTCGACGCGCGGGTCGTCGAGCGCCGAGGCGATCGTCGGCAGGTACCGCTTCGACACCTCGATCACGCGCTCGTCGATCTCCGCCAAGACCACGCGCTCCACGGAGGCGTGCTTGAGGACCTCGCGCACGATGCCGCCGTCGCCGCCGCCCACCACGAGCACCTGCCGCGGCCGCGGGTGCGCGCAGAGCACCGGGTGGCTGAGCATCTCGTGGTAGACGAACTCGTCCTTCTCCGTCGTCATGATGACGTCGTCGAGCGTGAGCAGGCGGCCGAACTCCTCGGTCTCGTAGACCGCGATCTCCTGGTAGGCGCTGCGCTCCTTGTGCAGGATGGCGCGCACGCGCAGGCTGATGCGGAGATTCTTCGTCTGGTCCTCGGTGAACCCAGCTCCACGGCGCTCTGCCACGCCTCTTGCCCGTCAGTACCAGAGCACGGCGGCGGCCACCACGGCGCCGAAGCGCTCCACGCGGTGGTCGACGGCCCGCACGATGACCTGCTTGAGCTCCTTGCCGCGGACGGCGAAGCCCTCCTCCACCATCGCCTTCACGCGCGCCGCGGCCTCGTCGCGGTCGCAGTAGCCCGTGAACTCCATGATGACGCCGTAGTCGTCATGGGAGAAGCCGAGGCCCACGGCCGCGGCGATGAGTTCCCCGGGCCGGTCGCTCATCAGGGCGCCGTACGCCGTGGGCGTGAGCGACCCCGGCGGGACCTCGAATTCCTCGCGGTACTCGCACGCGGGCGGGAGGATGCTGCTGACCTTGATGAGGTTGAGGTTGCCGATGCCCGCCGTGAGCAGCGCCTTGTCAAAGGCGGTCAGCTTGGTGCCGCCCTCTCCGGCCCCGGCAGCCAGTTTGACGATCTTCGGTGTGGGAAGCATGCTCGTCCTCCTTGAGCGCAGGCGCCGGCCGGCCGGTGTTCCAGCGGTGCCCAGCGAATCACGCCCAGTATTATAACTGTTCCCCTCCGGTCGAGGGTCGCCCGTGTCGAGGCCGCTGACGTTGTTGCGCGTGGCGGCGCGCCGGATGCAGAAGGAGCGGGCGATGCCCGGGGCGCATGCCACGCCCGCGGCTCCCTGCAGGCGGCACCGGCACGCGGTCGCCCGGGGAGCGGCGGTGGACCATGAGTCCTGTCGTGCTCTACGTTCAGCGCTGGCTCAGGGACTCCCACCACGGGTGATGGGGCAGGTCGCGCTCACGCGCCCGGCGCAGTTCCGGTTCCGGATCATAAACGATCCGCCGCTGCTGGAACGTCCAGTGGTCGCCGTGCCACGTGGCCACTGTGAGTGCCGCCGCAGGCGCCCTGTCCAGCGTGATGGACACCGGCGCGACGTTCACCAGCGTGAGGTCGCCGTAGGGCGCGACGAACGCTTCGTGGCGATGTCCGAAAGCCACGGCCCGCGCGCCGGGCCGTCCGAAGGCCGCCCTCGCCTCGGCGGCGGGCAGGCCGGGAGCGCACAGGTGCGTCGAAGCGTGACAGCTTTCGGGCGTCGCGTGGACGACGAGCAGGTCCGCCCCGGGCGCCGGCGAGATGGACCGCTGCAGCGGCAGCTCGTTGAGCCAGGCCAGGTGGTCCCGGCCCAGTCGCTCCAGGCACCAGGCCATGTGCAGGCGGATGTGGTCGCCGGGAGATTCGGCCGGCGGGTCCACCGCGGGTCCCGCGATGCGGGCGTCGCGCGGAAGGCCGGCCGCGATCGTGAGCCAGTCGTCGGTGTTGCCGCGGACGACGTCGATCTTCTCCTCTCGCAGGCGCTCGATCACCTCCGCCGGCGACGGGCCGAGGAACGCTACGTCGCCCGCGCAGACGCGCCGGTCCAACGGTCCCAGGCGTTCGAGTTCCTCCAGGACGGCTTCCAGCGCCGTCAGGTTGCCGTGGACGTCGGAAAAGAGAGCGATGCGCACCGCTGACACTCCCCCTCGTCTAGCGGCATTCGGCCGCTCCGTGCAGCCTTCCTCCTACCTACGCATGGGGCCTTCTGACCGGCGCCGGCCGCCGGCGCAACCCCGCACGGCGGCCGGGGCACGCTACGTCGCGGGAGGCCGTCCATGGAATCCCGCAAGCAGCGCCGCCGCGCACGGCGGAGGCCGCGCCCCGAGACGCCGCCGGGCGCGCCGCGCCGCCTGCCGCCGATTCTCCGCTGGCTGGGCATCGGCGCGCTGGCGCTCCTCGGCGCGGGCCTCTTGCTGGCGGCGGCCGTGGCCGCCATGCCGCTCCCGTCCGTGCAGTTGCCCGAGGCGACGCGCCTTTACGACCGCAACGGCCGCCTCATCGGCAGCTTCTTCACGCAGAACCGCACGAACGTGACGTCCTCGCAGATCCCCGCCGACCTGCGCCACGCGGTCGTGGCGATCGAAGACGACCGCTTCTACCAGCACCACGGCATCGACCCGGTCGGCATCGCGCGGGCGTTGGTCCGGGACGTGGTCGCCGGACGCGTCGTCGAGGGCGGCAGCACCATCACGCAGCAGCTCGCGAAGAACCTCTACCTCACGCCGTCGCGGACTCTGGCGCGCAAGCTGCAAGAGGCCTTTCTCGCGCTGAAGCTTGAGCAGCGCTACTCCAAGGACGAGATCCTGACCATGTACCTCAACACGGTGTTCTTCGGCGATTCCGCCTGGGGGGTGGAGGCGGCGTCGGAGCACTATTTCGGGAAGCCGGTGTCGGAGCTGGACCTGGCCGAGTCGGCCACGCTCGCCGGCATGATCCGCTCTCCGGAGACGCTGTCCCCCATCCGCCACCCCGAGGCGGCGACGGCGCGCCGCAACGTGGTGCTGCAACGCATGGCGGAGCTCGGCTACATCTCAGCGGACGCCGCGCGCCGCGCCTCCCGGGAGCCGATGCGCACAGCCTCGCTGGCCGTCCCCGTGGCGCGCGCCGGCTACTTCATGGACTACGTGCGAGACGAGCTCGCCACGCGCTACCCGGAAGTGGCGCAGGCGCTCTCTCGCGGCGGCTTCCGCGTCTTCACGACCCTCGACCTCGACATGCAGCGGGCGGCGGAAGCGGCCGTCCAGAACATCCTCCCCGTGGGCAGCCGCGACGCGAACGGCGTGCCCCAGCCGGAAGCGGCGCTCGTGGCGCTGGACCCGCAGACCGGCGCGATCCTTGCGTACGTGGGCGGGCGGGACTATAGCGTCACGAAATTCGACCGCGTCACGGAGGCGCGCCGCCAGCCGGGATCGGCCTTCAAACCCTTTCTCTATGTCACGGTGCTGCAGAGAGGCTACCCGCCGACCGCCACGCAGCTCGACGCGCCCGTTTCCTTCCCCGGACCCACGCCGGACTCGCCGCCGTTCACGCCGAAGAACTTCGACAACCAGTACACCGACCAGCCGATGAACATGCGCGACGCCGTCGCCGAGTCGAAGAACGTGGTGGCGGCGCGCTGGATGGCCGTCGTGGGGCCCTCGGCCGTGATCCGCACCGCCCGGGCGATGGGCATCTCAAGCCCTCTTGAGGACAGCATCCCGCTCGCTCTCGGCACGTCCGCGGTGACGGTGCTGGAGATGGCGCGCGGCTATACGCCCCTCGCCACACTGGGCTGGCGGGCGGAGCCCTTCGCGGTGCGGCGCGTGGAGGACGCCTCCGGGCACGTGATCGTGCCCGAGGGGCTCTTCGGCCCGCACACGCGCAAGGTGCTCGACCCGGGCGTCGCCTACGTGATGACGGACATTCTCAAGAGCGTGTTCGACTACGGCACGGGGGCCGGCGTGCGCATCGACCGCCCCGCGGCCGGCAAAACCGGCACGACGGACCAGGACGGCTGGCTCATCGGCTACACGCCCAACCTCCTCGCGGCCGTCTGGGTGGGCGACGACCATTACAAGCCGATCGGCGGCACGGGCGCCACCCTGGCCGGGCCCATCTGGCACAGCTTCATGGCCGCAGCCACCGCCGGCCTGCCGGCCGTCGACTGGACGATGCCGGACGACGTCGTGCGTCTCCAGGTGTCCGCGCTGGACGGGCTGCTCCCCAACCCGTCCTCGCCGGTGCGGAGCGAGGTCTTCCTGCGCGGCACGGAGCCGACAGCCGTGAGCCCCGCTGGCGACGCCTTTGCCGTCTCTTCCAGGCGGCCGGCTGGAACGACGCGCCGCCTCACGCCGTGACGGCCGCCTCCACGCGCTCGATCCGCGCCCCCAGCGTGCGGAGCTTTTCCTCCATCCGCTCGTAGCCACGATCGAGGTACTCCACGCCGCTCACCTCGGTGCAGCCGTCCGCCATCAGCCCGGCCACCACCAGCGCCGCCCCCGCGCGCAGGTCCGTCGCCTGCACGGGCGCGCCCGACAGCCGCTCCACACCCTCGATGACGGCCGTCCGCCCCTCGACGCGGATGCGCGTGCCCATGCGCTTCAGCTCGTCGACGTGGCGGAACCGCGCCTCGTGGATCGTCTCCGTCACCGTGCTCGTCCCTTCGGCCGTGGAGAGCAGCGCCGTCATCGGCTGCTGGGCGTCCGTGGGGAAGCCGGGATAGGGCAGCGTCTTCACGCTCACCGCGCGCAGGCGGCCGTCGGCGCGCACGCGGATCCAGTCCGCGTCGTACTCCACCTGCGCCCCCGCCTCGTGGAGCTTGGCGATCACCGGCTCCAGGTGCTTCGTCACGACGCCCTCCACGACCACATCGCCGCGCGTGCCGGCGGCCGCCATGAGGTACGTGGCCGCCTCGATCTCATCGGGGATGACGGTGTGCTCCGCCGCGCCCAGCCGCGGTACGCCTGTGACCTTGATCACGTCCGTGCCGGCGCCGACGACGCGCCCGCCCATGGCGTTGAGGAGGATGGCGACATCGACCACGTGCGGCTCCTTGGCGGCGTTCTCGATGATCGTCGTCCCTTCCGCGCGGCTGGCCGCCAGCATGGCGTTGATGGTGGCGCCGACGCTGACGATGTCGAGGTAGATGCGCGCGCCGCGCAGGCGCGCCGCCTCTGCGCGCACCACGCCGTGTTCGATGGTCACGTCCGCGCCGAGCGCCTGGAACGCCTTGATGTGCTGGTCGATGGGCCGCGTGCCGATGTCGCAGCCGCCGGGGAGCGCCACCTCAGCCCGCCCCGTGCGGGCCAGGAGAGCGCCGAGAAGGTAATAGGAGGCGCGCATCTTCTTGACGAGCTCATACGGCGCCGGCCGGCCCGCGAGGGACGAGGCGTCGACCTCCACCACACCCGGTTCGGGGCGGCGGACGTCGACGCCGACGGCCTCAAGGATGTCCACATAGGTATGCACGTCGGCGATGTCCGGCACGTTCTCCAGACGCACCGGACCCTCCGCCAGGAGAGCCGCCGGCAGGAGAGCCACCGCCGCGTTCTTCCGCCCGCTGGCGCGGACGCGCCCCTTGAGCGGCCGGCCGCCGTGGATGAGAAAACGGCTCAACACTCCGCACCTCGTTCCTAAAGTGTACCTCAGCCGGATGGGACGCGCCGCGGAAGCGCGCCGCGCCGCCCTCACGGGCGCGGGGTCCCGCGCCGCCGGCGCTCACGACCCCCCGGCCCCAGACGGCACCGTCTGGCATTCCTGGTGGCCGCTCCCCACGCGGTCGCCGTTGTAGGCGTTGATGTAGACCACCGCATCCGGCGTGCGGATGCGCCACACGGGCGCGATCTCATACGACTCGACCATGCAGTAGCTCTCAGAGAAGTACCCCAACTCCAGCGACTGCACCACGGGCTCTTTGGGCAGCCAGGCCAGCGCCTTCATGACGGCCGCCGCGGGGTCGAGGATGGCCACGGGCGCGCCGGTGAAGCCGATCGGCTTCAGGTACTGCTCGATCACGCTCGCCACGCCGGCCTGCGCCACCTCCACCTTGATGGGACCGCTGACGGGCTCGGCGTCGTCGCCCATCTTTCCCCAGATGGGGTAGCCGCGGAACTGCTGGTGGTAATAGACGGCCGTGCGGCAAGGGTCGGAACCGTCGACGCGCGCGAGGTCGAAGGCGGCGCCGGGCGGCAGGCCGCCCATGCGCGTGGCCAGGAACTCGTCGGCCTGCCGGCGGGCGTCGTCCGCCGACGGCGCGGGACAGCCCCCGTCCGGCCGCGTGTTCAGGTAGAAGACGAGCACGTCGCTCATGATGAAGAGCTGCTCCGTGCCCCACTCGTAGACGTCCGAGCCCGGCACGCCCAGGCTTTCGATCCCCGGCGTGGAGGTGTGCGCCGCGGCTCCCCCCTGCGGGAGCATCGCCGCGAGCAGCGACTCGCGGTTGGGCTTGCCGGGCTGCACTTTGAGGAGGGGCAGCGCCGCCGGCGCGGCGGGCAGCGGCGCCTCCAAGCGCACGCCCGCCTCGCGGATCTCCTGCTCGGCTCCGCTGCGGCCGCCGGCCGCGCCCGCCCAGCCGGACGTGGCCACGGTGCGCCGCTCCAGGCTCAACTGATAGCCCAGGAAGACGTTCAGGGCGAAAAACGTGAGGATGAGCAGCGACTTCGCTCGGGGCCAGTCCACGGGCGCACCACCTCAGGGCTTCCACATCGTCGTCGAAAGCACGCGGCCGTCATAAGCGTCCACGGCCCACTCGTCGCCGTCCGCCAGGCGGATCGACCAGGCCGGCCGCAGCGCCTGGCGGCCGCGGATCTCGTTGGGCGAGAAGTACACCACGCGCATGTCCGCGATGCGGCGCTCGCTGTGACCTCCAGGGTAGATCTCCGGCCAGGCCGCGTCGAGGGCCGCCAGTGCCTGCGCCGGCGCGATGATCTGGCGCACCGAGCCGGCCGACGGCCCCAGGATGGCGCGCGCCAGGCGGCGGTAGCCGGCCGGCCCGCCGCTCTCCACGAGCACCCCCAGCGGCCCGCCGGGCCCCGCCACCGGCGTGCCGGCCACCACCGGCACGAACTGGACGACGATCGCGCTGGGAAGCGGGTTGTCGGCCAGGAGAGAGCCGGCGGGATAGCGCGCCGTCACCTGCCAGATGAGCGACGGGCCCGGCCAGCCGCCGTGCGCGCCCACGAAGCGCGCCGCCTCCGCCACCGCCTGCGCCGTGCTGAAGGTGATCTCCCCGGTGCCCGGCGCCGGCTCGTCGTAGGCCAGCGCGCCGGCGGGGTCGCGGCGCAGCGTGGAGCGGCCATCGGTGAAGATCACGCCGCCGCCCTTCTCGTCGATGCGCCGCACGGCGTCCGTCTCCGCGAAGAAGGCGCGCGGCAGTTCCGGCCCCTCCGGCAGCGGCTCCGGCGCCACGGCGAGCTCCCCCAGGACGGGCGGCTGCGCCGGCACCCAGACGGGGCCGGCCGTGGACCAAGGCGCCGGCGGCGAGAGTGGCACGACGGCCTCGCCCCCGGCTGCGCCCAGCTGCGCCGCCGCTTGCGTGAGCTCGGCCGGCGCCGCCGGGAGTTCGACCACGACCTCCTGGTCCAGGTTCCCCACGGCGAGGTACGCCTTCCCGCCCGCAAGCGCGGCCGTCACGCGGGAGGTCGAGGGGCCGTCCCCCCGCGTCCACGGGTGGCCGGCGGCCGCGGCGTAGATCACGCTCCAGGGAAGGGGGTCCGGCCACACGGCCTCCAGGCGCGGCGTCGCCGGGAGCGCCGTGGCCCCGCCCGCCGCCCCCCCGCCGTCCAAAGCCTGCGGGCCCACGGCCGCCACGGTCGCCTTGAGAGCGCGCCAGGCCTGCGCGAAGGCCGGGTCCTGCGGGTCGGTCCAGGAGCGCGCGCCGGTGGCGTCGACCCACACGATGCGCTCCGGCGAGGCCGGGTCGCCCTGCGGCTCGGCTGTGCTGCCGGGAAAGACGACCGGCTCCGTGGCGTGCGGCACGGGCGCCGGCGCCCCGGAGGACCAGAGCGCCGCCGACTGGTACAGGCTGAAGGCCACGAGCACGGCGAGGACGACGGACTTGACGCGCTCCTTCATCCGGCCGCCCCCGCCCGGCCGTAGCCCTCGCCGACGATCGGCAGCGTGAACCATACTGTGGTGCCGCTGCCGAGCTCGCTCTCGATGCGGATCGTGCCGCCGTGCCCCTCCACGATCTCCTTCGCAATGGAAAGACCGAGCCCCGTGCCGCCGAACTCGCGCGAGCGTGCCTTGTCCACGCGGTAGAAGCGCTCAAAGACGCGCGGCAGGTCCTCCGGAGGGATGCCAACGCCCGTGTCGCTGACGGAGACGACGACATCGCCGCCGTCCGCGCGCGTGCGCACGGTGATGCGCCCTCCCTCCGGGGTGAAATCGATGGCGTTCGTGATGAGGTTCGTGAGGAGCTGCTCGATCTTGTCCCGGTCGGCCAAGGCCGGCGGGATTTCTCCCTCGGACTCGCACGCCAGGCGCAGGTTCTTGCGCCGCGTGCGGCGTCGCAGCTTCTGGCAGACGTCCTCCGCCAGCGCCGCCACGTCGAGCGGCCGGCGGTCCCAGAAGCGGCGCTCGTGCTCCATCCGCGAAAGCTGGAGCAGGTCATTGATCATGCGCGTCATGCGGTCCACTTCCGCCACGACCGTGCCGAGAAAGCTGCGCGCCGTGGCCGGATCGTCCAGAGCTCCGTCGATCAGCGTCTCCACGTAGGACTTGATCGTGGTGATGGGCGTCTTCAGCTCATGGGAGACGTTCGCCACGAACTCCTTGCGCAGCAACTCGATCTGCTCCTGTTCGGTGACGTCGCGCACCACGATGACGACGCCCTCCACCCCGCCGTCCTCCGCCTTCAGCGGCGCCAGCTGGCCCTGCAGCGTGCGCTGCGTCTCCCCGGCGCCGCCGGCCGTCGTCTGCACGGCCGCCGTCTCGCCCGCAAGGCTCTCCGCCAGAGCCTCCGCCACCTTCGGATCCGGCCAGATGGCGCCGAGAGGCCGTCCCAGGGCGTCGCCCGCGCGCACGCGGAGGATGCGCGTGGCCGCGGGGTTGATGAGCGTGACAAGCCCGTGACGGTCGACGGCCAGGATGCCGTCCGCCATATAGGTGAGGATCGCCTCGGCGCGCTGCTTCTCCGCCGAGATCTCGGCCAGCGTCTCCTTCAGCCGCTGGCTCAGGTGGTTGAACATGGCCGCCAGGCGCCCGACCTCGTCGCCGCTGCGCACGGTGATCTGCCGGTCGAAGTGGCCCGCGGCCAGCTCCTCCGCGCGGCGCGTCAGCTCGTGGATGGGGCCGGTGATCGTCCGCGCAAGGAGCACCCCCAGCACCACGAGCACCGCCACCGCGAGGAGCGTGGCGCTCATGAGGATGCGGCGCACGTCCGCCAGGGTGGCGTACACGTTCTCCAGTGAAGCGTCGAGGTAGACGGCGCCGTAGATCTGGCCGCGCTCGCTGATCGGCACCGCCACCGTGATGTGGCGCCGCCCGCGCGGATCCGCGTAGGAGCGCTCGCGCACGACGCCCTGGAGGGCGCCGTCCGTCACCTCCGGGGCGGGGAAGCGCTGGTTCGGCTGCACGTCCACGCTGCTCGCGGCGAGGACCACGTCGTCGCGGTCGACGACGACGAGCTGGCTGCCGGTGCGCGTCGGCGATTCCGGATCGCCGGCGTACGTCTGGACGAAGTCGCGCACCGCCTCGAGGTTGGGCGGGTTGTCGGCGAGGTCATGCAGGACGACGCTCGCCGCCATGCCGGCCGTGACCTGCAGGTCATGGCGCGCCTGGCGGAGGTAGTAATCCTCCAAGGAGCGCAGGAGGAACGTGCCGACGAGCTGCATGGCCGCCAGCGCGAGGAGGAAGAGCGAGAGCACGAGCTTCCACTGGATGCTGTGAAACCGCCGGGTGAAGCGGGACACGCGGCACCCCCCGGACTCCGTGGACCGTCCCTCCGGCGCCGGCCGCGGGAGGCGCATCCCGCGCCGCGGCCGGCGGGCCGCGCCGCCTACGATGCGTCGACGAGGTAGCCGACGCCGCGGCGGGTGAGCACGTAGCGGGGCTCCGACGGGTTGTCCTCGATCTTCTCCCGCAGGCGGCGGATGCTCACGTCCACCGTGCGGATGTCGCCGAAGTATTCGTAGCCCCAGACCTGCTGCAGGAGTTCCTCCCTGGTGAACACGCGGCCGCGGTGCAGAAGGAGGTGCTTGAGGAGCTCGAACTCCCGCACCGTCAGCTCCACCTTCTGGCCGCGCTTGCGCACCGTGTAGCTGGCGAGGTCCAGTTCCAGGTCGCCGCACGTGAGGATGCGGGACGCGTCCGACGCCTCCCCAGGCGCGCGGCGGAAGATGGCGCGCACGCGCGCGAGAAGCTCCCGCGGGCTGAAGGGCTTCGTGACGTAATCGTCCGCGCCGAGCTCCAGGCCGCGGACCTTCTCGTCCTCGGCCTCTTTCGCCGTGAGCATGATGATGGGCACGGTGGAGCGCTCGCGGATCTTCTGGCAGACGGCGAAGCCGTCCAGCCGGGGCAGCATGATGTCGAGGATGACGAGCGACGGCTGGTCTTTGTCGAAGCGCTCCAGGGCCTCCTGGCCGTTGAAGGCAAGGGAGACCTCATAGCCTTCCTTCTCCAGGTTGTAGCGGAGAATATCGGCGATCGGCCGTTCATCGTCCACAACGAGGATGCGCTCGGGCAATGCGGCTGTCACCGTCCCGCCCCAGTATGGCACGCCCCGGTTACATAACGCAAATCCGGTCGGGCTCCCATTTCGTGGCGCCGGCGGGGAAATCCTGTCGGCGGGCGGCCGGCCATCTGCCGGCAGGCTCCGGCGGGCGCCTTCCGGGCGCCGGCGCGCACTCCGTGGTGCCCGGCGGGTGCCCGGTGGGCGCCGGCGCGCGCTCCGCCGGCCCGCAGGTGCTCGCCGCGCGCTCAGCGGCCGGTGGGTGCTGGGTGCGCGCTCAGCGGCCGGCGGCCGGCTGGGCTCCCGCGCCGCTGCCGGCCCCCGCGCGCGCCACCGCGGCGTCGGCCGCCGCCGCCGCGCGCCACGGCGCGCCGCCGCGCCAGTCAGCGTACCCCGCGCCCAGCACCTCGTGGGCCGCCTCGTCCACCGTGGCGCCGGCGGCCATGCGGTCGAGCACCGCCTGCAGCCCGTGGCCGCCCTGCGCGCGGGAGAGCGCGTCGACCAGGACATATGCCTCCCGGTACGCCAGCGCGACATTCGAAAGACGGTCGAAGGAGCGGCTGAGTTCCTCGTAAGAATAGAGCGGCTGATCGAGATCGTTGGCCGGCTCGCGCCAGACGAAGCCGGTGCGCCGCGCCTCCTCCCACTGGGCCACGCCTTCGTCGAACCAGGCCGGCGCGCGACCGGCGACCTTCAGGTCGAGCGCCATGTGCGCCAGCTCGTGGACGACGGGGCCGTCATGCGCGAACGTGCGCGCCTGCGCCGAGAACGCGGACCAGCCCTCCGGATCCGGGCCCAACCAGGCCGAAGGCGCGAGCACCCAGACGACGCCGCGCCAGTACGCGCCCATGGGCGAGGCACTGGAGCCGAGGTGAAGGTCGGCGTTCATCGTGGCTTGGTCCGGCTCCAGGACGACGGTCACGCGCGCCGGCGGGCGCACGCCGAGGTCGTGGAAGACGGCCGGGGCGGAGCGCGCCGCCAGATTGCCCACCAGGCGCGCCTCCGCGCTCATCCGGGGCGAGTACCACACGCGCACGGACGGCGCGCCCGCCGCGGCCGGCGGCACATCGAGCGCCGCCGCGCCGCGCGCCGCCATCTGCGCCGTCGTCCAGCCGGCCGCCGCCGCCCGCTCCGCCGCGTGCGCGGCGGCGGCCAGGCCCGCGCCCGCCGGCGCCGCCTGAGGCGCGCCGGCCAGCGCCAGGGCCAGCGCCAGGGCCAGCGCGGCGCCGGCGCGGCGCGCGCGGCGCGGCGCGGCAGGCGCCTGCGGCGCGCGCGGAACGGGCGCGCCTGCGCCGCCCCCGCCCGTGGTCCACGCTTCGTCGAACGTCGGCTGGACGGCCGCCCGTGCGATCTTCATCTCCGTTCACCCCTTTCGGCACCGGCCTCTTCATGCCGGCGACATCGTACGCCACTCAACGTCATTCGTAAATTATGTAAACTTCACGTCGTCTCATCATCGTAGCACGATTCCGCCGCATCATCGCTCGCCTCTTCGTGGTTCGCGAGGAAGGGGAAGGAAACAGGAGCGCAAACGGGAACTGCTGTGCATGAAGCCGTTCATGTGCGGCATCTTGTTATTTGGCGAAGAAGAGCGGAGGAAGGCGGAGTGAACGAACGACCGCAACCCGCGGCGCAGGGTGATGAAGACCGCCTCGCGCAGGCCCGGGCGGCCGCTCTGGGCAGCGTCGTCGCCGACACGACGATCGACGTCGAGGGGCAACTGTGGCGCCGGCTCATGATCAAGACGCACGTGATCATGCCCGGGGAGAACATCGTGGATGTCGTCGTCCGCTACGTCACGCCGCACCTGGAGGACGGCGACATCGTCTTCGTCAGCGAGAAGGCGACGGCCGCCAGCCAGGGGCGCGCCATTCCGATCGATGAAATCCAGCCGCGCCCGCTGGCGCGCTTCCTCGCCAGCCGCGTGCGCAAGGTGCCGTACGGATTCGGGCTGGGAAAGCCGGAGACCATGGAGATGGCCCTGCGGGAGGCCGGCACGCTGCGCATCCTGCTCGCGGCCGGCGTGCATGTGGTGTCGCGCGTGCTCCTCGGCCGCTCCGGCGATTTCTACCGCGTCGCCGGGCGTCGCGTGGCGGCCATCGACGGGCCGACGACATGGGCGCAGCCGCCCTACAACCGCTGCGTGACGCTCGCGCCGCTCAACCCCGACGGCGTGGCGCAGGAGATCGCCGACCGGCTCCTGCGCGGCACCGGCGCGGCGATCGTCGACGTCAACGACCTCGGCAGCGAGGTGCTGGGCGCCTCCCGCAACGTGCGCCGCGAGCTCGTGCGCAAGGCGCTGCGCGACAATCCCCTCGGCCAGGGAGCCTTCCAGACGCCCCTGGGGCTGCTGCGACCCGTCTAGGCCGGACGGCGCCTCACTTCAAGTACTTCACGGGGTTCACGGGCGCGCCGTTCACGCGCACCTCGAAGTGCAGGTGCGGTCCGGTGGCGTGGCCGGTCATGCCGGAGAGGCCGATGAGCTGACCGCGCCGCACTTCCTGGCCCGCCTGCACGCGGATACTTGAGAGGTGCCCGTAAACGGTGACGAGGCCGCGCCCGTGCGAGATGATCACGCGCTTGCCGTAACCCGACTCCCACCCGGCGGCCACCACCGTGCCGCTGTCCGCCGCGTACACGGGCGTGCCGATGGGCACGCCGATGTCCACGCCGGGGTGAAGCGTGCCCCACCGCCAGCCGAAGGGCGAGGTGATGACGCCGCCGCTTGTGGGCCAGACGAACACGCCCGTGCCCGAGGCGGCCGGCACGGCCTTCGTGCCGACGGCCACCACGGCCTGCACCGGCGGCTCGATCACGGCGGTCGAGACGACGTCCGCGCTCACGATGCGGCCGGCCTCGCGCACGATCTGCGTCGTGACCTCCTTCACGCCGGGCTGTCCGGCCTGCCGGGTCACGCGCTGCCAGGGATAGAGGTTCGGGTCCTTCACGGTCTGCGTGGCGTACGGAATGGAGACCTTCTGCACGCGGATCTCCGTGTCCCTGAAGGTGATGTACGGCTCCGGCACCACGAGGTTGACCTTCTGCCCGACCTGCAGGAGGCTCGGCTGAAGTCCGGGGTTGGCGGCGAGGATCTCCTCGGGGCTCAGGTGATGCTCCTGAGCGATCTGCCAGAGCGTCTCGCCCTTCGCCACGGTGTGCTCATCCTGCTTGTCCGTGCCGCGCTCCAAGAGCGCAACCGCCTGGTCGAGGTCCGTCACGATGGTGTCCGGGTCCACGGGCCGCACGCGGATCTCGATCTTCTGCATGGGCTCCACGGACTGGACGGTCACGCCCTCCCGCCCGGCGCCGATCCACGCGAGGTAATCGGCCCGCACCTTCGCGACAGCCGCCTCCGCCGTCTGGCGGTCCGGCAGCGTGAGGACGCGGCGCCCGTCGATGACGAGGTCCGCCGCCTGCAGCTGGAACGTGAGGCGGCCCGAAAGGCGCGCCGCCATCTCCTGGGCATCCAGCGTGTGCGGCCGCCATAGACTGTGGAACGGCCGCGTGCGCACGGACTCCACGAGCACCACGCGGTTCGGGTCGAAGCCGCGGCGCTCCGCTTCCGCCTGGATGGCCTGCGACACCACCGCCGGGCTGGCCACGACCCCCGCCTCCACGCCGTCCACCGTGACCCGATAGGCGACGTGGCGCGCGTAGGACCACGACCCGGCGCTCACGGCCAGCGCAAGGCACACAAAGAGGGCGCCGGCGGACAGCCTGCGTCGCTCTCGCAGCGGTGAAACCTCCTGAAGCGGTTTCGGTCTGGTGTGGATGACTATTCCCCCCAGGCCGGGCCCGTTCCTGCCTGCTGGTCCCATCGTGCTCAAACTGTGGACAGTCTATGCTGCAGGCGCCAGGGCTGCCAGGCGCTGCCATGGCCAAGCCGGGGCGGAACTGTATTCTATCGGTGGAGCGCAGGAATCGCAAACGAGCTCACCGTATCGGTAGGGAGGCCCGCCCGGCCGCGCTCCGCCGCCGCGGGCGCCCACACGAGAGAAGGGCGATGAACGTGAGCAACGTGAAAAAGCGCCGCCAGGCGGACCTCGCCCGGCAGCGCCGGGTGCGCCTCGCGCTGACGGCCCTCGTGCTCGCACTCGCCGCCGCGGCTGTGCTGGCCGTCACCCTCCAGAAGAAGCCGGCCGCGCTGGGCCGCAACGACGTGCTCTTCGAGCTGCCGGACGCTCAAGGTAAGGTCACGGCCGTGCGCAGCGACGGCCGCCCTGTGGTCCTGGAGCTCTTCGCCACCTGGTGCCCCTACTGCGCGTACGAGTCGCAGTACGACCTGCCCGCCATCCGCAGCTTCGTCGAGGGCCAGGGCGCGCGCTTCATCGCCGTCAACGCCACCCCGTACGTGGGCGTGGCCCAGGCCGGCCCGCAGGGACACCCGGAGCAGGGGCAGGAGGGCTCCCGCGCCCCCGCGTCTTCGGACAAGGACATCCAGGCCGCGGTGCAGGAGTACGCCGGCCGGTACCACTACGACGGGCCCCTCTTCTACGACCGCGACATGAAGCTGGCGACGCAGCTCGGCCTGCAGGCCTATCCGACCTTCGTGATCCTCGACGGCCGCGGGCGCGTGCTGGACAAGCACGAGGGGATGATCTCGGTCCAGGACTTCGAGGCCTGGTACCGCGCGACGGTCGGGAGCGGCCGATGATGCGCGCCTCGAGCGACCGCCGCCTCACGCCGTGGGCCGCGGACGCGCTGGCGCTCCTCACGGCCGGCGTCTACGGCTACTCCGCGTGGACGAAGTGGGCCTACCCGGACGCCTTCCGCCGGGCCCTCTCAGGGTACGGCGTGGGCGGCGCGGCGGCCGGATGGGCGGCGCGCCTCGTCCCCGCGGCGGAGTTCGCGCTGGCCGTGGCGCTCCTGCTCTTTCTCATCTGGCAGGCCTGGGCCTGGCTGGAGGCCGGCCTCTGGCTGGCCACGGCCGGATTCCTCGGCTTCACGGCGCTCATGTCCTGGGCGCTGGCGCACGGCCTGGGCCAGGGCGGCTGCGGCTGCTTCGCCAGCGCGGAGCCGCTCGGCCCGTGGGACATCGTCCGCGACATCGCCTTCGCGGCCGCGGCGGCCGCGGGCGCCCTCCTCTCCCGCGCGGCGCGCCGGGCCGGTGCGGCCGGGTAGCGTGCGGTCCGGTCAGAACTTGTAGAAGTGGTGCGCGATCTCAAACTCCGCGTCCCGCTCTGCGAATGCCTCCGCCTCGCTGCGGCGCACGGCGAGGTACGAGCGGAGAAGGAGATCGCCCATCGCGCCCGCGAGAACCTCGTCCCGCTCCAACTCCGCCAGGGCCTCCGCCTGAGAGGCGGGCAGCGGCCGGATGCCGCGCTGCCGGCGCTCTTCCTCCGGCAGGTGCGCCGGGTCCACGGCCACCGGCTCGCCGGGGTCGAGGCCGCGCTCCACGCCGTCGAGGCCGGAGAGAATGAGCCCCCCCAGCGCCAGGTAGGGGTTCGCGCTGGCGTCCGAGGTCTTCAGCTCCACGTTGTACGTCTGCGCTTCCCGCCCCCAGAAGGGCGAGGCCACGCGCACGGCCGCCTCGCGGTTGTCGAAACCCCATGCCGTGAAGGCGGAACTCCACGCGTGCGGCTGCAGACGCCGGTAGGAGTTGTAGCTGGGGCAGGTCAGGGCCGCCAGGGCGCGCAGGTGCCGCAGGATCCCGCCGATGAAGCGGCGGCCGAGGTCGCTCAGCCCGTCCGGGCGCCCGGCGTCGTAAAGAAGGTTCCGCCGCCGCTCCAGATCCCAGAGGCTGAAGTGGATGTGCGCGCCGCTGCCGATCTCCTCAGGGAACGGTTTCGGCGCAAACGTGGCCAGAAGGCCGTGGCGCAGCGCCACGCCGCGGACGGTGTCGCGCAGCTTCATCTGGCGGTCGGCGGCGCGCAGGGCGGGCGCGTGGCGGATCGAGATCTCCTGCTGTCCCGGGCCGTACTCGTTGATCGCCTGCTCCACCTCCAACCCCTGCGCTTCTAGGGCGTCGACGATCTCATGCATCACGACGGCCCCCAGGTCGAGCCCGATCGCGCTGTAGACTGGCGAGCGGTCGAAGGGGACCGGGCGCCCGTCGACCTCCTTCGCCAGGTAGAACTCGTTCTCGAACGTCGCCTCGATGTGGATGCCCATCTCCTCGGCGCGGCGCACGGCGCGCTTGAGGAACGAGCGCGGGCAGGCGCCCCAGTCGCGGCCGTCGTGCCCCAGCTGGTCGCAAAGGAGGCTCGCGCTGCGCGGGTCCCAGGGGAGCACGCTGAACGTGTCCGGGTCCGGCACCAGGCGGATCTCGCCCACGGGCTCCATGCCGGCGACGGGCTGCAGCTGCTCAAGGAGATTGATCGCCATCTGCGCGCGCGTGAGGCCTACGCCCTCACGCAGCTTGCGCGGGAGTTCCCGGGCGTGCACCGTCTTCGCGCGCGCCACGCCGCTGTGGTCGCAGTACTCGAACCGCACGAGCTGCACGCCGGCCGCCTCGGCGGCGCGCAGCACATCGATCTCGTTCACGTCGTCCCCTCCATTTCGGCCTCGTCCGTCCCGATCCGCCGCGTCCTCTCCCGCGAGGCCTCGTCCCGTTGCCGAGACCTCGTCCCTCGCCCACGACGCGGCGCGCTCAGGCGATGTCCGCCTCTTTCACGTCCAGCGTGGCGAGGTCCACGGCGATCGCCCGCCCGTTCGGCAGGGCCGGCCAGGCATCGGCCTCCGCCCAGCCGGAGGACGCGACCAGCACGGCATCCGGCTCCACGCGGTAGCGGAGGACGTAGTAGTCCGGGTCGGTCTCCAGGATCTTCGACCGCGGGTGGAACGCACAGGCGGCGTACAACGCGCGCGGCGTGAGCAGGAGGAAGTTCAGCCCGGTATGCTCCCCCTCCCTCCGGATGGCGCGCACCACGCGTGCAAACGCCTCGAAGGCGTCGCCGGTCTCGGTCATCGCGGAGAGGAGGGCGCGGAAGTAGAGCTCGCTGTCCGTCGTCCCTTCCAGGTCGCGGAGGTACGCGGGCGCGACCAGGCGGCGCACGAACTCCTTGTCCACGCCGCCGTTGTGCGCAAAGGCCACCCCCTCAAAGCGGAAGGGGTGCGTGTTGGGGAGGCAGACCGGCAGGCCTCCCGTGGCCCAGCGCAGGTGCACGATGGCGGCCCGGCTGCGCAGCGCGTCGAGCCGCGCGGCGAAGGCCGGGCTCTCCAGGCCTGGCTCCGGGGCCTTGTCGAGCTGCACGCTGCCGCTTTCGTCCAGCCAGGCGGCGCCCCAGCCGTCCCGGTGCACCGCGGATAACCTACGGAAGTCTTCAATAGAACCGCCCAAGAGATCCCGGGGCGAGACCGCCCGGGAGGCGGCGTAGGCCAAAAGGCGACACACAGCCGACGCTCCTCGCTGAGGTGTTCAGGCCGAATCACTTCGCGCTCCGCCGCGCGCATTCCTCGCGCGCGCCGCGTGACGAATCGGCGTGCACGGTTCCGGCGTTGCCTAACGCTGAAGAGAAGCCGCCTGGCGGACGGTCCAATAGGTCTTCCAGCCCTGGTTGCGGATGACGGCCCCGCGCGGGACCTGGAAGAGGATCAATAGCGCGCCGAAGACATCGCCGCAGGACACGAACGCGTTCATCGCAGAGGCGGCCATGATGAAGGGGGCGCCGTGCCCGCCGGCCAGCTTGAGGATGAGGAGCGGCAGCACAGAAAGAACGAAAAGCGGCGCGAGAAGGACGGCGAGGAAGCGAGCGCGCGCGATCTCCCCGTTGAAATGGGCGTAGAACACGAGGGAGGAGGGCCAGAAGCCGAGCATCACGCGCGGAGAGGACAGGCGCACCGGATACGCCAGGCCGTGCAAGAGCTCGTGCGCCGGGATGATCAACGGGAGCGCCGCAAGGGAAGCCCCGTCGATCACGATGGAGCCCGGGAGCCCCAGCACCGCGGCCAGAAGCAGCATGGCGGCCACGAGCGCCAGGCCGATGGGAAGGCTCGCCAGCTGCAGAATCCACATGCTGGCGGGTTCCTTCAGACGAATCCAGGCGCCTTCTGAGGGCGTGAAATCGTCGCTTGCCGGGGGTTTACCCAGGACGAACTTCATTCACGGCACCCTCCTTCGCGTCCCACCGTCGACGGCGCAGCATCATTCTCCCGGGCGCCGGACGCACTGGCAAGGGAGGAGCGCCTGCGAGCCTGGCCGCCGATTCGCACCACTGGACGCGACCCGCGCCTTAGCGCAACCCGCGTCCGCGCCGGAACTCTAGGGGCCATACGGCGTCCAACACGGGCGTGGAATCCTTCGAGGTGATCGATGATGAAGACGTGGTCGCAGACGTTGCGGAAGGGGGTCGCCGCCGCAGGGCTGGCCGTGCTCCTCGGCATGCCGCTTGTGGGCTGCGGCTCCGCTGCGGGAGAGCCGGGGGCGGGCGGCGCACAGGCGTCGGAAGCCTCGGAAGGGGTGCCGGTGGCGACGATCGCCTACACCCACACGAAGTACGGCTTCACCTTCACGCTGCCGGCCAGCTGGGCCGGTTACCGCATCGTGGAGAGCCAGTGGGAGGGCCTGGCCATCGACGGGCCGAACGCCGGCCAGGTGGTGGAGCGCGGTCCGCTCATCTCCATCCGCCATCCCCAGTGGACGACCGATCACCCGCGCCAGGACATCCCGATCATGGTCTTCACCACCGCCCAGTGGGCGGCGCTCCAGGACGGGCGTTTTCACATCGGCGCGGCGCCCATCGGGCCGTCGGAGCTCGGCCGCAACAGCCGTTACGTGTTCGCGCTGCCGTCGCGGTACAATTACGCCTTCCCCGAGGGATGGGAGGAGGTCGAGGGGATCCTCTCCGGCCACCCGCTGCAGCCGATGGAGCCGTCGCGCTGACGCGGGGCGCGGCTACGTTGTGAAGAAGCGTTTCGCGATGGCGGCGTGGAAGCGTTCGAAATCCGTCAACCGTTCCTGAAGAAGGGTATAGACTTCCTCCGCATCCACGTCGTCGTAGAGGTGGACGACTCGGTTGCGGAAGCGGATCATGCCGTGCAGAACATCCCGGTCCTGCTCCGGAAGAATCCGGGCGTCGACCAGCTGCTCGACGGCTTCCGCGTAGGTCTTGGGTGTGCCCAATCGCAGCCGCGCGACCAGGTGATGGGCGATGTCGATCATGGCCTCGGTCGCGACCTGCAAATTTCGGACGGCGGCATCCTGCAGCACCGGATCGGCGAGGAAAACCTCACGACTCCGCGCCGCGAGGTCGCGCAGCCGTCGCAAGCGCTCCTCAATGACCTGAAGCTTGTCGCGCAGTTTGTCGCGCTGCACATCAGCCATGAAGGTCGCTGTCCTCGCGCAGCGCGGCGTCGTATTCGGCCAGCATGGCTAGGTAGTCGATCGCATAATCGCCATAGCGCTTACAGATGTGCTCCACGAAGTCCGCGAGCGCTTCCTCGTCCGTCACGAGGAGCAGGCGGCCTGTGCTCAGGATCTCGAACTGAAGGGGGAGCGGGGCGTCGTTGAGGAGCGTGACGGACACGTCCTCCTCACCCAGGGCGTCGCCGATCCGTCCGATGAAATCCAGGCGGAGCGCGCCGGTCACCGCCACGTCACGGCGTAGCAAAAGCGCCACGTCCACGTCGCTGAGCGGGGTCTGCTCGGGCGTGCCGTAGGAGCCGAAGAGATAGGCGGCGACTACCCGCGTGTCGGCGAGCAGCTCTGCGACCAGCACGGGAAGGCGGTCGTCGACGTCGATCGGCTCGCCGGTCAGACGAAACCAGCGTGTCACGGCGGACCCTCCCGGCGGCACTGCGCTGATCTCATGTGGCAAAAGGCCCCGAAACCGTGGCGAGCCGGGGCCTTGAAGCTGGAGCTGGCGGAGGGACTTGAACCCTCGACCTAGCGATTACGAATCGCTCGCTCTGCCGACTGAGCTACGCCAGCCGAAACATGGACAAATCTGGAGCGGGTGAAGGGAATCGAACCCTCGTCTAAAGCTTGGGAAGCTTTCGTTCTACCATTGAACTACACCCGCATGGCGCCAATCATTTTACGCGATGGCGCCGCGCGCCCGCAATATGTGGGCAGCGTTTGCCAGGCCATGGCCACCTGAGGATACTCTATGGCCATGACGGACGCACAGGACTCCGCACTTCTCCACATCGCGCTGGTGCAGCCCGAAATCCCGCAGAACGCGGGCAACGTGGCGCGCACGTGCGCCGTGTTGGGCGCTCACCTGCACCTCGTGCACCCGCTCGGCTTCCGCCTGGACGACCGCCACCTGCGGCGCGCGGGCGTCGACTATTGGGACCTCGTCTCGTGGACGGAGCACGATGACTGGCCGAGCTTCGCCGTCGCCTGGCCGGCGGAGCGCGTCTGGCTCGTGACGACGCGCGGCGGCGCGCGCTACGACGAGGTCCGCTTCCAGCCGGGCGATTGCCTCGTCTTCGGCAGCGAGTCGCGCGGCCTGCCCCTCGCGCTCGTGGAGCGGTACCCGGGACGAGGCCTGCGCATCCCCATGAGGCCGGGCGCGCGCTCCCTGAACCTCTCCAACAGCGTGGCCGTCGTCGCCTTCGAGGCCTACCGCCAATGGGGTTTCCCGGGTCTCGTATAACGATGCCGCCCCGCCGCCGGCATGCCGGGGCGGGGCGGGTGCGTTGAGAACCGCGCCGTCTTCCGCCGCGGCGCGGCGCTGCTCAGCCGCGCGCTTCCTCGTAGCGCTTGGCCACCGCGTCCCAGTTGACGACGTTCCACCACGCCGCGATGTACTCCGGGCGCCGGTTTTGGTACTTCAAGTAGTACGCGTGCTCCCAGACGTCGAGGCCGAGGATCGGCTTTCTGCCCTCCATGATGGGATTGTCCTGGTTCGGCGTGCTCGTGATGGCGAGACGGCCGTGATCCAGGACGAGCCACGCCCAGCCGCTGCCGAAGCGGCCGGTCGCGGCCTTCGTGAACTCCTCCTTGAACTTCTCAAAGCTGCCGAACGTCTCCTCAATGGCCTTCGCCAGCGCCCCTGTGGGCTGCCCACCGCCGTTGGGGCTCATGATCTCCCAGAAGAGGGTGTGGTTCGCGTGGCCGCCGCCGTTGTTGCGGACCGCCGTGCGGATCGATTCCGGAACCCGGTCGAGCGAGGAGAGCAACTCCTCGATGCTCAGCGACTGGAGCTCCGGGTGCCCCTCCAGTGCGGCGTTGAGGTTGTTGACGTACGTGCCGTGGTGCTTGTCGTGGTGGATGCGCATCGTCTGCTCGTCGATGTGCGGTTCCAACGCGTTGTAGTCATATGGCAACGGTGGCAGTGTGAACGCCATCAGCATCACCCTTCCATGATTGTCCGGCGAACCCATTGTATCCCTGCGCCGCCGGGCCGGGCAAACCGGTGCCCGCGCGGCAGACCCTCGGGCCGGCGCGCCGCTCACACGCCGATGCGCAGCGCGTGGGCCACGAACGCGTGAAACAGCACTTCACCCACGCCGACGGCCGCGCCCACCATCAGGGCGGCGCCCAGGCCCAGCGGCGTGCCGAGGAGCGCCGTCAAGCTCCAAATGATGACCGTCGCGATGACCGCATCGGCCGCGGCCGCGGCCAGGTTGCCGTACCTCAAGAGGAAAAGGTCCCCGGCGACGTACCCCACCGCCGTCACAGCGGCCGCCAGCTCAAAGAGCGGTTCGGTCGGCAGGCGCAAGAGCGTGAACATCACGCCCAGGATGGACCAGACGAGGGCCAGCTTGACGGTGAGCAGCATGACGTGCTTCACGCGCATCCTCCCGGGCGTTTAGTCTGCCCAGAAGGGGGCGCGGGGCGCTCAAGGCCCGGCAGGGCGCTCTACGGCCCCGGCGGGGCGCTCCACGCGTCGCTGCGGCGCTCAGCGGAAGCACGCCGCACAGAGAAGGCTGCCGGAGTGGCCGAGCTCCGCCCCTTCCACCTGAAGAGTGCTGTGGCGGACGCTGAAGCGCTCCTCAAGAAGCGTCTCGGCGCGGCGGAGTAGGTCGTTGACGGACGCGAGGGACGCGTCCTCGACGACCAGGTGGCAGGTCAGCATCGTCCGCTCGGCATCGAGGTTCCACACGTGCAGATCGTGGACTTCGCGCACGCCCGGGAGCTCGCGCAGGGCCGCGGCCACCTCCTCGACGTCCACGCCCGGCGGCGCGCCCTCCATGAGGATCTGCACGACTTCCCGGGCGAGCCGCGCCACTCCGAAGAGGATCAGTGTGGCGATGCCGAGGCTGATCGCCGGGTCGACCCACCGCCAGCCGGTCAGGCCGATGACGAGCCCGCCGAGGAGCACGCCCGCCGACGCGGCCGCGTCCCCGACGATGTGCAGCCAGGCGCTGCGCGTGTTGAGGTCCCCGTGGCCGTGTCCCATGCGCCAGGCGACGGCCGTGTTCGCCACGAGCGCGAAGAGCGCGACGAGCGACATCACAGGGCCCGAGGCGGGTTCGGGGCGCGCGAGGCGCAGCGCGGCCTCGTACGCGATCCACGCGGACACGGCGAGCAGGGTCAGGGCGTTGACGGCGGCGCTGAGGATACCGGCGCGGACGTAGCCGTATGTCCAGCGCTTCGTCGGCCGGCGGCGGCTCCAGGCGCTCGTCAGCCAGGCGAGCCCCACGGCCGCCGCGTCGGTGAGCATGTGGCCGGCGTCGCTGAGGAGCGCGAGGCTGTTTGCGACAAGGCCGCCAGCCACCTCCACCGCAAGGATGGCGAGCGCGAGGAAGAAGGCCTCGCGCAGGCGGTCCGGCGCGGCGTGGTGGTGCGAGTGGCCGTGGTGGTGGTGCGCGTGGCCGTGATGGTGGTGTGCCCGACCGTGCCGGTGGTCTGCAGGACCGTCATCCGTGTGGCCATAGCCGGCGTGGCTGGAGAGCACGTGCTCGTGGCCGGTGTGCGCGTGGTCGTGGCCGGTGTGGCGGGCGTGCGTGTGCTCGTGGCGGTCCTGGCGCGCAGGACGGCGGTGCGCGTCGCCGTGGCCCTGCGCCCGTCCGCTGTGGCCGGCGGGGTCGTGGTCGTGCTCCGACGGGCCGCGGTGTGAGTGTTCACGCGGCATCGACGGCGTCCCCCTTCGCTCGGCGCCGAAGGCACGCACCGCGCGCCGGCGCCGAAAACGCAAAAGGCGCCCGCCGGCGCCCCTTGGTCAAATAAAATGGCGGAGGCGACGGGAATTGAACCCGCGATCTCCGGTGTGACAGACCGGTATGTTCACCACTACACCACGCCTCCGCGCAAAGCAGGATCAATTGTAGCAGCCGCTGCGGAGCGTCGTCAACGCGAACGCGGCTCTAGACCGATCAGTGTGTGGTGAAGGAAGAGAGCGGCAGAAGCGTCAAGGGTTGAGTGCGATACCCACACACCGGGAGGGCCATCTGCTCTGCCGCTCCCGTCGTTCCACGGCACACGTCGAAAGTGCTGAGAGCCGTCTGGACGGCGGCGGCGCGGCTGCCGCGCCTTTCGAGCTCCGAGGCGCGCCGGGCCCGGCTCGCCTCCGCCGGGTGCCGGGACTGGCACGCCTCCGGCGGGTCGCCGGGCTCTGCCCGCCGCGTGGGCTGCGGGGCTCCGCGGCCGTCGAGGTTCTGCGCTCGCCGGCCGGCACCGGATACCCCTTAGCCCCGCAGCCCCCGCAGCCGAGGCCATGATCGCGTACACGTCACAGCAGCGGACCCGTCGCGCGACAGCAGCCGATCGATGACCGGCCGGAGACCCTGACATCGATGTCCGAAATGCTCTTTGAGCTCTTACCATTGGCCACGCTCGTGTTCACCACACACTTATCGGTCTAGAGCCCGCGAACGCGAGACGCCGCGGCGTCGTCCGCATGAACGCTGTACGCCGCCGCGAGGTCCACGCGTACGCGAGACTGGAACAGCCCCGCATCGTGAAACCGCCGGCGCCGGTTCTGCGAAAACGTCGAGTGGTCGGGGACCGGGTCGTCGATCTCCAAACCCAAAAACCAACGATAGGCCAGGTTCAGCCGGACTTCCTGTTCCAGCCGCCGCTCGGACGGGATCCCGTAGAGGTACCCGATCAGCGTCATCTTGAACAGCACAACGGGGTCGATCGACGGGCGGCCGTTGTCTTCACTGTAGAGATGCCGGACCTTGTCGTAGATGAAACTGAAGTCCACCGCCTGGTCAATGCGGCGGAGCAGATGGTCTCTCGGCACCAACTCCTCCAAGTTGACGAAACAGAAACGGGGCTGAGATCCTCGGCGGCGCGTCATCATGAACGGATCACCCATCGGTCCATTTCGACATGGCCGCCGACTTTTCCATGCTCCCCGGCTCGCTATGCCGGGTTTGTCAACAAACCCGAAACGCGCCTTGGCGGCTCCCCAGAGTCCCTGCCCTGCGGAACAACCCCCGAACCCGCCAGCCAACCCACGTCCCCGCGGGAACAGCCCGCGCCCCCGCGCCCCGAGAGCGCCCGGGCGCCGCGTGAGGCGACCCCGGCCCGTGCGGCGTGGCGCCGCGCCCCCGCGCCCGCGCCCCCGGACCCGCGCACCCGCTCCCGCCCCCGCGCCGCGCCCGCGCCTCACTCCGCGCGCCGGCCGCCGAACGGCTCAAAGCGCAAAAACGTCTGCTCCCTGGACGGCCCGACGGAGATCATCACGACCGGCACGCCCGTCCACGCCTCGATCCGCTGCACGTACTGGCGCGCGCCGGCCGGCAGGTCGTCGAACGCCCGCACATCGCCGATCGGCTCGTCCCAACCCGGGAGCTCCTCGTAGATCGGCCGCGCCGCCGCGAGCTCGTCCAGCTGGCGCGGCAAGGTCTCGCGGTGCTCGCCGTCCACCTCGTAGGCCACGGCGATCTTCAACGGCCGCAGCCCCGTGAGCGTGTCGAGGTGGTTGAGGGCCAGGCCGCTCAGCCCGCTCACGAGCACCGAGTGCCGCAGGATGACCGTGTCCAGCCACCCGCAGCGGCGCGGACGTCCGGTCGTGGTGCCGTACTCGTGCCCCTTCTCGCGGATCCAGTCGCCGGTCGCGTCGCGCAGCTCCGTGGGGAACGGGCCGTCGCCGACGCGCGAGGTGTACGCCTTCGCGACGCCCACCACGCGGTCGATGCGCGTCGGCCCGACGCCGCTGCCGAGGCACGCCCCGCCGGCCGTCGGGTAGGAGGATGTGACGTACGGGTAGGTGCCGTGGTCGAGGTCGAGCATCGTGCCCTGCGCGCCCTCGAAGAGGACGTGCTCCCCGCGGTCGATGGCGCGGTTGATGAGCACGGCCGTGTCCGTGACGAACGGGCGCAGCCGCCGTCCGAACTCCACGTATTGCTCAAGGAGCGCGTCCAGCTCGAAGCCCGGCCGGCCGTAGACCTTCTCGATGAGGTGGTTGACCTGCTCCAGGTTCGCCTCCAGCTTGCGCCGCAACGTCTCCGGGCGGAGGAGGTCCCCCACGCGGATGCCGGCCCGCGCCACCTTGTCCATGTAGGCCGGGCCGATGCCGCGGCGCGTGGTGCCGATGCGCCCCTCGCCGCGCCGCTCCTCCTCCAGCTCGTCGAGCGTCTTGTGGTAGGGGAAGATCACGTGCGCCGCGTCGCTGACGTGGATGCGGTCCACATCGAGGCCGCAGCCGCGCAGGTATTCGACCTCGTGGAGGAAATGCTCGGGATCCAGCACCACGCCGTTGCCGATCACGCACGTCTTGCCGTGCACGATGCCGGAAGGCACGAGGTGCAGCTTGTACGTGCGGCCGCCCGCCACCACCGTGTGGCCCGCGTTGGCCCCGCCCTGGTACCGCACCACGACGTCCGCGTGCTCGGCGAGGACGTCCGTCACCTTGCCCTTGCCTTCATCGCCCCACTGGCTGCCGACGAGCACGAGCGTCGACACACACCCACCTCCACGTCCCTCGCCGCCCGCCTACCCCGCCGACGCCGGCGCGCGCGATTTGTCGACCGCGCCGAACTTCGTCCAGTCGTGGAAGTAGACGAGCTCCACCGAGCCGGTCGGACCATTGCGCTGCTTGGCGAGGATGAGCTCGACCTGGCTGACTGTCGACCGCGACCCTCCGTATGATACCGTTTCCCTTTGCTCGGCGCGCTCTGGGTTGTGGTAGATGAAAAGCACCACGTCCGCATCCTGCTCGATCGCGCCGGACTCCCGCAGGTCCGAGAGCTGCGGCCGCCGGCCCTCCCGCTGCTCCACCGCGCGGCTGAGCTGCGAGAGCGCCAGCACGGGGATCTTCAATTCGCGCGCGAGCGCCTTGAGGGAGCGGGAGATCTCCGAGATCTCCTGCTGCCGGTTCTCGGCGCGGCCGCGCGTGTTCATGAGCTGAAGATAGTCGATGACGATGAAGCCGATGCCATGATCCGCCTTCAGGCGCCGCGCGCGGGCGCGTACGTCCATCACCGAGAGGTTCGGCGTGTCGTCGATGTAGATCGGTGCCTCCCCCAGCTTCCCCAGGGCGAAGGAGAGCCGGTGCCAGTCCTCGTTTGCGAGCTGCCCGGTGCGCAGTTTGAAGGAAGAGACGCGCGCCTCCGAGCACAGCATGCGCTGCGCCAGCTGCTCCTTGGACATCTCCAGGGAAAAGATGGCCACGGGGATGCGGTGCTCCACGGCGGCGTGCGCCGCCATGTTGAGCGCGAGCGCCGTCTTGCCCTGCGAGGGCCGCGCGGCCAGGATGATCAGCTCCGACTCGTGGAAGCCGCTCGTCAGCTCGTCCAGGGCGCGGAAGCCGCTCGGGATGCCGATGACGTCGCCCTGCTTCTCGAACATGCGCTGGATGTGGTCGAAGGTGTCGACGAGCACGTCCCGGATGTAGGCCCAGGAGCGCGTGCGGCGGTCGCGCGAGAGCTCGAACATGCGCTGCTCGGCGAAGTCGAGGAGTTCAGTGATGTCGTCGGCGCCGCTGTACGCGCGGCGCGCGATCTCCCCGGAGAGCTGGATGAGCTTCCGCAGGAGGGCCTTCTCCTCCACGATGCGCGCGTAATACTCCACGTTCGCGGCCGTGGGCACGGCGTTGGCCAGCTCGCTGAGGTAGGCGTGGCCGCCGACCTGCTCCAGAAGGCCGCGCGAGGCCAGCTCGTCGCCCACCGTGACGATGTCCGCGGCCTCGTTGCGGTCCGTGAGGTCGAGGATGGCGCGGAAGACGTGGCGGTGCGCCTCGCGGTAGAAGGAGTCCTCGCTGAGGATCTCGGCCGCCCGGAGGATGGCCTCGCGGTCGAGGAGCATGGAGCCGAGCACGGACTGCTCGGCCTCCAGGCTCTGCGGAGGGACCTTGTCCATGAGCGCGTCCACGCGGCTCCCCTGCCTCCGTTCCTGGGCGCGGCGCTCAGCCGAGCGGCGAAAGGAGCTCCCTCAGGACCTCGTCGGCCGTCTCCACGAAGGAGAGCTCCAGGCCGAAGCGGCCGTCCGGCACGTCGCCGGCGTTGGCGGCCGGCAGCACCACGCGGCGCACGCCGGCCTGCCGCGCTCCGTAGAGCTTCTCCGGGATGCCGCCCACTTCCTGGATGCGGCCGGAGAGCGACACCTCGCCCGTGATGGCGACGTCCTGGCGCACCGGACGCCCCTCGACGGCGCTGTAGATGGCCGTGAAGATCGCGGCACCGGCGGAGGGGCCGTCGATGTGGCCGCCGCCGACGACGTTGACGTGCACGTCGTAGTCCGCAAGGTCCTTGCCCGTGATGCGCCGCAGGACCGTGCCCGCGGTGAAGACGGAGTCCCGCGCCATCGAGCCGGCCGTCTCGTTGAAGCGGATCTTGCCCTTGCCCGGCTCCCGCGCCGGGTAGGCGACTGCCTCGATCTCCAGCGCCGAACCGAGGAAGCCGCGCACGGCGAGGCCGATCACGCGGCCCACCTGCGGCGTGGCGGAGGCCAGGGTGCGCGCCTCGCGGCCCACGCGCGCGGCGCTGAGCGCCGTGCGCACGTGCTCGGCGCGGATGGCGGCCGGCTTGTCCGGCCCGCCGGCCTCGTAGACGGCCAGGGCGTAGGCGTCGGCGAGGATGTTGAGGGCCTTGCGCGCCTCGATCGTCCGCTCGGCGATGTCGTCGACGGCCGCCGGCTCGATCGGCACGCCGAGTTTCTCCGCGCCCTGGCGCACGATCTTGCGGATGTCGTCCGGCGTGAGCGGCGCGAAGAAGATCTCCGCGCAGCGCGAGCGCAGGGCGGGCGTGATGTCTTCCGGATCGCGCGTCGTCGCGCCGATGAGGACGAAGTCGGCCGGCGCGCCCTCGCGGAAGAGCTTGTGCACGTACTCCGGCACGTGCGGGTCGTCCGGGTCGTAGTAGGACGACTCGAAGTACACGCGCTTGTCTTCCAGCACCTTCAAAAGCTTATTCTGCAGGATCGGGTCCATCTCGCCGATCTCGTCGATGAAGAGCACGCCGCCGTTCGCCTCCGTGACGAGGCCGAGCTTCGGCTCCGGCACACCACCCTCGGCGAAGTCGTGGCGCGCCCCCTGGTAGATCGGGTCGTGGACCGAGCCGAGGAGCGGGTTCGTCACCTCCCGCGGGTCCCAGCGCAGCGTGGTGCCGTCCACCTCGACGAACGGCGCGTCCTTCGAGAAGGGCGAGCCCTGCCGCTCCCGCGCGGCCTCCAGCGCCAAGCGCGCGGCCGTCGTCTTGCCGACGCCGGGCGGCCCGTAGAGGAGGATGTGCTGCGGGTACGGCGAGGCCAGCTTGGCGAGGAGCGCCTGCACGGCGGCGTCCTGGCCGATGACCTCCTCGAAGCGCTTCGGGCGCAGCACCTCGGCGAGCGAGCGTGCGAGGCCGCGCTGCTCGATCTGCTGCAGCCGCTCGAGCTTGCGCTTCGTCTCCGCCGTCTCCGGGGAGATCTCGCGCATCACCTGCGCGCGGATGTCGGCCACGTACTCCTCGTGCTTCTGGGCCATGCGGTCCTGGATCTTCTGCTCGATCTCGTCCTCCACCGTGCGGCGTGCGAGGAGGTCGGCGAGCTCCTCCTCAAGCTCCGCCAGCACCTCCGGGATCTCCGAGAAGCGCGGCGGCTCGTCGATGGTGGGGTCGTCGTAGACGAGGCGCTGCAGCGCCACGATGCGCTCCCCGAGGTTCTCGGAGCGCATGCCGCTCAGGGCCCCCACCTTGCCCGCCTTCAGCACGACGCGGTCGGAGCCGTAGATGTCGGCGAGGACCCCGTAGAGGGCGTTGACCTTGCGCTCGTATTCCTCCACGAGGTCGCGCCCGCCGCCATGCCGCACGAAACGCCCCATGGTCAATCCGCCTCCGGCAACACGACGACTTCCACCTGCGCCACGGCCTCCGGGTGCACGCGCACGCGGACCGGATACCGACCCACAGCCTTGATGGCGCCTTCCAGCTCCACGCGGCGCTTGTCGACGGCCAGCCCGAATTCTTGGGCGATCCTCTCGGCGACGTCCTGCGCGGTGATCGACCCGAACAGCTTGCCGCCCTCGCCGGCGCGCGCGCGGAAGACGATCTCCGCGTGATCGAGCTTCGCCTTCGCCTCCTGGGCCGCGCGGCGTTCCCGGTCCGCCTTCTCAGCCTGCCGGCGGCGCTCCTCCTCGATCTCCTTGAGCGCGGCCTCCGTGGCGGGCTTCGCCAGGCGCCGCGGGATGAGGAAGTTGCGCGCGTAGCCGTCGGCCACGTCCACCGTCTGGCCGGCGCGGCCCAGCCCCTTGACCTCCTGCAAGAGCACGACCTTCATTGCGGAACCCTCCCTTTCAGCCGCTCCAGGGCCGCCTCGCCGATCTCCGCGCGCAGCGGGTGGCCCGCCGGCAGCCGGTCGAGGAAGCGCGCCCGCAGGCCGGCGAGCACGTCCCACAGCCCCAGGAGCACGACGACCTGACCGAGCGGCGTGAGCGAGGCGTAGACGGCGAGAATCCCGGCCGCCGCCACGCCCAGTCCCCAGTAGCGCAGGAAGAAGTACGCCACCGAGGCGCCGACGGCCGTGAAGACGGCCACCGCGGCGTAGGACAGGTTCTGCGCAAGCGGTGCGAGCCACTTCCACTCCGGCCGCAGGCTGAGGAGCGTGAGCCCCATCACCCCCAGCCACGCCCACGCCACGGAACGCGGCACCGTCCACGCGGCGAAGGAGGTGAGCCGCGGAGCTTCCACGCCGGTGCGGCGGAAGAGCGGGCGCATGGCCGCGTAGTAGACGGCCGACATCGCCACCACGGCCGCGGCCGCCGGCGCGATCATCATGAGCGGCTGCTCCCGGATCTGCTTCAGCATGGCCTGCAGCATCTCCGCGGTGGCGCGCGCGGAGGGCAGGCGGGAGGCCGCGAGCCGCCGCACGGTGCTGTCCAGGCTGTCCCGCATCAGGGCGAGGATGTCCTGGTGGAAAACGAGGCGCGTGAAGAGGACCGCCAGCACCGCCGTCACGGCCACGGCGAGCGCTCCCAGGAGGATCGTGCGGCCGGCGTCCCAGCGGCGCCGCAGACCGAAGCCGAAGGCCAGGCCGAGGAAGGCGAAGCTCAACACGGCCCCCAGCGCCTGCACGGGGCCGAGAAAGAGCGCCAGCAGCACCGCCGCGGCAGCCACGCTGAGGAAGGCGGCGGCCGGCCCGTGCCGCACGGTGACAGCGGCCGCCGGCGCCGGCAGGAAGAACGTGAGCACGAAACCGAGGGCCGGCACGTACGCTGCGGCCAGCACGAGCACCACCGTGAGCGCCGCCATGAGGGCGCCCTCCGTGACGGCGCGCGTCGCCAGCGGCCTCACCGGTCCCACCTGCCGTTCACCGCGCCACTCCCTTGCGGAAAACGGGAAGGGCCTCCGCCCTTCCCGCCGGATGCCGCGCCTCGGCCGCCGCCCGCGTGCCGGCTCATTCCACCGTGAACGGCAGAAGCGCCATGTAGCGCGCGCGCTTGATGGCCGTCGTCAGCTGCCGCTGGTGGCGTGCGCAGTTGCCCGTGATGCGCCGCGGCAGGATCTTGCCGCGCTCGCTGATGTAACGGCGCAGGCGGCTTGTGTCCTTATAGTCGACGACGTCGATCTTGTCGACGCAGAAGCTGCAGACCTTGCGGCGCCGGCGCTTGTCGCGTCGAGCCAAGCGGATGACCCCCCTCGCCTGCGGACTCTCGAATTCGCTCTAGAACGGCACGTCCTCGTCGTCGAAGGGAACCTCGGTGCCGAGCGCGTCGGCCGCGTCCCCGCCGGCCGCCGCCGGGCGCGCGGGCCGGTCGAGGAAGCGCACCTCGTTGGCGACGACCTCCGCCGCGCGCCGCTTCTGGCCGTCCTGCGTCTCGTACGAGCGGATCTGCAGGCGGCCGGCGACGGCCACAAGGCGCCCCTTCTTCAGGTGATTGGCGCACGTCTCGGCGAGCTGCCGCCACACGACGACGTCGA
The DNA here is from genome assembly GCA_014896375.1 of Bacillota bacterium. Classification (GTDB taxonomy): domain Bacteria; phylum Bacillota; class Sulfobacillia; order RBS10-35; family Bu92; genus Bu92. The sequence goes on along the minus strand of JADBKN010000051.1, from coordinate 277,181 downwards.
TGAAGTCGGCTTCGCGCTCGCCCTGCTGGTTCGTGAACGGCCGGTCCACGGCGACCGTGAAGGAGCCGACGGCGACGCCGCCCGGCGTGTAGCGCAGTTCCGGGTCGCGCACGAGCCGGCCGATGAGGACGACATGGTTCAGCACATCACCGCCACCTTACCGCGCTTCGACCGCCGCCGGGGACCCCTCCGGGGCCTCCGCCGGCTCCGAAGCCGCGCGGGACTCCTCGCCGGCGGCGCCCGCCTTGGCAGCGCTCTTCTCCGGCGCGCGCACCACCATGGAGCGCAGCACGCTGTCCGAAAGACGCAGCGCGCGGCGCAGCTCGTTCGGCGCCTGGGACGTGGAGCGGAACGTCATGAGGACGTAGATGCCCTCCCGGTGGCCGCGGATCTCATACGCGAGCCGCCGGCGCCCCAGCGGTTCCAGGTTTTCGATCACACCGCCGTTCTTTTGCACGGCTTCGAGGAAACGGCGCATGGTCTGCTCGATCTGTTCGGTGTCGAGCGTGGGATCGAGAAGGATCAGGGCTTCGTAGGCGCGCACGACCGCACCTCCTTCCTCTGGACATTGGCCCGCGGATCACGCCGCTCCGGCGGGCAGGAAGGATCTTCGCCAATGGTTATGGGACAGGGCGTGATGGCAAATCACATGACATTATATCAGGTCGCGTCCGGGTTTCAACGGCGGCGCGCCCGGCGGCGCGGACGCCGGGTAGATCTCGCGGATGCGGCTCTCCACGCGGCTGCGCGGCAGAAGCACCAGGTGGCCGCAGCCGAGGCACTTCAGGCGCAGGTCGGCGCCCACCCGCACGATTTCCCAGCGGTCGGAGCCGCACGGGTGCGGCTTCTTCAGGCGGACGACGTCGCCCAGGTGCAGGGGCAGAGGGCCGCGCACCACCGTCACCCCTCCTTCCGGCGCTCCGCGTCCGCCGCCTCGCCGGTTCCGGCGGACGCCTGCCGCTCGCTGGGCGGGGGCTCCCCCGGCTCCGGCGGCCCGGCCTCGCCGCTGCGGGCACGCTCAGCCGTGCGGCGCAGGGCTTCTGCGTCCGCGGCGGCGGGCGCGGTACCCTGGGCCGCCGGCGCCGGCGCGGCGCCGGCTGCAGCCGCCGCGGGGGCCGCCGGCGCCGGCGCGGCCGCCTCCTCCGACACAACCGCGACGCGCTGCGGGTACGGCGCGCGGATACCGGCTGCGTCGAGCGCCTTCTTGATCTCCCTGCGCAGCGCGCGCTCGGCGGCCCACTGCTCGCCCGGCTGCGCACGCCCCCAGACGAGGTACTCGACGGCCGCGTCACGGATCTCCTGCACGCCCAGCAACTGCGGCCCCTCGGTGAGCGTGGTCCAGGTTCGGCGGAAGCGCTCGCAGACCTCGTTGAGCACCTGCTCCACGTGGTCCAAATCTTCATTGTAGTCGACGCGCACCGTCACAAGCAGCCGCATGCTGCCGCGGCTGTAGTTCGTGACACGCTCGATCTGCCCGTTCGGCACCATGTGCAGCTGGCCGCCGAAGTCGCGCACGCGCGTGATGCGGAAACCGATGTCCTCGACGACGCCGGAGACGCCGGCCAACTCCACGTGCTCCCCCACGCGGAACTGGTCCTCGAAGAGCAGGAAGAAGCCGGTGATGACGTCGCGAACGAGGTTCTGCGCGCCGAAGCCCACCGCCAGGCCGGCGATGCCGGCGCCGGCGAGCAGCCCGCTGACCGGCACCCCCCAGCCGGCCAGGACCGTGACCAGGACGAGGAAGTCGATCGCGTACCGGAGGAGGCTCTTCATGAGGCCGCGCACGGTGGCGGCGCGCGTCTCGTCGAAGCCGGGCAGGCCCGAGGCGCGGGTGTGGTCGAGGAAGCGGTCGAGGACGGCTCCGAGGAGGCGGGCGAGGATATGCCCCGCGAGGATGACGGCCGCCGCCTGGAGAAGCGCCGCGCCGGCCTCAAGGCCCAGGGCGCCGAGGCAGGCCGCGACGCGTCCGCCGGCGGAGCAGGCGGCGAGGGACGGCACGACACCCGCGAGAGACGCGAAGGCGTGCGTCACGGCGCTCACCCGCCGAGCGGCCCGCGCCAGGCCGCGTGCTGCTGGACGAAGACGACGGCGCGGTCGAGCCCGCCGAGCAGCGCGCCTCCCCACGCGGAGCCGTCCACCGCCCGCGCCCAGGCGGACGCCGGCGCGAGAGCGGCGAGGCTCGTCACGGCGGCCACGAGCACCGCTGCCGTGAGCGCCGCCTCCGCGAGGCCCAGCACCGCTCCGGCGGCGCGGTCCAGCGCGGCCAGGGGCCCGGCCGCGCGCGCGAGGCCGGCGAAGGATTGCACCAGGCCGGCGATGAGCGCGCCGGCCACGAGGTAGATGACGGCCGCCGCCAGCACCTCAAGCAGGAGGTTCCCCAGGAGCGCGTACATGGCCGCCGCGCCGCCCGCCGGCGGCGCCGCCGGGCCCGCGGCCGCCGGCGCCGCTGCACCCGGCGGCGCGAAGGCGCGCAGCGCGGCCGCGGCGCGTTCGGCGAACCCGGCCGGCAGCGGGCCGTGCGCCGCCAGCCACGCGGCCGCCTGTGGCCGCACGTGCCAGGCGGCGTCGGCCGCGCTGAGGAGCCGCGGCCCGCCCCAGAGCGCGAGCGCGAAGGCCGCGGCCCGCCCCAGCGCGCCCAAGGCGGCCGCGACGAGCCCGCGGCGCGCGCCCGCGAGCGCACCCAAGAGAAGCAGCACGAGGATGGCCCAGTCGACCGGATTGCGCGGCATGGCCTCGCTCCCAGGCCCATTGTAGGCTAGCCGGCACGCGCCTCCAACCAGCGCCGCAGCACGATCAGCGGCAGCGCGGCGAGGAGCAGGAGCGAGGCGTAGCCGGCGGCCGGGTAGACGACGCGCACGAGCCACCCCAGGCCGAAGCGCGTGAAGGGCAGCGCCGCGACGAGGAAGAGGCCGGGCAGGCAACGCTCGGGCAGCCGCGGCGCCGCCCCGCGGAAGCGGGCGGCCAGCCCCTGCGCGTTCGCGAGGGCCGTCGTCGCCAGCGCCGCGTAGAGGGCCACGCTGTAGAGGGCGCTCCAGGCCGGCCCGAGGCGCCGCGCCAGGGCCGCGAACGGCACGTCGAAGGCGGCCGCAAAGCCGGCGTGCGCGAGGAGGGCCGCCGTGCCGGCCGCCGCCAAGAGGCCCAGCACCAGGCCGCCGGCCGCCGCGCCGCCGAACGCTCCGCGGGAGCGGAGGCGCGACGGGTCGAGCGAGGCGATCGCCACCGCGCCCACAAGCATGTTGTAGGCCACGTAGAGGAGCATCGCCCACCACCATGGCGCCGGCAGCGCCGTGCCGGGCGGCGGCACAGCGGGCGCGCCGCCCTCCGGCGGGGACGCCAGCACCCGAGCGAAGAGCGCCAGCATGAGCGCCACAAGGAGCGGCGTGAGCGCCGTGTTCGCCCAGACGAAGCCGCGCTCCCGCATGAGGAGCGCGCCGCCGACCGGTACTGCCAGCGAGGCCACGCCGAGGGTGTACGGCGAGCCCCACTGCTCTTCGAGGAGAGCGCCGGCGCCGGAGAGCACGACGGCCAGGCCGACGAAGAGAAACAGCGTAAAGAGGACGTCGAAGAAGCGCGCCGCCGGCGCCGGCAGCGCGTGGAGCAGCGCCGGGTGGCCGGCGCCGCCGCCCGCGCCCGGCGAGAGGCGCAGGGCCGCCACCACAAGCGCCCCCGCCGCCGCGAAGCCGGCGCCGGAGAGCGCCGCCGCGAGCACGCCGGCCGTTCCGTAGGCGGCGAAGAACTGCCAGAGCTCCCGCCCCGAGGCGAAGCCGGCGCCGACGACGCCGCCCGCGAAGACGGACGCGACCGCGGCCGCGTCCCGCCACGCCCCGGAGCCACCGCGCCGCAACCGCACCGGCTCACCTCGCGCCGATGCATATGCGGCCGCCGCCGTCCATATACTGCGAACACCCCGGTGGCAGGAGGGTCCCATGCTCGAGCGACGAGCCGGCGTACGGCCCCGCGCCGACCTGCGCATCCGCGCCGACGAGGCGGACGCCGCCGAGCGCGTGGCCCTTCACCTCACGGCGCATATGGAGGAGGCCGGAGCGCGCGGCCGGCCGGTGGTGGTGCTGTGCATCGGCACGGACCGCTCCACCGGCGACGCCCTCGGGCCGCTCGTCGGCACGCGGCTCCTGGAGCGCGGCTGCCCCTGGCAGGTCCTCGGCACGGTCGACGAGCCCGTGCACGCCTCCAACCTCGAACGGGTCCTGGGAGACCTCTCCCGCGACGCGCCGGACAGCTTTATCGTCGCGGTGGACGCGTGTCTCGGGCGGCTTGAGAACATCGGCACCGTGAGCCTCAGCCGCGGTCCCCTGCAGCCCGGCGCCGGCGTGAACAAGTCCCTCCCGTGGGTAGGCGACGTCGCCCTCACCGGTACCGTCAACGTGGGCGGCTTCATGGAGTACCTGATCCTGCAGAACACGCGGCTCAGCGTGGTGATGGGTCTCGCGCGCGTGATCAGCGACGCGCTGCTGCTCGCCGCGGCGCGCTGGCCGGCGCCGTCCGCGCACGGCGCGCGCGCCGTGGACGGCGGGGCGCCCCTCGCCCCGGGACAGGTGGCGGCCGCGCGCGGCGCCGCCCCGCAGCCGGAGGCGCCCGGGGCGCTCTAGGCGGGCGCGATGACCCGCAGCGCGCGCGGCACGCACTCGAAGCGGGCCGGCAGCGTGCCCACGTACTCGCCGTCGGCGTGCACGGGGAGGTCCGCCGGCCCCTCGACCTCCACCGCGGGCGCGCGCCCGGTGGCCACCTTCGGCAGGCGCACATGGGATCCGCCGAAGACGCGCGGCAGAGCGGAAAGCGTTTCGAGTTTCGAAAGATCCCCCACCCAGCACCAGTCGAGTCGACCGTCGGCGGGATCGGCGCCGGGGCAGACCTTCATGCCCCCGGCGTAGAAGGACGTATTGCCCACGGCCAGGAGGAGCGCGCGGCCCTGCAGCCGGCGCTCGGCGGCGAGGCGCAGGTCGGCGTTGCGGTACGTGAAGAGCGTCGAGAGGATCGAGAGCACGTAGGGCAGGGCGCCCTTGCCGGCGCGGCCGCTCTCGTTCACGCGCTTCGCCACGACGGCGTCGAAGCCGGTGCCGGCCACCTGGACGTAGAAGTGGCCGTGCACGCGGCCGAGGTCGACGACGCGCGGCGCGCCGCCGCGCAGCACGGCCACGGCGCCGCCGGCGTGCAAGGGGATGCCCAGCGCGCGGGCGAAGTCGTTGCCCGTGCCGAAGGGCAGGATGCCGAGCACGGCGTCCGTCTGAGCGAGGCCGTTGACGACTTCATGCACCGTGCCGTCCCCGCCCACCGCCACGACGGTCCGCACGCCCGCCTGCACGGCGGCCCGCGCGAGCTCCGTGGCGTGGCGCGGCCGCTCGGTGAGGCGCACCTCGCAGGCGAAGGCGGCCTGCACCTCCGGCTCCACGGCGCGCCACAGCCGCAGCGCGCGCCCGGCGGCCGCCTTCGGGTTGACGACGATGAGCGCCCGCTCCGTCATCGGCCGCCAGCCGCCGCCGCTTCGCCGGCCGCCGCGTCCAGGCCGGTCATGTGCGAGCGCCCCTCGAACGTGGCGCCCTCCGCCACGACGATCTTCGGCGCGTAGAAGTCACCGACGAGCTTCCCCGTGCCGACGAGGTCCAGGCGCGCGGCCGCGTGCACATCGCCCCTCACCTCGCCGGCGATCGCCACCTGCCGCCCGTGGATCTGCGCTTCCACGACGGCCGTCTCCGTCACGTACACGTCGCCCTCCGCGCGGATCTCCCCCTGCACGCGCCCCTCCACGCGCACAGCCCCCGCGGACTGGAGCACGCCCTGGAAGGTCGTGTTGCGGCCGATGATCGTCTCCACCTGGTCCGGCGCCGGTTTGACGTCGCGCCGCCTCATGCGGGCCCTCCCTCGCTCCTCACGGCGGTGGCCATCTTCCGAAGGTCTACGCCGCGCGCCAGGCCCCGCCGGCGCGCTACTTCTTCAGGTACTGATACAGGTCGCTCGTCAGATAGGGCAAGGGATCCACGGGCACGCCGTTGCGGTACACGCCGAAGTGGAGGTGCGGGCCGGTGCTGAGGCCGCTGCTCCCGACGTAGCCGATGACCTGCCCCTTTTTGACGGACTGCCCCACCTTCACCTTGATGCGCGACTGGTGCCCATAGAGGGTGACGAGCCCGTTGCCGTGATCGATCTTCACCGCGCGGCCGAAGCCGGGCAGCCAGCCGGCGTGCACCACGACCCCCGCCGCCGCCGCGCGGATGGGCGCCCCGTACGGCGCGGCGAGGTCGATGCCCTCGTGGAACTCTCGCCCCCAGCCGAGAGGCGAGCGCCTGTAGCCGAAGGTGGACGTGATCGCGCCGGCCAGCGGCCACGCGTCCGGGAAGTGGGCTGCCGCGCGGATGTATTGGGCGGCGGCGTTCTGGATCTGCTGCAGACTGGCCAGCTGGCGCTCCGCCTGCTGCACGAGCGCGGCCGCCTGCTGTTTGAGCGCCGCCGAGAGCAGCGCTCCGCCCCCCGGGGCCGCGGCCCCGGGTGCGAGGGGAACGCTCGCCGCCGCTTCCGTGACGGCAAAGCCGGCGCTGGGCGCACGCAGGCTTGTGGCGGTGCCGCTCTCCACGGACGCCGCGGGAACCGCGCCCGCGCCGGGCACGCCGCCGGCCTGGACGGCCGAGGCGGCGCCGGCCTGAACCTGGGCGGCGGCCCCAGCCTGGATCGCCGGCGCGGCGCCCGCGCGGGCGGCCGGCGCGGCGGACTGCACGGCGGCGCTCGTCGAGGCGGGGGGCAGCGCGCTCTGCGGCGCGTTCTCGATGTGCAACTCCGCCCTCAGCGTGCGGTCCAACTCCTGGATGCGCGCCAACTCCTCCTGAAGGGCGGCGATCTGCGCGCGCGTCTCGGCCAGGTCCTGCGCCTGCTGTGCGTTGACCTCCTGGAGACGGCGCAGCTCCTCCATGTGGCGCGCCATGGCCCGATAATCGTGGGAAAACTGGAAGAGCGCGAACAGCGCCGACAGGCCGGCGAAGAGAAGGGCCTTCGGCAGCCAGACGGGAATGCGCACCGTGCGCGACCGCCCGGTGCCGCCGGGCAAGAGAAGGATCGTGAGGAAGCGCCCGTCGTTCGACGGCGGCATGCGTCTCCCCCTGACGGACCCAGCTGTATCCCGGCGGGTTGTCCCCCTCCGCGCCGGCGAGGTCGGACTTCTTTAGTTCGTCACCTCTTGTCGTCTTCCTGCCGACTGGATGGCGCGTTCTTCCTCTGGAGTCAGGAGATACGGAGACCGTCCCCGCTGCACCGGCTTCGCGTACACGCGCACGTCCTCGCGCCCTTGGATGGCCGAGAGCACCACGCCCGTGCCGTCGTCGTCGAGGAGCGCCACCGCGAAGCTGAGTTCGCTGCCCATGCCGGGAAAGGCGTTGAAGCGCACGACGGCCGGCGTGCCGATGCGGCGCGCCACCTCCGCCCGGAGCGCGGCGTCGCCGGCCGCCAGCTCTTCCGCCGTCCGCTCCAGTGCCGCCAGCCGCTCGGCGACGGCGGCCAGCGCCTCGACCACGTCCGCCCCGGCATCCGGCGGCAGGAAGGCGCGCAGGCGCCGCTGGAGACGGCGCAGCCGCAGCCAGGCGGAGAGCGCCAGGGCTGTCGCTACAAGCGCAAGCAGCGCCGCCGCGGCGGCGAACTGCAGGTCGGTGGAGCGCAAGAAGGTCTCGAGGTCCAAAGTGGGCGATCCTCCTCATCCGTGCGGCGCGCGTCGCCGGAACCGGAGCCGCCTCAGCCCCAGCCCAGCGCGTGGGTCAGCCACACGCCCAGCGGGGCGAGCACGATGGCCGGCAGGAGCGCCGCGACGCGCACCCGCGTGGCCCCCAGCATGTTGAGGCCGATCGCGGTGATCAAAGTGCCGCCGACGCCGCTGATGGCGGCGACGATGTCCGGCGTCATCACCGGCGCCAGCTGCGCCGCCAGCAGAGCTGCACCACCCTGAATGGCGAGGACGGGCAGGGCGGCGAAGATGACGCCGATACCCAGTGTCGCCGAGAGCACGATGGCGCTCAAGCCGTCCAGAGCGGACTTCGTGAAGAGGATCGTGGGCTGCGGGCCGAGGCCGTCCTGAATCCCGCCGAGGATGGCCATGGGACCGACGGCGAAGAGCAGCGTGGCCGCAAGGAAGCCCTTCGCCAGCCCGCCCTCCCGCTCGTCGTCGCCGCTTCCGGCGCCCGGGCCGCGGCGCTCCAGCGCCTGAAGACGGTCCTCAATGCGCAACGCCTCTCCCACGAGGTTGCCGACGACAAGCGCCAGCACCAGCTGGATCGCCCAATGGCGGAAAGCGTCGAGCGCCGTCGAGGCGCCGATGAAAACGACGCCCAGCCCAACGGACTGCAGCGCCGAGCGATGCCAGTCCCGGGTGATGCGCCGGAAAACGGTCTGTCCAAGCAAAGTGCCCACACAAATCGCGGCGGTGTTCACGATGGTGCCGACCAATCAGGGTCTCCTCTCGGTGGACCAGGCGACGCGTTTCACGTGAAACCGACAGCGCCCTGGCGCGCCAGGTGGCCCGCTGCGCTAAATGAGCCCCGCTCCCTCGGCCGGCCGCGTGCCGATCATCCGGTGCACAAGGCGCTCCAGGTCTTCGTCTCCGAAGTATGTGATCTCGATCATCCCCTTGCGCGCGCCCGGACGAATGCGCACGGGCGCCGCCAGCGCCTCCTTCAGGGCGCGTTCCAGGTCGGCCACCTCCGCTGAGCGCGGGCGCCGCGACCGCGGCCCCACCCGCGCGCTGCGCTCGCGCGCCAGCGCCTCCGTCTCCCGAACGGACAGGCCCTGGTCGACGATGCGCCGCGCCGCCTGACGCCGCGCCTCCCCCGGCGGCAAGGCGAGGAGCGCCCGCGCGTGGCCCTCCGTCAGCCGTCCGGACGCCACCTGCTCCTGCAGCTCCTCCTCAAGGCTCAGCAGCCGCAGGCTGTTGGCCACCGCCGAGCGGCTCTTGCCCACCCGGCGGGCGAGCCCCTCCTGGTCGAGGCCCAGCTTGTCCATCATCGCTTGATACGCACGCGCCGTCTCGATCGGGTTGAGATCCTCGCGCTGCAGGTTCTCGATCAGCGCGATCTCCGTCATCTGCTGGTCGTCGACGTCGCGCACCACGACCGGCACCGTCTTCAGCCCGGCCAGCTGCGCCGCCCGCCAGCGGCGCTCCCCCGCCACGATCTGGTAGCGGTCGCCCTGGCGCCTCACGATCAGCGGCTGCAGCACGCCGTGCTGGCGCACCGAGTCCGCCAGCTCCGCCAGCGCCGCCTCATCGAAGCGCCGCCGCGGCTGGTGGGGGTTGGGCTCGATGCGCTCGATCTCCACCTGATGCGCCGTTTCACCGTCCCTCGGTTCCAAGGACGGCAGCAGCGAGTCAAGCCCCCTGCCGAGACCTCTCTTGGGCGCGGGCACGTTCCAGCACCTCCTCCGCCAGCTCTCGGTACACTTCGGCACCGCGCGATTTCGGATCGTACAGCGCGATCGGCAGGCCGTGGCTCGGCGCTTCGCTCAGGCGGACGTTGCGGGGGATGATCGTGCCATACACACGGTCGCGGAAGTGCTTCTTCACCTGCTCAACCACCTGGATCGCGAGATTCGTCCGCCCATCGAACATCGTCAGGACGACGCCGTCGATCTGCAGGTCCGGATTCAGGTTGGTCCTCACAATCTCGATCGTCTTGAGCAGTTGCGTGACGCCTTCCAGCGCATAGTACTCGCACTGGATCGGGATCAGCACGGCCTGCGCCGCCGTGAGCGCGTTCACCGTCAGAAGGCCGAGCGACGGGGGGCAGTCGATCAGGACGAAGTCGTACCGCGGCGCGACCGGAGCGAGGGCTCGCTTCAGCTTTGTTTCACGTGAAATGGCCAGCACCAGCTCGACCTCCGCGCCCGCCAGGTCGATCGTCGCCGGCGCCAGGTGCACGTTCACCACAGAGCGCACCGGCACCACGACCTCTTCTAAGGGCGCGTCCTCTACCAGCACGTCATAGATCGTGCGTTCGAGGGACGCCTTCTCCACGCCCAGACCGCTCGTCGTGTTGCCCTGCGGGTCCGCATCGATCACCAGCACGCGCTGACCGAGAAGGCCAAGGCACGCCGCCAGGTTCACGGTCGTGGTCGTCTTCCCGACGCCGCCCTTCTGGTTGGCGATCGCGATGATCCGGCTCATCCTCGCCCTCCCGCATGTCGCGCACTTTCCACGGCCGGCCTGCGGGTTCCTCCGCCAGCCGCGCCGCTTCCTTCACGCCGTCCCCTACGCGCGGCGCGGGCTCCACACCGCCCCGCCGCCGGAGGCCGCGCCGGAACCCGTCCCCGCGAGCCTACCGCGCTCGCCGCGCCCGGCGCGGCCGCCCGCCCGCCCACACCACGCCGGGCTCACGGTGGATCGTGATGTCCAAATGTATGCGCTCCTCTTCCACGCTTTCCGTCATCTCGACACGGAACCCCTGCGCTTGCAGCGTGCGCACCGCCCGGCGGAACTCGTTCAGGAAGATCCGCGCGTCGCTGACCACAGCTGTGCGGCGCTGCGCCGGGGCCGCCGCCGCCGCAAGCTTCGCCACCTCCGCCTCAAGCTCCCTCACCGTCCACCCGTGCCGCGCCGCCGCGCGCGCCAGCCGCAGCTGTTCTTCTGGGTCCGCCACCGCCAGCAGCGCCCGAGCGTGCCGCTCGCTGAGCATTTCCCGGGAAATAACCTCCCGCACCTCCGCCGGCAAGCGCAACAGCCGCACGAGGTTCGCCACCGCGCTCTGCGACCGTCCTACCTGTGCGGCGAGCTGCTCCTGGGTCAAGTCGAACTCACGCAGCAGCCGCGCGTACCCTTCCGCCACCTCAAGGAAGTGCAGATCCTCGCGTTGCAGGTTCTCAAGAAGCGCCAGCACCGCCGCCTCGCGGTCGCTCGCCTCCCGCACGACTGCCGGGATCTCGCGCAGCCCGGCGCGCTGCGCCGCCCGCCACCGGCGCTCGCCGGCGATCAACTCGTAGCCGTCGTCCCGCGGCCGCACCACGATCGGCTGCACCACGCCGTGCTCGCGGATCGAGGCCGCCAGTTCCTGCAACCCCGCCTCGTCGAGCGCCGCGCGCGGCTGATACGGGTTCGGCCGGATGTCATCCACCGGAATCTGTGTCAGCCAATCGGTCGCTGCCATCCGCATCCCTCCGCTCCTTCCCGCGCCCTCCGCCCAGCGGCCGCCTCTCGGGAATCCCCGGCCGGCGCGGGTAGCGCGGCGGTGTCGGCCGCGCCTTCTCGATGAGGACCACCGCCCGCGCCGCCCCGCTCCAGGGAAGCGCGAAGCGGTCGACGGTCGCGATTTCGCCGCCCAGCACCCGCGCCGCCCGCCGTCCCGCTTCGAGCTCTTCGCCGTCCAGGCGCCCTTTCCATGCCAGCACCACGCCACCGGGGCGGACACAAGGAAGCGTGAGTTCCGCCACCACGTCCAGCGCGCCCACGGCGCGCACCACCGCGGCGTCCTGGGATTCCCGGCCGTCGCCCCGCGCCCACTCCTCCGCGCGGCCGTGCACCGCCGCAACCCCGTCCCACCCCAGCCGCTGCACGATGTCCCGGCAGGCATCGATCTTGCGGCGCGCAGCGTCCAGCAGCACAAGCCGCAGCCCCGGCGCGACGGCCTTCAACGCCAGACCCGGCAGTCCCCCGCCCGTGCCCACGTCCACGACGCGCTCGTCCCCGCGCGGGCGCCAGACACGCCACGCGGCCACGCTGTCGAGCAGGTGCTTCTCCAGCGCCGCCGCGCGCTCGCGCACGGCCGTGAGGTTCACGCGCCGGTTGGCCTCCAGAACCTCGTCCAACACGCGCAGCAGGCGTTCCGCCTCCGGCGCGCCGAGCTCCACGCCCAGGGCCGCTGCGCCCTCGCGCAGCCGCTCCAACTCCTCCATCGGCCGCCCCCCTGACAAAAAAGCCTTCCCTCCTGGGAAGGCCACCCCGTCCGGCCGCCCGGCGGCCGGCGCCGCCCGACGCGCCGCCGTCTTGCGCCCTATTCCGCCGTGGGCCGGATCACGACGCGCCGGTTCGGTTCCTCGCCCTCGCTCTCCGTCGTCACGCCGCGCATCCCCTGCAGGGCCATGTGCACGATGCGCCGCTCGTACGACGTCATCGCCTCGAGGCGACGCTCTCGACGGGAGCGCAGCACCTCCTGCGCCGCGCGCCGCGCCATCTTCACGAGCGCCTCCTCGCGCCGGCGGCGGTAGTCGTTGACATCCAGCACGAGCGCCGCCCGCTCCCCCGAACGCCGCGCCGCGTGCACCTCCGCGAGATACTCCAGCGCGCGCAGCGTCTGGCCGCGCCGCCCGATCAGCGCACCGGACGCGCGGCCGGCGACCTCGATGCGCCAGCCGCGCTCCACGCGCTCCGCCTCCCGCACCTCGACGTCCTCACCCAGGTATGCCACCACGGCGCGTACGAACGCGGTCGCCGCCTCGCCAAAGGAGGGCCGCAACCGCACGCGCACGCGCGCCGGCCGGCGGCCGATGCCGAAGACCCCGCCTCCAGGCTCCTCGAGCACCTCGATCTCCACGCGCTCCCGGGGTTGTCCCAGCGCCCGCAGAGCCGCCCCCACCGCCGCCTCCACGCTCTCGCCGGTCCACTCGTCCTGCATGACCAACGCTCCCCTAGGCCTTGCCCTGCTGCGGCTGGGGCGGCTGCGGCGCGTCGCCGCGCATCGCCACCCACTGCTGCAGGACCGCGAATACGCTGGACGTCACCCAATACAGCGCCAGCCCCGACGGCAGCCGCAACGTCACCCAGACGATGAGGAGCGGCATGAGGTAGAGCATCGTCCGCTGCGTGCTGGCCGTGGCGCTGTCCCCGAGCTGCGGCGTCGTCATCTTCGACTGCACGAACGTCAGGGCCCCGGCGAGCACCGGCAGCACGTAGTACGGATCGGGGCTGTGCAGGTCCGGCACCCAGAGGAAGTGCGCGCCCTTGAACTGGAACGTGCGGAGCACGTCGAACAGCGCCCAAAGCACCGGCAGCTGGATCAACACCGGAAGGCACCCGTACGCGGGGTTGGCGTTCCGCTCCCGCAGAAGCTTCATCGTCTCCTCGTTGATCTTCTGCTGGTCGCCCTTGTATTTCTTCTGGATTTTCTGAATCTCGGGTTGAAGCTGCTGCATGCGGCGCATGTTGTTGATCTGGGCCTGAGTGAACGGCCACAGGATCAGACGGATGAGCACCGTGATGAGAATAATCGCCAGGCCGTAATTGCCGGTGAGGCCGTAGAGGCCCGCCAGGACGCTGTGAAACACGCCGACGAGGCTTTGCCACAAGCCGACCAATCCACTTCCCCCTTATGGCACCGGGTCGTACCCGCCCGGATGGAGCGGGTGGCACCTCATAAGCCGCCGGACCGCCAGCCAGGTGCCGCGCACGAGCCCATGGCGCTCCAGCGCTTCAATGGCGTATTCCGAGCATGTCGGGCGGAACCGGCATGTCGGCCCCTTCACCGGAGAGATCCAACGCTGGTACACGCGGATCGCCGCCACGGCGCACGCCGCGCCGAGCCTCATGGCCGTTCGCCTCCGCCGCTCCACACCCCTGCCGACGCCATGAGCGACCTCACTTCCTCCGCCAGCACAGCAAACGCGGCCGTCAGCGCCTGCGGCCGCGCGATGAGGATGACGTCGTACCCCGGGCGAAGACCGCCCGCCAGCGCCTGCACGACCGCCCGCAGGCGGCGCCGCGCGCGGTTGCGCGCGGGCTTGCGGCCCACCTTGCGCATCGCGGTGATCGCGACCTGCGTGGGAAGACCGTCCTCCCGGGCGCGCCATACCAACGAGACCATATCTCCGGAGAGCCGCCGCCCCTCACGGAACGCGGCCGCGATGCGCCGGCTGGACCGCAGGCGCAGCCCACGGGCGAGCATGCTACCAGGAGAGGCGGGCGCGCCCCTTCAGGCGGCGGCGCTTAAGAACCTTCCGCCCTCCGGGCGTCTTCATCCGCCGGCGAAAGCCGTGCACGCGCTCCCGCGTGCGCTTCTTCGGCTGGTAGGTGCGCTTCATGACGATCGACCTCCACGGACCGTGAAAAAAGGCGGGCGCTTACGCCCGCTGAAAGCCGATGCAAGTTTACCCGAACCGGCCCGGCACCGTCAATTGACCGGGCCGCACGCCGTGAAAGACCCGCATTGTCGAATCTGGATAGCTCTGCTAGTATGTCGGTATCTCGCGGAGGGTCTGCCGGCGCATTCTTGAGAATGCGCCTCTTTTCTCCGTCGCTTGGGGTGTTCCTGTGGATAATTGTGTGGATAACTTTGTGCACACCCGCCCTGCCCCGTCCCGCCGCGGCGCCGGCTGCGGCTGCCCACCGGCTGCGGCCGTACGGTTCGCACGGCGCACAGACCCGTCCCGCCCCTTGTGGATACATGTGCACAACATTGTGGATAAGTTTCGCCGCGCGCAGCCCCGCGCCACGTTGCGGGAACCGCGGCGCAACCTCTCTCTTCCTTAATAGTCGGCGCACGCCCGGCGCTGGACGCCGCCGGCGCGGCGCCGTCCAGCGCCGGCTTCGCCTGTGGATACCAGTGTGGACAACGACGGCTCAAATTTCGCTTCGGAGGGAACCTGCGTGGCCCTGGAGAACCTCGACGCCGTCTGGGCGCAAGCCCTCGCCCTTCTGGAGCGGGAGCTGCCCCGCCCCAGCTTTGAGACGTATCTCCGCAAGGCCCGTCCGCTCGGCTTCTACGATGACCTCTTCCTCGTCGCCGTACCCAACGACTTTGTCCGCAGCTACGTGGAGGGCAAGCTCTCCGCGCAGGTCCGCTCGAACCTCTCGCTGGTGCTCAACCGTGACGTCGCCGTGGAGTTCGTCACGCCGGACAAGAGCGAGGCGGCCGCTGCGCTCGACTGGGACGAGCGGCCCGCCGCCGCGCCGGCCGACGACGCCGCCTCTCCGGCCTCCTACGCCGCCGCGGAATTCGACACGCCGGCGCTCAACCCGAAGTACACCTTCGACACGTTCGTCGTCGGCAGCGGCAACCGCCTCGCCCACGCGGCCGCGCTCGCGGTCGCGGAGGCGCCCGCCAAGGCCTACAACCCGCTGTTCCTCTACGGCGGCGTCGGCCTCGGCAAGACGCACCTCATGCAGGCCATCGCGCACACCGTGCTCAAGCGCGACCCCCGCCGCCGCGTCGTCTACATCTCCAGCGAGACCTTCGCGAACGAGATGATCAACTCCATCCGCGACCGGCGCACCGTCGAGTTCAAGGCACGCTACAGGAACGTCGACATCCTCCTTGTCGACGACATCCAGTTCCTCGCCGGCAAGGAGAGCACGCAGGAGGAGTTTTTCCACACCTTCAACGCCCTGTATGAGGCGGAGCGGCAGATCGTGCTGTCCAGCGACCGTCCGCCGAAGGACATCCCCACATTGGAGGAGCGCCTCCGCTCCCGCTTCGAGTGGGGCCTCATCTCCGACATCCAGCCGCCGGACCTTGAGACGCGCATCGCCATCTTGAGGAAGAAGGCGCAGCTCGACCGCCTCAAGGTGCCGGACGACGTCCTCCTCTTCATCGCGGAGCGCATCGACACGAACATCCGCGAGCTCGAGGGCGCGCTCATCCGGCTTGTGGCGTATGCGAGCCTGCACCAGCGGACGATCGACTTCGACCTGGCACAGGACGCGTTGAAGGACATTCTCCCGCAGAAGAAGACCCGTGCCATCACGGTGCGGCTCATCCAAGACGTCGTGGCCGAGCATTTCATGATCGACCACAAGGACTTCAAGATCCGCAAGCGAACACGGCAGGTGGCGTTCGCCCGGCAGGTCGCGATGTACCTCTGCCGTGAGCTCACGGACCTTTCGCTGCCGCGCATCGGGGAGGAGTTCGGCGGCCGCGACCACACGACCGTTCTCCACGCGCACGAGAAGATCAGCCGCGAGCTCAAGACCGACCCCGAACTGCGCCAGACGATCCAGCACCTGCGCAAGCGCATCACCGGGTGACATGTGGACAAAGCTGGGGAGACGCCGTGGATGGACGGTGGACAGGCTGGGGATGAACGCGCCGCTGTCCACAGCCTCCTCCACCCGAGCCGGGAGACTGTGGACAGGTCCCGTCCCATCCACACCGTCATCCACACCGCGTCCACAACCTCGGACGCCGTCACAGAGCGACGGATGACCGTTGTCCACAAGATCCGCCGCCGTCTACTACGACTACTGTCAAGCATCGACTCTTAGAACCTGAAGGAGGCCGGACATGCAGATCACCGTCCAGCAGGAAGACCTCGCCGCCGCCTTGCAAATGGTGCAGCGCAGCACGGCATCCCGCACCACGCTGCCGGTGCTGACGGGCATCCTCTTTGAGGCGCGGGCCGGAGCGCTCACGCTCTCCGCGACGGACCTGGAAACCGCGCTGCGCACGACGATCCCCGCCACGGTGCGCGAGGAGGGAGCCGTCGTCCTGCCCGCGCGGTACGTGGTGGAGCTTGTGCGGCGCGCACCGTTCGGCGAGATCGAGGTCGCCACGGAAGGTGAGCGCGCGCAGGCGACGCTGCGCTTCGGCCGGTCGCAGTACCGCATCCATGGTTTCCCGCATGAGCAGTTTCCGCTCATCGCCGCGGACTTCGACGGCGCGGCCCTCGAGGTGCCGCAGGACCGCTTCCGCGATGCGGTGCAGCGCACCGGCTTCGCTGTCTCGACGAGCGACATGCGCCCCATCCTCACGGGCGTGCAGCTGCGCCTTGCGCCGACCGGCTTCCACGCTGTGGCCACGGACGGCATCCGCGTGGCGCATTATCGTGGCGAGGGCGTCGCCGTCGAGGACGACGGGGTTGAAGTCGTCGTCCCCGGCCGCACGCTGCAGGAGCTCGCGCGGCTTCTCGGGGAGGGCGAAGAGATCCTGCGGCTCGGCATGCGCGACAACCGGCTGCTTGCCGAGGCGAACGGCATCCTCTTCCAGACGACGGTGTTGAGCGGCCAGTACCCGGCCGTGCTCGACATGATGCCGAAATCCTACATTGCCGAGATGGACGTCGACCGGCGCGCGTTCGTGGACGCCTGCGAACGGGCCGCGCTCATCGCCGGTGCACCGGACCAGCCGAACGCCGTGCGCATGGTCGTGGCGCCCGGCGGCGTCACGCTCGCCGCACAAGCGGTGGACATCGGTGCGGCGGAGGACTTCGTGGAGGCGGACGTGCGCGGGGAAGGCCTTGAGATCGCCTTCAACGCGCGCTACCTCCTCGACGGCCTGCGCCATGTGGGCGGCGAGTCGGTGCGATGCGCGTTCTCCGGTCCGATCGGCGCGGCGCGCTTCTCCGGCGAGGGCGACGAGTTCGAATACTTCCTCCTGCCGATGCGCATCTCCTGAGCCATGGGCGAGGTACCCGTGGACGTCGCCGTCCTGCCCATCAAGCTCGACGCCTTTCTCAAACTCTGCGGCGCCGTGCGCACGGGTGGGGAGGCGAAGGCGGCGGTGCAGGCCGGGCGTGTGCGCGTCAACGGCGCGGTGGAGCTCCGCCGCGGCCGCAAGCTCTACGCCGGCGACCGCGTGGAGCTGCACGGCGCGGGCGCCTGGCGCGTGCGCGGGGTGTCCTCCCGCGATGACGCGGCCGCCCGGCGCACGCCTGAGGAGTGAGCGCGGCCGTGGCGCCGGCGCACTTGGAGCGCCTCTTTGTGCGCAACTTCCGCAGCTACGCGGAGCTGACACTGGAATTCGCGCCGGGGCTCAACGTCTTCATCGGGCCGAACGGCGCCGGCAAGACGAACATCCTTGAGGCCGTGCACTACCTGGGGTTGGGACAGTCGTTCCGCACGGCGAGGGACGCGGAGGCCGTCCGCTGGGAGGAAGCCGGCTTCTACCTGAAGGGCCGGCGGCGGGACGAGCTCGGCCTCCTCGATATCGAGGTGGCCTATCGAGCGGAGGGCGGCAAGGCCGTGCGCGTGGGCGGGCGCACGCTCTCGCGCCTCAGCGAGCTCTTCGGCACGCTGCCGTGCGTCGTCTTCACGCCGGACGAGCTGGCATGGCTCAAGGGCCCGCCGTCCGTGCGCCGGCGGTGGCTGGACCACCATCTCGCTCAGGTGGATCCCACCTATGCC
Source organism: Bacillota bacterium (assembly GCA_014896375.1). GTDB lineage: Bacteria > Bacillota > Sulfobacillia > RBS10-35 > Bu92 > Bu92. The sequence goes on along the minus strand of JADBKN010000051.1, from coordinate 259,153 downwards.
GAGCGCCTCGGCGCCTTCCGGGACTCGCTGGCTCAGCGCAACGAGGTGCTCGCCGGCCTGCGCGGCGCGCGTTCCAGCGCGCTCCTTGAGGTTTGGACGGAACAGTACCTCGATACCGCTGCTGAGGTGGCGGCGGCACGCGTGAGCGGCCTCGCGGAGATCGAGCCTCTTCTGCGCGAGGAGCTGGAGCGTGTGGCGCCCGGGGAGGCGGCGGCGCTGGCGCTTCAGCCGGCGGCGGCGCCCGGCGCGCGCCGCGCGACAGGCGCGGGCGAGCGGCCCCAAGGACCCCTGCGGCTCGACGCCGCGCCGCGCACGGCCGCGGACTGGCGCCGCTGGTACGGGGCGGAGCTCGCCGCGGCGGCGGAAGAGGAGGCGCTTCACGGGCGCACCCTGGTGGGCCCGCACCGCGACGACCTGGCCGCGCTCCTCTCAGGGCGCGACGCGCGCCGCTACGCCTCCCAGGGGCAGCAGCGATCCTTCGTGCTGGCCCTGAAGATCGCGGAGGTGCGTCGCCTCACGGACGCGCTCCGCCGCGCGCCGCTCCTTCTTCTCGACGACATCTTCTCCGAGCTCGACCCCGACCGGCGGCGCCGGCTGACCTGGCTTGTGGAGGGCCGCCTGCAGGCCTTCCTCACGACGACCGAGCTGGCGCTTGTGCCGCGCGAGGCGGCCGCGCGCGTGTTCCATGTGGGCGGCGGCCGCGCCGAACCGCTTGAGGAGGCTCTCCCGTGACGGAACGCCTGGGACCGGCCCTCGACCGCGCCTTGGCCCGCCTCGGGCTCAAGCCGGCCGCCGATCGCCAGGCGGCCGTGCGCCTCTGGGACGAGGTGGCGGGCGCGGAGCTGCGCCGGCATGCGCAGGCGGTGGCCGTGCGCGGCGAGGTGCTGGAGGTCCGCGTGGCCGATTCGGCCTGGGCGAACCAGATCGCGCTCCTCAAGCAGGATCTCCTCGACCGCCTCAACGCGCGCCTCGCCCCGGCCCGCCTCCGGGATCTGCGCGTGCGCGTGGGACGCGTGGCGGCCCCGGGGGCCGGCGACGACCCGGCTGGCGAAGGGAGCGGCGGTGCCGGGGGAGAGGCCGGCGGCGACCGCCCGCGCGCGCTCACCCCAGAGGAAATCGACTTGGCGAAACGCGATCTGCGCCGCATTCTGGAGACGGAGAACGTGCTGGCCGCCGACCTGCGCCGCGCGCTCCTGGAGTTCGCGGCGCGGGCGGAGGCGCGCCGGCGGCGCGCGCAGGCGGAGGCGGGCGCCGGCGCCGGCGGTGAGGCCGGCCTGGACGCGGGCGGAGCCGCCGGGCGCTCTCAGCCCGCCGCCGGCCGGCGCGCTGAGGAAGCGGCCACCCGGCCGGACGCGGCGCCGGAGCCGAGCGGGGAAAAGGGGTGAGCGGCGTGTACCTGCACGTGGGTGGGGATGTGATCATCCGCGCCTCCGACATCGTGGCCATCCTTGAGCGCAACACGGTCGTCACGGGCGCGGCCACGCGGGAGTTTCTCGGTTTCATGCGCGCGCGCGGCAAGGTGGAGGACCTCTCGAACGGCGACGCCAAGACGGTCGTCGTCTGCCGCGACCGGGTCCTTCTCTCGCCCATTTCCGCGTCCACGCTGAAGAAGCGCATCGGCGACCTCGACCATCTCCGGTCCTGAAACCCGCGGTACGTTATACTATCCCTGTTCGGAGCGCGGGATCCGGCGCTGCCGGCCCCGTTTGCGCGCAGCCGGATCCGCCCCTGCGGATCGCGGCCGGCCGCCTGTGCCTGTGAGGGAGTGGATCCATGCCGTACGATGAAAGTCAGATCCAGGTACTGGAAGGCCTTGAGGCCGTCCGGCGCCGGCCCGGCATGTACATCGGCTCCACGGGCACGCGCGGCCTGCACCACCTCGTCTACGAGGTCGTCGACAACTCCGTCGACGAGGCGCTGGCCGGCGCCTGCACCACGATCCATGTCGTGATCCACGAGGACGGCTCCGTCTCCGTGGAGGACGACGGCCGCGGCATCCCCGTCGGCATCCACCCTAAGATGGGCCGTCCCACGTTGGAGGTCGTGCTCACCGTCCTCCACGCCGGCGGCAAGTTTGACAGCAGCCTCTATAAGGTTTCCGGCGGCCTGCACGGGGTGGGCGTGTCGGTCGTCAACGCGCTCTCCGAGTGGCTCGTGGCCACGGTGCACCGGGACGGCCAGATCCACCAGCAGCGCTATGAGCGCGGCGTCCCCAAGACGGAAGTGGAGGTCATCGGCCGCACCGACCGCACCGGCACGACGATCCACTTCAAGCCCGACCCGGAGATCTTTGAAGACACGGAGTTCAAGTACGACATCCTCTCGCAGCGCCTACGCGAACTTGCCTTCCTCAACAGCGGCCTGACGATCACGCTGGAGGACCGGCGCACCGGGCAGAAGAGCCGCTTCCACTACGAAGGCGGCATCGCGGCGTTCGTCGAGCACCTCAATAAGAACAAGACGCCGCTGCACCCGGAGCCGATCTACATCAGCGGCGAGCGCGACCAAATCGCGGTGGAGGCGGCGCTGCAGTACACAGACGGCTTTGTGGAGAACATCTTCTCCTTCGCGAACACGATCCACACCGCCGAAGGCGGCACCCACGAGGCCGGCTTCAAGGCCGCCCTCACGCGCGCCGTCAACGACTACGCGAAGAAGTACAACCTGCTGAAGAACAGTGTCGAAAGCCTGTCCGGCGAGGACATCCGCGAGGGCCTCACGGCCATCGTCAGCGTGAAGCTGCCGGAGCCGCAGTTCGAAGGCCAGACGAAGACGAAGCTCGGCAACACCGAGGTCCGCGGCGTCGTGGAGACAGTCGTGGCCGACGGCCTGTCCGTCTACCTGGAGGAGCATCCCTCGGTGGCGCGCGCCATCGTGGACAAGGCCGTCCTGGCCGCGCGGGCGCGCGAGGCGGCGCGCAAGGCGAGGGAGCTCACGCGCCGCAAGAACGCGCTGGAAGTGTCGGCCCTCCCGGGCAAGCTCACGGACTGCATCTCGAAAGACCCGGCGGAGTCGGAGCTCTTCATCGTGGAGGGGGACTCGGCCGGCGGCTCCGCCAAGCAGGGCCGCGACCGCCACACGCAGGCGGTCCTGCCCCTGCGGGGCAAGATCCTCAATGTGGAAAAGGCCCGCCTGGACAAGATGCTCGGCCACGAGGAGATCCGCGCCATCATCACGGCGCTGGGCACGGGCATCGGCGACGAGTTCGACATCACGAAGGCGCGCTACCACAAGGTCATCCTCATGACGGACGCGGATGTCGACGGAGCGCACATCCGCACGCTCCTGCTCACGTTCTTCTACCGGTACATGCGGCCGCTCATCGAGGCGGGCTACGTCTACATCGCGCGCCCGCCCCTCTACCGCATCGTGCCCAAGAAGGGCGACAAGACCCCACGGTATGCGTACTCCGAAGCGGAGCGCGACCGGATCATCGCGCAGCTCGGCGGCTGGGACGCCATCGAGACGCCCCAACGCTACAAGGGCCTCGGGGAGATGGACGCGGAGCAGCTGTGGGAGACGACGATGAACCCCGCGAACCGCACGCTTCTCCAGGTCACCATCGAGGACGCCATGGCGGCCGACGAGATCTTCACGATCCTCATGGGGGAGAAGGTCGAGCCGCGCCGCGAGTTCATCGAAGAGCACGCCGACGAGGTGAAGAACCTCGACACCATCGGCTGATTGAGCCGGGAAGGGGGGCAGCGGGACCATGGCGGAAGCGGAGAGCAAGATCATCCCCATCGACGTCGTCGACGAGATGAAGCAGTCGTACATCGACTACTCGATGAGCGTCATCGTGGCGCGCGCCCTGCCGGACGCCCGCGACGGCCTCAAGCCCGTGCACCGCCGGATCCTCTGGGCCATGCACGAGGCCGGGCGCACGCCGGACAAGCCCTACCGCAAGTCCTCGGCGACGGTCGGCGACGTGCTCGGCAAGTACCATCCGCACAACGACGCGGCCGTGTACGACGCGATGGTGCGCATGGCGCAGGACTTCTCGATGCGCTACATGCTCGTCGACGGCCACGGCAACATGGGCAGCATCGACGGCGACCCTCCCGCGGCGATGCGTTACTGCGTCACCGGGGACACGCTCGTCGTCACGGATCGAGGCCTTGTACCCATCGCCGAGCTCGGAGGGATGGGCGGCGAGGAGATCTCCGTCCGCGTCCTCTCAGCGGGCCAAAAGGTCCATACGGCGAGCAAGTGGTTCGACTGCGGCGTCTTCCCGGTGCGCAGGGTGGTGACGCGGCGCGGCTACGAAGTGACCGGCACGACCAACCACCCGCTCCTCACCTGCGTGCGGGACGCGTCCGGCCGGCCCGTCCTCGCGTGGAAGACGATCGCCGACATCCGCCCCGGCGACTGGTTGGTGCTCGATCGCAGCCAGTCCCTGTGGCCGGAGGAGGAGCTGGACCTGACCGCGCTCCACCCCCGGCGGGATCCGTCGTCCAGGAGGCAGGCGCAGCGCCTGCCGGGGCGGCTCGACGAGCGGCTGGCCTTCCTTCTGGGCGCGCTCACGGCCGAGGGGTCCATCGGGGAGCACGCCATCGAATTCACGAATCTCCCCGGAGAATTCGCGAACGAATTCCAGATCGTCTTCCGCGAGGTGTTCCCGGACTGTCGCCTGCATGTCTTCCTGCGGGAAGCGGTCGGGTATGGGCGTTTCCCCTTCCTCCAGGTGCAGATCGTGAGCGCTGAGGTGCGGGAATTCCTCGCCTCCCTCGGCCTTCACGGGAAGTCCCGCGTACGGAGCGTCCCAGCGCTCGTGCTGCGGTCGCCGAAGCCCGTCGCGGCCGCGTTCCTGCGCGGGCTCTTCGAGGGTGACGGTTGCGCCAGCCAGAGCGGGCGCAGCCTGCTGCAGGTGTCGCTGGCCTCGTCCAGCCGCACGCTGTTGCGGCAGGTGCAGACGCTCCTGCTGCGCTTCGGCATCGCCAGCGCGGTGTACCCGGACCGGCGGCGCGGGGAGCGCCTCGTCATCACGGGGCGGCGGAACCTGGAACGCTTTGCGACCGAGATCGGCTTCGTATCCACGGCGAAGCGCCAGGCGCTCCTGCGCCTTTTGAACGCGCACTCCGGCAGGCCGCTGGCGGAGACGGACTTCATTCCGTATCTCGGTGACTACGTTCGCAAGGTGGGGCGGCGCGGCCACAGGGAGCGGCTAGCGAAGCATAACTTCGACCGACCCGAACGGCTTGCTGCCGCGCTGCCGCGCCTGAGGAACGCACTGTCTCCGGAGGACGCGGCGTATCTGGAAAGCCTGGCGAAGCAGGACTATCTGTTTGAGCCGGTCGTGGCGGTCGAGGATGCGGGAGAGGCGCCCGTCTACTCGATCCGCGTCGACAGTGACTGCCACTCCTTCGTGGCGAACGGTTTCATCAACCACAACACGGAAGCGCGGCTATCGCGCCTTGCGATGGAGCTCCTGCGCGACATCGACAAAGAGACGGTCGACTTTGAACCGAACTTCGACGGCGAGCACATGGAGCCGCGCGTGCTGCCGGCCCGCTTCCCGAACCTGCTCGCCAACGGCTCGGACGGCATCGCCGTGGGCATGGCGACGAAGATCCCGCCGCACAATCTGCGGGAGCTCATCGACGCGACGATCGCCCTCATCGACAACCCCGACATCACCGTGGAGGAGCTCATGGAGCACGTGCCCGGCCCGGACTTCCCCACGGGCGGGCTGATCGTGGGCCGCGAGGGCATCCGCCAGGCGTACGAGACGGGCCGCGGCTCCCTCACGATGCGCGCGCGCGCGTTCATCGAAGAGGGCAAGGGCGGCAAGTTCCGCATCGTCGTCACCGAGCTGCCGTACCAGGTCAACAAGTCGAAGCTCATCGAGCGCATCGCTGAGCTCGTGCGCGAGAAGCGCCTAGAGGGCATCACGGACCTGCGGGACGAGAGCGACCGCACCGGGCTGCGCGTCGTGGTCGAGCTCGGCCGCAGCGCCAACCCCAACGTGCTCCTGAACCGGCTCTACAAGGAGACGCAGCTGCAGCAGTCCTTCGGCGTGATCATGCTGGCGATCGTCGGCCAGCGGCCGCGCCTGCTCAACTTGAAGGAAGCGCTGCAGGTCTACGTCGATCACCAGAAGGAGGTCATCGTGCGGCGCTCGCGCTTCGAGCTGAACCGCGCTCAGGCGCGCGCCCACATCCTCCAGGGACTGCGCATCGCCCTCGACCACATCGACGCCGTGATCGCCATCATCCGGCAAAGCCGCACGGTGGACGAGGCGAAGGAGCGCCTGATGCGGCTGGACGGCGTCGACGAGCGGCTGCTGGAGCGCGCGGGCGTGCCGCGCGACGGGGAGGGGCGCGTGCTCTCGGAGAAGCAGGCGCAGGCCATCCTTGAGATGCGGCTGCAGCGCCTCACGGGCCTGGAGCGGGAAAAGATCGAAGCCGAGTATGAGGAACTCCTCAAGGAGATCGAGTACCTCAACGCCGTGCTGTCGAGCGAGACCATGGTGCTGAAGGTGATCAAGCAGGAGCTGCGGGAAATCGCCGAGCGCTTCGGCGACGAGCGGCGCACGCAGATCGTGGCCGCGGAGGACGAGTTCGAGCCGGAGGACCTCATCGCCGACGCGCCGATGGTGATCCTTCTCACGCACGCGGGCTACATCAAGCGGGCGCCGCTCGACGCCTACCGCACGCAGTTGCGCGGCGGCCGCGGCGTGACGGGCATCACCACGCGGGAAGAGGATTTCGTGGAGCAGATCTTCGTCGCCTCGGCCCACCAGACGCTGCTCTTCTTCACGAACCGCGGCCGCGTCTTCCAGCTGCGCGTCTACGAGGTGCCGGAGGCCTCGCGCACGGCGCGCGGCACGGCGATCGTCAACCTCATCCAGGTGGACCAGGGCGAGAAGATCACGACCGTGCTGCCGGTGAGGGACTTCGACCCGGACCGCTTCCTCGTCATGGCCACGCGCAGCGGCAAGGTGAAGAAGACCTCGCTCGGCGAGTTCGCGAACGTGCGCCGCAGCGGGCTCATCGCCATCAGCCTGGGGGAGGGGGACGAGCTCATCGGCGTGCGCCTGACGACCGGCCACGACCACATCCTCCTCGCCACGCGCTGCGGGCAGGCGATCTGCTTCCCTGAGACGGACATCCGCCCTATGGGCCGCGCCGCATCCGGCGTGATCGGCATCCGCCTCGCCGAGGACGACGAGGTCATCGGCATGGAGATCGCCGATCCCGCGGCGGACCTCCTCACGGTCACGTCCCGCGGGTACGGCAAGCGCACGCCGATGACGGACTACCGCGTGCAGGGCCGCGGCGGCAGCGGCATCATCGCCATGCGCACGACGTCGAAGACGGGACCGCTCGCCGCGGTGCGCGCCGTCTCCCCGGGCAACGAGGTCATGCTCACGACGGCGCAGGGGATCATCATCCGCCAGCCCGTCGACGGCATCCCGCGGCACGGGCGCAGCACGCAGGGCGTGATGCTCATCCGCCTCGAGCCGGGCGACGAGTTCGTCTCCCTCGCCCGCATCATCCGCGAGGACGAGCAGCGCTCTATGCTGGAAGAGTGACGCGGCTTTCCGCATACTCCAAGCCAGGGGGGAAGGGCGATGCCTCAAACGAACGTCACCGAAGAGCGCGGCACTTGGCGCGTGAAGAAGGGCCTCGCCGAGATGCTCAAGGGCGGGGTCATCATGGACGTGACGACGCCTGAACAGGCGAAGATCGCCGAGGAGGCCGGCGCCGTCGCCGTGATGGCGCTGGAGCGCGTGCCGGCGGACATCCGCGCCGCGGGCGGCGTCGCGCGCATGGCGGACCCGGAGGTCGTCGTGCGCATCATGGAAGCCGTCACGATCCCCGTCATGGCGAAGTGCCGCATCGGCCACTTCGTCGAGGCGCAGATCCTCGAGCAGCTGGGCGTCGACTACATCGACGAGAGCGAGGTGTTGACGCCCGCGGACGAGGAGTTCCACATCAACAAGCACGAGTTCACCGTGCCGTTCGTCTGCGGCGCGCGCAACCTGGGCGAGGCGCTGCGGCGCATCGCGGAAGGCGCGGCCATGATCCGCACAAAGGGCGAGCCCGGCACCGGCAACATCGTGGAGGCGGTGCGCCACCTGCGGCGCATCCACGCCGAGATCCGCCGCGTGGCCGCGGCTCCGGACGAGGAGCTCGTGACGATCGCGAAGGAGTACGGCGCGCCGGTGGAGCTCGTGCGCGAGGTCAAGCGGCTCGGCCGCCTGCCCGTCGTCAACTTCTCCGCCGGCGGCGTGGCGACCCCCGCGGACGCGGCGCTCATGATGCAGATGGGCGCGGACGGCGTCTTCGTAGGCTCAGGCATCTTCAAGTCCGCCAACCCGGCCGCGTACGCGCGCGCCATCGTGCGGGCGACGACGCACTACAACGACCCCGAGGTCCTCGCGGAAGTCAGCCGCAACCTGGGCCAGGCCATGCCCGGGCTGGAGATGGCCACGCTGCGCCCCGAGGACCGCATGCAGGATCGCAGCCAATAGCCGCACCGCCGGCTGCGCGGCAGCCGGGGCGGCCCCGACGGATGGTGAGCGATGAAAGTCGGCGTACTGGACTTGCAGGGTGACGTCATCGAGCACGTGCGGGCGCTGGAGGCGGCCGGCGCGGAGGTCGTGCGCGTGAAGCGGCCGCGGCATCTCGAGGGCCTGCGCGGCCTCGTCATCCCCGGCGGCGAGAGCACGACGATCGGCAAGCTCATGGCGGAGTACGAGCTGATCCCCGCCGTGCGGCAGGCGGTCAGCGAGGGCATGGCCGTCTTCGGCACGTGCGCCGGGGCCATCCTCCTGGCGGCGGACATCGCCGGCAGCGACCAGCCGCGTCTCGGCCTCATGGACATGCGCGTGCAGCGCAACGCCTACGGGCGCCAGCGGGAGAGCTTCGAGGCCGAGGTGCAGGTGTCGGAGATCCCCGGCCCGCCTGTGAAGGCTGTCTTCATCCGCGCGCCGATCATCGAGCGCGTCGGATCTTCGGTGAAGGTCTTGGCCGAGTACGGCGGGCAGATCGTCATGGCGCGGCAGGGCCGGCTGCTCGCAGGCACGTTCCACCCGGAGCTGACGGCGGACCGGCGCGTGCACCAGTATTTCCTCCAGCTCTGCGCGGAGGATGCGGAGGGCCGGGGTCCGGGGGCCGGCGCGGACCGCCTGCGATGAGCGGCCCGGAGGCCGCGGCGCGCAAGGTCCTCGCGGACGCCTGCCGCCGGCTCGACCGCCTGGGCCTCGTCCACGCGACGGCCGGGAACGTCAGCATGCGCTTGGGCGACGCGGTGCTCGTCACGCCCACCGGCGCCGCGCTGGGCACGATCGCGCCCGAGGATCTCGTCCGCGTCACGCTCGACGGCGAGGCTCTCGACGGGCGACGTCCCTCTTCCGAGCTGAAGCTCCACCTGGCGCTCTACCGGCGCACGGGCGCGGGCGCCGTCGTGCACACGCACTCGCCGTACGCGACGGCGCTCGCCTTTCTGGGACGGCCGCTGCCGGCCGTCACGGACGAAGCCGCGGCCGTGCTCGGCGAGGTGCCGCTCGTTCCGTATGCGCCGCCGGGCACGGCCGAGCTGGCGGAAGCCGCGGCCGCGGCGGCGGCGGGGCGCTGCGCGCTCCTCTTGGAGCGGCACGGCGTGGCGGCCTGGGCGGGAGACCTGGAGCGCGCCGTGGCGATCGCGGAGCTCGTGGAGGCGACCGCGCGGCATCTCTATATCCTCGAGACGTGGAGGAGCCGGCCTTGATCCGGACGATCGTCTGGACGGGCGAGGACCTGCGCCTCCTCGACCAGCGCCGGATCCCGGAGGAGACGGCGTACGTCGCCTGCCGCGGCTGGCGGGACGTGGCGGCGGCGATCCGCGAGATGGTCGTGCGCGGCGCGCCGGCCATCGGCGCGGCGGCGGCGTACGGCATGGTCCTGGCGGCGAGGGAGGCGGCCGCGCGGGCCGCCGCGGGGGACCCGGCCCCGGCCCCGGCCGCAGGCGCGCGCGCAGGCGCAGCAGGAGGCCCGGCGGACGGCGCGGCCGCGGGCGCGGCGCGCCGCGCGCTGGAGGAGGCGGCCGCCGGCCTGCGCGCCGCGCGTCCGACGGCCGTGAACCTCTTCTGGGCGCTGGAGCGCATGGAGCGCGCGGCCGCGCGCCACCTCGGCGCCGGCGGCCGCCTGGAGGGCCTCGCGGCCGCCCTGGAGGCTGAGGCCCGCCGCATTCACGAGGAGGACGAGGCCGCCGACCGCCTCATGGCCGAGCACGGCCTCGCCCTCCTCCCGGACGGCGCGCGCGTGTATACTCATTGCAACACCGGCGCTCTGGCCACCGCCGGCTGGGGCACCGCCCTCGGCGTGGTGCGCGCCGCGCACGCGGCCGGCCGCCTCCGGCGGGTATGGGTGGGCGAGACCCGGCCCCGCCTGCAGGGTGCGCGGCTCACGGCGTGGGAGCTGGCGCAGGAGGGGATCCCGGCCACGCTCGTCACCGACAGCATGGCCGCCGCCCTCATGGCGCAGGGCAAGGTCGACGCCGTGCTCGTCGGCGCCGACCGCATCGCCAAAAACGGCGACACCGCGAACAAGATCGGCACGTACGCGCTGGCCGTCTTGGCGCGCCACCACGGGGTACCCTTCTACGTGGTGGCGCCCCTCGCCACGGTGGACCCCGCGGCGGAAAGCGGCGCGGACATCCCCATCGAGGAGCGGGATCCGTCCGAAGTGACGCACGTCGGCGGGGTGCGGGTGGCGGCGGAGGGGGTCGACGTCTGGAACCCGGCCTTCGACGTGACCCCGGCCGCGCTGATCGACGCGATCGTCACCGAGCGGGGCGTCGCCCGCGCGCCATACGAGGCGTCCCTCGCGGCGCTCATGGACGCGCGGCCGTAGCGCGGCGGCCGCGCTGGAAGAAGGGGGTTTGGCCGTGCTCGACCTGAAACTCATCCGGCAGGACGAGGCCCGCGTGCGGCGCGGGCTGGAGCGCCGCGGCGCGGGCGCCGCGGAGCTCGACCGCATCCTCGCGCTGGACGCCGAATGGCGCGCGCTCGTCGCCGAGCTCGACGCGTTGCGCGCGGAGCGCAATCGTGTCAGCCAGGAGATCGGGCGCATCAAGCGCGAGGGGGGCGACGCCTCCGCCCAGCTGGCCGCCATGAGCGACGTGGCGGAGCGCATCCGCAGCCTCGAAGCGCGCGAGAAGGAGCTTCAGGACGAGATCGAGGCCCTCCTCCTGCGCCTGCCGAACCTTCCGGACGACGACGTGCCGGACGGCCCGGACGACTCGGCGAACGTGGAGGTGCGCCGCTGGGGCGAGCCGGCGCGCTTCCCCTTCCAGCCGAAGGCGCACTGGGACCTGGGCCCGGCGCTCGGCCTGCTCGACTTCGAACGCGCGGGCAAGATCACGGGCTCGCGCTTCACGGTCTTCTTCGACCGCGGCGCCCGCCTCCTGAGGGCGCTGGTGGCGTTCATGCTGGATTACCACACGGCGCGAGGGTTCACGGAGGTGCTGCCGCCGTTCCTCGTCAACAGCGCCAGCATGACCGGCACGGGACAGCTGCCGAAGTTCGGCGGGGACGCGTTCCGCGTGGACGGGCACGACCTGTGGCTCGTGCCCACGGCTGAGGTGCCCGTGACGAACCTGCACCGCGACGAGATCCTTGCGGCGGACGAGCTGCCGATCTACTACTGCGCCTACACGCCCTGCTTCCGCAGCGAGGCGGGCGCGGCCGGCCGGGACACGCGCGGCCTGATCCGCCAGCACCAGTTCGACAAGGTGGAGCTCGTCAAGTTCGTGCGGCCGGAGGACAGCGCGAGGGAGCTGGAGACGCTCACGGCGCACGCGGCCGGGGTGCTTGAGGCCCTGGGCCTGCCGTATCGCGTCGTGGCGCTGTCGACGGGCGACCTCGGCTTCGCCTCGGCGCACACGTACGACCTGGAAGTGTGGATGCCGAGCTACGGCCGGTACGTCGAGATCTCATCGTGCTCGAACTTCCGCGACTTCCAGGCGCGGCGCGCGAACATCCGCTACCGCCCGGAGCCGGGCGCCAAGCCGCAGTACGTGCACACGCTGAACGGCTCGGGCCTGGCCGTCGGCCGCACGTTCGCGGCGCTCTTGGAGAACTACCAGCGCGAGGACGGCTCGGTGCGCCTGCCGGAGGTGCTCGCGCCATATCTGGGCGGGCAGCTCGAATTTGCGCCGCGAACATGACGTGATAGCATAGGAAACGCTCAAGGGCGCCGCGATCGCTGAGTGCCCTGAACGTTTGCGGAGGGGTACCGTAATCGGCAACGGAACGGTCTTGAAAACCGTCGCCCGCAAGGGCTTGCGGGTTCGAGTCCCGCCCCCTCCGCCACAGATTTGACGCGGTTTTCCCATGATGCGGGCTGCCCGGCCGGGCGGCCCGTCCCCATTTGCGGCGTGCTGCATAGCATGTCTCCGTCCCATCCTGCCCGCCGCGCCCTTCAGGCGTCGCTTCACCGGGGCGCCGCGCCATCGCGGCGGCGGCGGGCGAGCGGAGGTCATGTCATGCGGCCCGCACACGTGCAGGCTTTCATCGACCGGGTGATGCCCTACGCGCGGCGCGCAGCGGCGGCCACCGGCCTGCCGGTCAGCGTCATCCTCGCGCAGTGGGGGGCGGAGAGCGGCTGGGGGCGGAACGACGTCGCCCGGCAGAACAACCTCGGCGCCATCTATGGCTCGTCCGGCTTCCGGAGCTACGCCTCGCTCGACGAGTTCACCGACGACTGGATCCGCGTCTTGCACCTGCCGTACTACGACGCCGTGCGCGCCGCGGCGGCCACGGGCGACGCCGACGCGGTGGCGCGCGCTCTTGGGGAGAGCCCGTACGACAACGGCCACTACTGCCAGGGAGACGGCACGCCGGGATCCTTTCTCATCCAGATCATGGACGACTTCGACCTGCGGGACTTCGACGCCTCGACCTGACACGCGCGGTGCGGAGCGGTGCGCGATGCGCTGCGGTGCGGGACGCATCGCCGGGCCTCCTAAGGTGGGCGACGAAGAAAGGGCGGCCGAGCCGCCCTTTCTTTTCCGCCCCGATTCCGAGATCGACCTCTGCCCTCATTGTCGCCGGCCGACCCTGCGTGTTCCCGCCAGCCCACGTTGCGCCTGTCGCGACGCTCTCCGACCCCGGCCGGCGGCGACATCCCGCCACCGTGCCGATCCGCCGCCTACGGGATGCAGAGGACCTGGCCGACCTGCAGGTTGTTCGGGTCGACGGTCGGGTTCGCCGCCTGGATGGCGGCCACCGTGGTGCCGAAGCGCTGGGCGAGGAGGAAGAACGTGTCGCCCGGCTGCACGGTGTACTGGAACGTCCCGGGCGGGCAGGTGACCGGCGCGCCCGTCGGGATGCAGAGCACCTGGCCGATCTGCAGGTTGTTGGGGTTGACGCCCGGGTTCGCGGCCTGGATGGCCGCCACGGTGGTGCCGAACTGCTGCGCCAGCCGGAAGAAGGTGTCCCCGGCCACGACGACGTGCGCGAACGTGCCGGGAGGGCACGCGGAAGGCACGCCGACGGGGATGCAGAGGATCTGGCCGATCTGCAGGTTGTTGGGGTTGACGCCCGGGTTCGCGGCCTGGATGGCCGCCACCGTGGTGCCGAAGCGCTGGGCGAGGAGGAAGAACGTGTCGCCCGGCCGCACCGTGTATGCGACTTGCCCCCCTGGACAAACGGGCATGCATGACCACTCCTTTTGGGATTGCGGTTGTACACTCCTATGCGGACGGGGACGAGGAGGTTCCGCGGAGCGCGCCCGCGCGCTCAGCGAACCGGCGCGCGCGGCGCGTCGCCCTAGACGAGCCAGCGTACGCCGGTGACGAGCACGATGCCGCTGATGACGGCCCGGAGCGGCCGCCGCGGCACCACGAGCGTGAGGCGGCTGCCGAGCCACACGCCCGGAAGCGAACCGAGCATGAGATTGAGCGCCAGGGGCAGGTTCACCGTGCCGATGGCCGCGTGCGCGGCGCCGGCCGCCACCGTGAGGAAAAAGGCGTTGCCGATGTCGGTGCCGACGATGCGCCGCGGCGAGAGGCGCGAGAGCAGGAACAGGACCGGCGCCACGAGCGCCCCGCCGCCGACGGACGTCAACCCCACCATGAAGCCGACGAGCGCCCCGAAGACGTAGACGAGCCGGCCGGGTCGCCCGTCGGCGGCGGCCTCGTCCAGAGGCGGCGCGGCATCCGCGTCCGCCGCCTGGCTACCCGGCGCCGCCACACTCGGCCCCGCCGTCACACCCGGCCCCGCCGGCGCACCCGGCGCCGCCTGCGCCCCACGCGGCGCGCGCCGCCGCACCCAGCCCTGCGCCACGGTCGCCAGCGTGGCCAAAACCAGCGCCGCGCCGAGGATGTGCTTGAGGACGCCGTCCGTCTCCGGGCGCGTGTGGAGCCAGGCGACGGCCCATGTGCCGAGCAGCGCCGCCGGCACGCCCGTCACCGCAAGCGCGAACACCCAGCGCCAGGACACGGAGCGCTGCCGGTGGTGTTGGAAGAGGCCGAGGAGCTTCGTCGCCGCGTTGGACACGAGGTCCGTGCCGATCGATGTGGACACCGGCACGCCCATCCAGATGAGGATGGGCGTGAGAAGGCTGCCGCCGCCGACGCCCGTCAGACCCACCAGCGTACCGACGAGCAATCCCACCAGCACGACCGTCATGGACATGAGCCCCGACCTCCGCCCTGATCTCGCTCTACCGGGATCGGTCTATTCCCGGGCGGAGGGCCGGGTGCGCGTCCCATGCGCTAGCGCGTGCCGAAGATGATGAGGTACACACCCATGAGGATGAGCACGATCTTGGAGACCGGCAGTCCCTTGCCGGCCAGGCCGACGATGCCGATCGTCGTCACGGTGATGAGCACGAGCGGCCCGACGAGGCCGAGGTAGGCGTTGACGCGCATGGCGGCGTCCACGCGCCCGGCTCGCCACATGAGGTAGGCGCCCGTCAGCTCGATGCAGGCGGAGATCAGGCGCGTGAGCGCCATGCCGGCGGCGAACGGATCGCGGTCCACCCCGGAGCCTCCCGTGACGACCGTATGCCGGTCGCGCATACAAGATGTCGGGGAGGGATGCGACGTGCGCGTCGACGAGGAGGTCGCCCGCCATTTCCGCCTGGAGGAGCCGGTGCGGCGCCTGCTTTTGCAAAACGTGGCCACCATGGAC
Organism: Bacillota bacterium; assembly: GCA_014896375.1. Classification (GTDB taxonomy): domain Bacteria; phylum Bacillota; class Sulfobacillia; order RBS10-35; family Bu92; genus Bu92. The sequence goes on along the minus strand of JADBKN010000051.1, from coordinate 244,032 downwards.
CGACGAGAGCGGCGCCTCTACAAGCGGGAGCTCGAACCGCGCGCCGATGCCATGCGCGAGTTCATCGCGGCGCTCTTCGACCGCGAGCGCATGCTGCGCGGCCCGGCCGTCGAGGACGAGTGGGCGACGTGGATCGCGACGGATGTGCGCCAGCGCGGCTACACCAGCGTGCTCGCCGGCTGGGTGATGGACGTCATCGGCCGCGGCAAGGTGGCGCGCATCCTCGACGCGCTGAAGTGACGCGCCGGCGCGGCCCTGCGCTTGCCTTCGCCGCGCGGCCTGTGCTATGCTGATGAGGCGTCACGGCGCGAAAGTTTTGCTGGATTGTCTGGAGAGGTACCCAAGAGGCCGAAGGGGGAAGTTTGCTAAACTTCTAGTGGGGCGTTTAGCCCCAGCGCGGGTTCGAATCCCGCCCTCTCCGCCAGATCTTTGCCCAAGTTTTGTGCGCCCGTAGCTCAGTGGACCAGAGCGACTGACTACGGATCAGTAGGTCGGGGGTTCAAATCCTCCCGGGCGCACCATATTTTGGAAGAGACGCCTCCAACCAACGGAGGCGTCTTTTTTTCGCCATGCAGCCGCCGTGACCGGTTAGACGGCGCCGCCGCGGGGACGCGGCCCGGCGATGAAAAGCCTCCACAGCCAGACAAACGCGGGCACGACAATCGCCATGGAAAGGACTAAAGTAATTAAAACTCCACGAAACATGACTTCATTGGTAAAGGCCTCTTGTGGCGTGATGTACGGATAGAGCAGGTACGGCGCGTGTGCACGGCCGTAACCCAGGTGCGCGAACGCGAACTGCAGCCCCATCATCACCACGGCCAGCCGCGGATAGCCGCTGGGGGACCCGTCGGAGCGCGGCCACCATAGGGCGAACATGCTGAGCGTCATAAAGATCAGTGAAGCGACCCACAAAGGCCATTGGGCTTGGAGGCGGCCGGCCAACCAGGCGGGGGAGGGCAAGAGAAACAGGGCCGTGAGCCCGGCGATGATCATGGCGGGACCCGCCCCCGATGCCGCCACCCGAAAGAGGCGGTACGCGGTTCGATCACCCTTCGTCCATGCGTAATCCGAAAGAAACGTCGCAGAAATGAAGAGTTCGGCTGTCAATCCAAAGAGAATATACGCATAAACCTTCGGGCTCGAGAGAAGAGAATGGAGGTCCAGGCGGTACGTGTCCATGACATGCCGTACGTATCCTCCGTCAGAGATGGGCAACACCGCCACGAGGAGCGCAGGGATGACGAGCGCCGTAAGCCCCGTGACGTACCGGTGAAACGCTGTCGCCTTCGCATAGGCATACCCATACGACAGGAACGCGCCTCGCAAGGCCATGAGCAGGAGGAGCAGGCTGCCGGGTATGAGCAACACGGTGCCGTAGACAAACGCGGCCTTCGGAAAGAAACCGACGAGCACCACCGCGATCAGCACGAGGAAGACATTCGTCGCCTCCCATAGGGGGGAGACGTAACTCGCAGCGACTTCCGCCGCTTCCTCGGTTCCCTGCCGCGCGAAGACCATTTTCCAGAACGTGGCCCCGAAATCGACGGAGCCGGCCAAGGCATAGATGAAGACAAGAAACCAGAGGAGGGCTTCAGCGAAGGCCGCGTGGCTACCCAAGCTCTCCACCCTTCACGGCGACGGCGTGATGGACGCCCAAACCGGCGGCATGCAGGAAGTCGGGCAACGGATGGGTCACGACGTACCGTCGGAGGGCGAACGCCGCCCCGGCGGCGAGAACCGCGTACAATCCTAAGAAAAGAAAGAAGAGCGGCGTCACGTACGCCGAGGAGGACGTGACGGCGTCGCTCGTTTTGAGAAGCCCGGTGATCGTCCAGGGCTGCCGCCCGATCTCCGCGAACACCCAGCCCGCCTCGATCCCCAGGAACATCAGCGGTCCCATCGCCATCACGGCCGTGCGCAACCCATGCGGGGGGACGCTGAAGCGGCGCAACCTGAAGAACCAATAGAGTGCGGAGACGAAGAGGGCCAGACCGCCGATCACCACCATGACGTCGAACAACAGGTGCACGAAGAGCGGCGGCCATTCAGATCGCGGAAACTCCTGGAGCCCCAACACCGTTCCGTTCCGGTTGCCTGTGGCGAGCCAGCTCAGCATGCCCGGCACTTCGATGCCGCCCCGCACCGTTTGTGTGACCGCGTCCGGGAATCCGCCGATCACCAAGGGCGCGTGGCTCGTCGTGCGGAAGAGGCCCTCCGCGGCCGCGAACTTCAAAGGTTGCACGGCCGCCAGGAACTTGCCGGACCCATCCCCCGTGAGCGCGGTCAGAAACGCCCCTGCCGAGGCCACGGCCATGGATAGGGAGAGGGCTCGCGCATGGTACGCGCGCACTTCGTCGGATGTGACCCTGCCAAGGCCCCAGCACGCAAACCCGGCCAGGACGAAGGCCACCGTCATGTAGGCCGTCGCCAGGACGTGAGAGATCTCCGACGGCATCGAGGGGTTGAACATCGCCCTCCACGGGTGGATATCGGTCAGTTGACCACCCTCAAGACGGAAGCCTGTGGGCGTGTTCATGAAAGCATTGACGTCTGTGATGAGGACGGCCGATCCGGCTGCGCCGAGAGCGACTGCGAACGCGCTGAAGATCCGCCAGCCGGCTGGGATCATGTGGCCGGCCAGCACGTAGATGACGGTGAAGACGGCCTCGATGAAAAAGGCAGAGACCTCGATGGCGAAGGGCAAGGCGATGATCTGCCCCACGATACGCATGAAGGTCGGCCATAATAGTGAAAGTTGCACGGCTACGATGGTTCCCGACACGACGCCCGCTCCCAGGAAGACGGAGAACGCGGCCGCCCAGCGGCGCGCCATCGCACGGTAGTACGGGTCTTGACGGCGCAGAGCGAGGACTTCGGCCAGGGCGACCATCAAGGGCAGGCCGACGCCCACAGTCGCGAAGACGATGTGGAAGCCCAGGGACATGCCGAACAGCGCGCGCGACCACAAGGCGGGATCCGGCATCGCGCATTCACCGTTCGGTAGCTTGTCCAGCGATAGCCGAAGCGATTCAGGAAGGAGCGTCAGGTGATCGCCGTGTGGAGCATCCTATCCACATTGGGCCTCCTGGTTCTCGGAGCATCCGTGGGCGCGCTGGGCACGCTGATCGGAGCCGGTGGCGGCTTCCTCCTGGTGCCCATCCTGATCATGTTCTTTCACGTGCCGACGGATATAGCGGCGGGGACGTCACTGTTCGTGGTGCTGGCCAACGCGGCCTCGGGGGCCGCATCTTACGCGCGTCAGGGCCGTGTGGACTACCGGTCGGGGGCGGCTTTCGCCCTGGCCACCCTGCCGGGCGCCGTGCTGGGCGCGCGGGTTTCATCTCTTGTGGCGGGCCGCCCCTTCCATATCCTCTTCGCATTGCTGCTCTTCGCCGTCGCCGCCCGCCTGGCGGTCAGCGGCATCGCGCAGCCCCACGCCGCCACGCGCGAGCGGGCTGACGATCGCCGGCGCGGCCCTGGGTGGTTCTCCTGGGGGCGGGTGACGCGCCGGATGGCCGCGGCGGATGAAACCCACGAGTGGTCGTTCAGCCTGCCGCTGGGCCTCGGCATATCCCTGGTGGCCGGATTTCTGTCCTCGATCTTGGGCATCGGCGGCGGCATCGTACACGTGCCCGCCCTTGTGGAGCTCTTGTCCTATCCCATGCACATCGCCACGGCCACTTCGCACTTCGTGCTGGCCTTCACCGCCCTTGCAGGAGTGGTCGCGCACGCCTGGCAAGGCACGCTCGACTTCCGCCTTGCGGTGCCCCTGGGTGTGGGCGCAGCGGCGGGGGCCCCCGTGGGTGCTTGGCTGTCCACCCGTCTCAGCGGTTCGCGCATCAGCGCGCTGCTCGCCGTGGCTCTGGCGATGGTCGCCGTTCGCCTTCTGATTCCCTGACCGCGCCCCGGCATGAGGCAGGATCCGTCCACTTGAGCCCCATTCTTCGCCGGGCATTGTTGCGTACATAGACGCGAACGATTCCGCCCAAAGCGCAGAAAAAAGTTCGAAAATCACCTTCCCAGCGCCGCTGCCGCCCGGGATAATGGAACGGGGGGCCGATCCATGACGGCTATCAGGATGGACGGGCGCCTGCTGGCGCGGCAGTGGCTCGGCCGGATGGCCGCGGAAGCCGGCGGCTTGCGCCGGGAGGGCATCGTGCCGGGCCTCGCGGTGGTGGGCGGGGAAGACCCGGCGGCGCGCCAGTACGTCTTGCGCATGGAACGCGCGGCGGCGTCCATCGGCATCTGCGTGCGGGCGTGCCCGCTCCCCGCGGCCGCGGATGAGGACGACATCCTCGGCCTACTGGATGAGCTCAACCGCGATGACGACGTCCACGGCATCCTGGTCCAACAGCCTCTCGGGGCGCACATCGATGCGCGATCCGTCCTCTCTGCGATCGACCCCCAAAAGGACGTCGACGGTGCCTCGCCGGCGTCCCAAGGGCTCCTGACGCTCGGCCTACCCTCGTATATCCCGGCGACCGCGTACGCGGTCGCCGTGCTTTTGGAGCAGTATGGCGTGGCGGTGGCCGGTCGGGAGGCGGTCGTCGTGGGGCGCAGCCCCGTGGTGGGGCGGCCTGTGGCCGCGCTGCTCCTGCAGCGGGACGCGACCGTCACCGTGTGCCATCGCCGCACGGAGGATCTCGCGGCGCACACGCGCCGCGCCGACGTGCTCGTCGTGGCGGCGGGACAGGCGGGCCTCGTGCGCGGGGACATGATCAAACCCGGCGCTGCGGTGATCGATGTCGGCACGAACGTCACGGATAGCGGCACGGTCGGCGACGTGGTCTTCGAGGAGGCGTCGCGGGTGGCGGGCTGGGTGACGCCGGTGCCGGGCGGCGTGGGCCCGCTGACGACGGCCGCGATCCTGCAGAACACCATCCGGAGCGCGCGCCGGCGCGCCCGGCAGCTCGCGCGGTGAGGGGGAGGCGGCGGGTGGCGCTGGCGGACTGCACGCTTCGAGAGTTCTTGGCCGAGCTGGGCGCGCGCCAGCCGGTGCCGGGCGGCGGGGCCGCCGTGGGCGTGGCCGGGGCGCTGGCGGCGGCCCTGGCGCGCATGGTGCGGAACTATTCCGCCGAGCCGGCGGCGGACGGGGCGCATGCGGAGGGCGGGGCGCATGCGGCGGCCGGGGCGGCGGAGGGCGGGGCGGACGCGGAGGGCGAGCTCGTCGACCGCTTCCTGTCCCACGCGGAGGCAGACGCCCGCGCGTTCGAACGCGTCGCGCGGGCCTGGCAGTTGCCGCGGAAGACCGCCGAGGAGCGCGCGCGCCGCGCGGAAGCCCTGCAGGCGGGCTTGAGGGAGGCGATCGAAGTGCCGCTCGCACTGGCGGAGACGTGTGTGGAGCTGGCGCGCCGGCTGGCTCCCCTGGCGCTTCACGGCAACCGCCACGTCGTCGCCGACGCCGAGGTGGCGGCGCACCTCGCCTGGGCGGCTCTGGCCGGCGCGGAGGCCAACGTGGCCGTCAACGCCGCCATGCTGGAGGACGAGCGCCTGCGCGCGGCCGCGCTGGGCCGGCTGGCGGCGGCGCGGCAGGCGGCCGCGGCGGCGCTGGCGGAGGTCGTGCAGGCGGCCCGCCGGCGCGCGGCCGGGCAGGAGGTCGCGGCCGGAGGGGGAGGTGAGATCGTCCATGACGCCGATTCGAGTGGGCATCGTCCTGGGTAGCGATTCCGACCTGCCGGCCGTCGCCGACGCCGAAGCGGTGCTGCAAGAGCTGGGCGTCGGCTACGAGCGGCGCATCCTCTCCGCCCACCGCACGCCGGACGCGGTGGCGGAGTACTCGCGCGGCGCGCGGGCGCGCGGGCTTGTGGCGATCATCGCCGCGGCGGGCGGTGCCGCCGCGCTGCCGGGCGCGATCGCCGCGCACACCACCCTGCCGGTCATCGGGCTGCCGGTCGCAGGGCCGCTGTTGGGTATCGACGCCCTCCTCGCCATGGTGCAGATGCCCGGCGGGGTGCCCGTGGCGGCGGTGGGCATCGGCGGCGGGCGCAACGCCGGCCTCATGGCGGCGCAGATCGCGGCCCTGACCGATGCGGAGCTGGCCGAGAGGCTCGCGCGGGCGCGCGAGCTCCAGGCCGCCAGGGTGCTGGAGAAGGATGCCCGGCTTCGCCTGGGCTAGGCGCATGCAGCATCCCGTGAAGGATCACCCGAAGGGAGCGGGTCGCGTGGAGACGGCGAAGCTGTATGAGGGCAAGGCCAAGGTGGTCCTCGCGGACCGCGAGGACGGCTTCGTGCGCATGGTGTTCAAGGACGACGCGACGGCCGACAACGGCCTGAAGCGCGGCCGCATCGCGGACAAGGGACGGATGAACCGCGACATCTCCGCCGCGCTCTTCCGCTATCTCGAAGCGCACGGCATCCCGACGCACTACGTCGAGGCGGCGGGGGAGCGGGAGATGCGCGTGCGGCGCTTGCGCATGCTGCCTTTGGAATTCGTCGTGCGCAACACCGCGGCCGGCAGCCTCGCGCGGCGGCTCGGCCTGCCCGAGGGGCAAGAGCTCGGCCGCGTCGTGGTCGAGATCTACTTGAAGAACGACGCCCTCGGCGATCCCCTCATCAACCGCGACCACATCCGGGCGCTGGGCCTGGCGGACGACGGTGACGTCGACCGCGCCATCGAACTGGCGCGCCGGACGAACGACCTCCTCCGCCCGCTGCTCTTGAGCTGCGGCCTGCGGCTGATCGACTTCAAGCTCGAGTTCGGGGTGGATGCAAAGGGCGAGGTCCGCCTGGGCGACGAGATCTCTCCGGATACCTGCCGCTTCTGGGATGCGGCCACGGGCACAAGGCTCGACAAGGACCGCTTCCGCCGCGACATGGGCGGCGTGGAGGAAGCGTACGCGGAGGTCCTGCGGCGCGTGGATGCAGCCGTGGGTGGCGCGGCGTGAGGTGGCGCGCGGTCGTCGCGGTCGAGCTGAAGCCCGGCGTCCTCGACCCGCAGGGTGAGGCGGTGCGCGAGGCGCTCCGACGCATGGGGCATGACCACGTGAGCGACGTCCGCGTGGGCAAGCGCATCCAGCTTCTCTTGGAAGCGGCGGAGGAGGGTGAGGCGCGCGCGCGTGTGCGCGACATCTGCGAGTCCCTCCTCGTCAACCCGGTGCTGGAACGGTACGCGTTCGACATCGAGCCCGAAGGGGAGCGGTAGGCGATGCGCCTCGGAGTCGTGATCTTCCCGGGATCCAACTGCGATCGTGACGCCCTGGCCGCGGCGGAGATCGCCGGATACGAGGCGGTGCCCCTCTGGCACGGGGAGAGCGCAGTGGAGGGCGTGGACGCGATCATCCTGCCGGGCGGCTTCAGCTACGGCGACGCCCTGCGCGCGGGGGCGCTGGCCGCGACGGCGCCCGTCATGGCGGGGGTGCGGCGGTTCGCCGCGCGGGGCGGGGCGGTGCTCGGCATCTGCAACGGCTTCCAGATCCTTTGCGAGGCCGGGCTGCTGCCCGGGGCTCTTACGCGCAACCGCGATCTCGCCTTTCACTGCCACGATGTGGCGCTGACGGTGGTGACGGCGCGCACGCCCTGGACGAGGGCGCTGGCTCCCGGCGAGCGCCTCGTCCTGCCGGTGGCCCACGGGGAGGGACGCTACGTGGTCCCGCCTGAGGAGCTCGACCGTCTCGAGGCACAGGACCAGATCGTCTTCCGCTACGAGGACAACTTCAACGGCTCCTGCGGCGCCGTCGCGGGGGTCTGCAACCGCGCCGGCAACGTCGTCGGCATGATGCCGCATCCCGAGCGGCGCGTGGAAGCCGTCCTGGGCGGAGAGGCGGGGCTCGGCGTCTTCCGTTCCCTGCGCCTCGCGGCCGCGGGGGTGACGCGGCCGTGAGCCTCAGCGCGTCGCCGGAGGCACGCTGGACGTCCGTGGGCCTCACGGAGGAGGAGTACCGCGAGATCGTGCGCCGGCTCGGGCGCGAGCCGAACGATGTGGAACTGGGTCTCTTCGGCGTGATGTGGTCGGAGCATTGCAGCTACAAGAGTTCCCGCAAGCTCTTGAAGATTCTTCCCAGCGCGGGCGAGCGCGTGCGGCTCGGCCCGGGCGAGAACGCGGGCGTGCTCGACATCGGCGGCGGCTGGGCGGTGGCGCTGCGCATCGAAAGCCACAACCACCCTTCGGCGGTGGAGCCGTACCAGGGGGCCGCGACCGGCGTGGGGGGCATCGTGCGCGACATCCTCTCCACGGGGGCGCGGCCCGTGGCGCTGCTCGACGCACTCTCCTTCGGCCTTCCGGACTCGCCGCGCGACCGCGCCCTCCTGCGCGGCATCGTGGAGGGCATCGGCGGGTACGGGAACTGTCTGGGCGTCCCCACCGTGGGCGGCGAGACGGTCTTCCACAGCGGCTACGACGGCCAGCCGCTCGTCAACGTCATGTGCGTGGGGCTCGTCCGCCTGGAGCGCCTCGTCCGCGGGCGCGCCGAGGGCGAGGGGAACGTGCTCATGCTCGTCGGCGCGCGGACCGGCCGTGACGGCATCCACGGCGCGAGCCTGCTCGCTTCCCGCGGGCTCTCGGAGGGGGGCGAGGACAAGCGCCCGGCGGTTCAGGTCGGGGACCCCTTCATCGGGAAGCGGCTCATCGAAGCCTGCGCGGAGCTGGTCGAGGCGGGATGGGTGGCCGGCCTCACCGACCTCGGCGCGGCCGGGCTCACATCCGCGGCGGCGGAGGCGGCGGGCCGCGCCGGGCGCGGGGTGGTGCTGGAGCTCGATCGCGTGCCGCTGCGGGAGGACGGCATGACCCCGTACGAGATCATGCTCAGCGAGTCCCAGGAACGCATGCTGATCATCGCCACGCCGGAGGGCGCCGGGCGCGTGGAGGCCGCCTGCCGGAGGTGGGGGCTGGAGGCGGCCGCCGTGGGCCGCGTGACCGGCGACGGCTACCTGCGCGTGCGCTGGCGCGGCCGCGAGGTGGCGGCCGTGCCGGTGCGCGACCTGACGGAGGCCGCGCCGGCGTATGAGCGCCCGTGGCGCGCGCCGGCACCGGTCACGCCGGAGCCCGGGCGCGGGGTCGCGGCGGGGCCTTCGCGCGGCGGCGCGGCGGCGCCTTCGCACGGCGGCGCGCCGCGCCCGGCGGACCCTTCCGAGGCCTTCCTCGATTTCCTGTCCTCCGTGCACGTGGCGAGCCGGGCGCCGGTGTACCGCCGCTATGACCACGAGGTGCAGACGAACACCGTCCTTCGGCCTGGCCATGATGCGGCCGTGATCCGCGTGCGGGGGACGCGCAAGGGCCTCGCGCTCGCGACGGACGGGGCCGGGCGTTGGGGCGGGCTGGATCCGTATTACGCGGGCGCCATCGCCGTGGCGGAGGCCGCGCGCAACGTCTCGTGCGTGGGCGCCGAGCCCATCGGGCTCACGGACTGCCTGAACTTCGGCAACCCCGAGGATCCGCACGTCATGTGGCAGTTCCGCCGGGCGCTCGAAGGCATTCGGGACGCCTGCCTGGCCCTGGGCATCCCCGTGACGGGCGGCAACGTCAGTTTCTACAACGAGACGGACGGCCGCCAGATCCCGCCCACCCCGGTGGTCGGCATGGTGGGGCTGATCGAGGACATCGAGCGGCTCGTGCCGTCCTCCCCCCGATGCCCGGGCGCGTTGTGGCTGCTGGGGGGAGGAGCTGTTTCCCAGGAGGGGTCTCTTTGGCAGATGTGGCGCGAGGGGCGGGTGCATGGCCAGTGCCCGCCCCTCGACCTCTCGCTTGAGGCCGCCGTCCAGGCGCTCGTGCGCGAGGCCGCCGGCCACGGCTGGATCCGCGCCGCCCATGACGTGTCCGACGGCGGCCTCCTCGTCGCGGCGGCAGAGATGGCCCTCTCCCCTGAGATTCCCTGGGGCTTGCGCCTCCAGTTGCCCGAAGCGGGGGATGCGTGGACGGCGGCCTACGGGGAGGGCGGCGCGCGCGTGCTCGTCGTGCCGGCCGGGCCGGAGGCGGAGCGGGCGCTCATGCGCCGCGCGGAAGAGCGCGCCGTTCCGTGCCGGGAGGTCGGCCGGCTCACAGAGGACGGGCGCGTGATCGTGAAGAGCGGCAGGGACGCATGGGTGGACGTCGCGGCGGAGCGCGCGGCGCGCGCGTGGAAGGAGGGATGGGCATGGCTCCTTTAGAGGACGGACCTCGGGAGAAGTGCGGCGTCTTCGGCATCTGGGGCCTGCCGGGCGCGGCCGCCGTCACCTACCGCGGCCTGACGGCCCTGCAGCATCGCGGGCAGGAGAGCGCCGGCATCACGGTGCTCCGGGACGGGCGGCTGAGCACCCTGAAGGGCATGGGGCTGCTCTCGCACGTGTTCAGCTCGTGGAACCCGGAGGAACTCCTGGGGGAGAGCGCCATCGGCCACGTCCGCTACAGCACCACGGGCCGCAGCGAGCCGCAGAACGCCCAGCCGCTCGTCTTCCGCCTGCCGGCGGGCCCCTTGGCCCTCGCGCACAACGGCAACATCGTCAACGCCGCCCGCCTCCGGCGGCGGCTGGAGGATCAGGGCGCCATCTTCCAGACCGGGACGGACACGGAGATCGTCGCCCACCTGATGGCGCGGTCGAAGGCGCCTTCGGCGCGCGTGGCGCTGGAAGAGGCGCTCGCCGAGGTGCAGGGCGCCTACGCGCTCCTCCTCCTCACCCCGCACGCGCTCCTCGCCGCGCGCGACCCCCACGGCATCCGGCCCCTGCAGCTGGGCGTCCTGGAGGGCCGGCCGGTGCTCGCGTCCGAGAGCTGCGCCTTCGATGCCGTGGGCGCCCAAACCGTGCGGGACGTGGCGCCCGGGGAGGTCCTTGAGATCGGCGCCGGCGGCGTGACGAGCGGCGGCGCGCGCGGGGCGCGGGAGGCCTTCTGCCTCTTCGAGTACATCTACTTCGCGCGCCCGGACAGCGTCGTCGACGGGCGCAGCGTGTACGCCGTGCGCAAGGAGCTGGGACGCCGCCTGGCCAAGGCGGCGCCCGTGGAGGCGGATGTGGTCGTCGGCGCGCCGGAAGCCAGCATTCCCGCCGCCCTCGGCTATGCGGAAGCGTCCGGACTGCCGTTCGAGCTCGGGCTCATCAAGAACCGGTATCTGGGCCGGACGTTCATCCAGCCCAGCCAGGCGCTGCGCGAGGAGGCGGTGCGGCTGAAGCTCAACCCGGTGCGCGACGTCGTGGCCGGCCGGCGCGTGGTGCTCGTTGACGACTCCATCGTCCGCGGGACGACGGCCATGCAGCTCGTCCGCATGCTGCGGGAGGCCGGCGCCACGGAGGTGCACCTGCGCGTCACCGCGCCGCCGTACCGCCATCCCTGCTTCTACGGCATCGACACGTCGGTGGCCGAGGAGCTCGTGGCCCGCGGCGGCGTGGAGGAAGTCCTGCGCGCCGTGGGCGCGGACTCCCTGGCGTATCTCCCGCTGGAAGAGGTGGCGGAGGCGACCGGACACGCGGGGCGCCTGTGCGACGCGTGCTTCACCGGCCGCTACCCGATCCCCGTCGCGGGCGGCACCGGCAAGTTCGAGCTGGAGGCGCAGCCATGAAGCGGCGGTCGCTCCGGTACCGGGACGCGGGGGTCGACATCGCCGCCGGCCGGCGGGCGGTGGAACGCATCCGCGTTATGGCGCGGTCCGTGCGGCGGCCGGAGGTGGTCGACGACATCGGCGGCTTCGCCGGTCTCTTCCGCCTCCCGCAGGGCGGGACGCTCGTGTCCGCCACGGACGGCGTGGGCACGAAACTCAAGCTCGCCTTCGACCTGAACCGCCACGACACGATCGGCATCGATCTCGTGGCCATGAACGTCAACGACGTGCTCTGCACCGGCGCGGAGCCGCTCTTCTTCCTCGACTACCTCGCCATGGGCCGCGTGGACCCGGACCGGGTGGCGGAGATCGTCTCCGGCGTGGTCGAAGGCTGCCGCCAGGCGGGCTGCGCGCTCCTGGGCGGCGAGACGGCGGAGATGCCTGGCTTGTATGCGCCCGGGGAGTACGACCTCGCCGGCTTCGCTGTCGGCTGGCTGCCGCCCGGCAAGGACCCGGTGGACGGGCGGCGCGTGCGGCCGGGGGATGCCGTCGTGGGCCTGGCGAGCTCCGGCCTGCACAGCAACGGCTTCTCCCTGGTGCGGGCGATCGTGGCGAGGGCGGGCCTCGCCTGGAGTGACGTGCCCGAGGGCTGGTCCCTGCCGCTTGGGGAGACGCTCCTGGAGCCGACCCGCATCTACGTACGGCCGGTCCGTGCCGCGATGGAGCGGTTCGATGTGAGGGGGCTCGCGCACATCACAGGCGGAGGGCTCGTGGACAACCCGCCGCGCATGCTGCCGGAGGGCCTCGGCCTGCGGCTCGACCGCCGCGCCTGGAGCGAGCCGCCCGTCTTCCAATGGATCCGCGAGGCGGGGGGCGTGCCGGAGGACGAGATGCGCCGGACCTTCAACCTCGGCCTGGGGATGCTCATGGTAGTCCCGCCCCATGAGGCGGACGGCGTGGTCCGCCACATGCAGGCCGCGGGCGTGCCCGCCTGGGTGGTGGGGGAGACCGTCCCCCGCCGGCACGGTGAAGCGCGCGTGGTGTTCGGGGCATGAGGGCCCGCCTTGCCGTCTTCGCCTCCGGCGCCGGAACGCACGCGCAGGCGCTGATCGAGGCCTGCCGGGATGGGCGCCTGGCGGCGGAGATCGTCCTCGTGCTCTCCGACCGGCCGGAAGCGCCGGCCCTCGACCGGGCGCGCGCGGCCGGCGTCCCGTCCCTGTGCGTGGCGCGGCGCGCCGGGGAGTCGCGTTCCGCCTATGACCGGCGGCTCTTGCGCGCCGTCCTCGACGCCCGCGCGGACTTCGTCGTCCTGGCCGGCTTCATGCGCCTCCTCGGGCGCAGCTTCGTCCAGGCGCTCCCGTGGCGCGTCCTCAACATCCACCCCTCGCTCCTGCCGGCCTTTCCGGGCCTCGACGCGCCGGCGAGGGCCCTGGCGCATGGCGTGCGCTACACGGGCTGCACCGTCCACTTCGTCGACGAAGGCATGGACAGCGGCCCCATCATCCACCAGGCGGTGGTGCCCGTGCGCCCGGACGACACCGTGGAGACGCTCACGGCACGGATCAAGGCCGCGGAGTACCCGGCGCTGCTGCAGGCGCTGCAGTGGGCCGTCGCGGGGCGGCTGAGGGTCGAGGGGCGGCGCGTCGTCATTCTGGATGAGCTGGAGGGGATGGGCACATGACGGTGAGACGGGCGCTCCTCAGCGTGTCCGACAAGCGCGGCATCGTCGAGCTGGCGCGCGGCCTGGCGGCGCTGGGGGTGGAGCTTCTCTCGACAGGCGGCACGGGGGCGCTCCTGCGTGACGCCGGGCTGGCCGTGCGTTCCGTGGAGGAATGGACGGGCCTGCCGGAGATGCTCGACGGGCGCGTGAAGACCCTGCACCCGGCGATCCACGCGGGCATCCTCTTCCGGCGGGACTCGCCGCAGCACCGCGAGGAGATGCGGCGCAGCGGGTACGGCCCGATCGACATGGTCGTCGTCAACCTCTACCCGTTCCGGGAGGCGGCCCTCTCCGGGCGGCCGCGGGCGGAAGTCGTCGAACAGATCGACATCGGCGGGCCGAGCCTCGTCCGCGCCGCGGCCAAGAACCACGAGCACGTCGTGGTGCTCGTGGATCCATCGCAATACGCCGCCGTGCTCGAGGACCTGCGCCTCCACGGGGACGTCCCCGCCGCGCGCCGCCTGGCGCTCGCCGCCACGGCCTTCCGCCACGTGGCCGCATACGACGCCGTCGTGGCACGCGTGTTGTCCTCCTGGACGGACGAGCCTATGGAAGCGTTCCCCCTTGAGCTGCCGCTCGCCTTCACGCGCGTGGCGGCGTTGCGCTACGGCGAGAACCCGCACCAGAGCGCGGCCGTGTACGCCGACCCGCTCGCGCCCGGCGGGCTCGCCCGCGCCTCCCAGCTCCAGGGCAAGCCCCTCTCCTACAACAACCTCAACGACGCGCAGGCCGCGCTGGACACCGTGCGGGAGTTCGACGAACCGGCGGCGGCCGCCGTGAAGCACGCCACCCCCTGCGGCGTCGGCGTGGGACCCGACTTGGCGACGGCCGTGCGCCGCGCGCGCGAGGCGGATCCCGTCTCGATCTTCGGCGGCATCGTGGCCGTCAACCGGCCCGTGGACGAAGCGGCCGCCCGTGAGCTCTCCGGCGTGTTCCTGGAGGTTGTGCTCGCGCCCGCCTTCACGGACGAGGCGCGGGCCGTCCTTGAGCGCAAGAAGAACCTGCGCCTCCTTGAGGTCGACACGACGCCGCTCGCCGCGCCGCGGTGGACGGTGCGTTGCATCGACGGCGGCGCCCTCATGCAGACGAGCGACATGCCGGGCGAGGACGGCCCGGCGTGGACCGTCGTCGCCGGCTCTGTCACGCCGGAACTGGAAGCGGCGCTGCGCTTCGCCTGGAAAGTCGTCAAGCACGTGCGCTCGAACGGGATCGTCGTGGCGAACGCGGAGCGCACCCTGGGGATCGACGGCGGCCAGACGAACCGCATCGACGCCGCCCGGCACGCGCTTGAGCGGGCTGGCGAGGCCGCGCGGGGCGCGGTTCTGGCCTCGGACGGGTTCTTCCCCTTCCCGGACGTGGTCGAGGCGGCGGCCGCGGCGGGGATCGCCGCCATCGTGCAGCCGGGCGGCTCGCAGCGCGACGCCGAAAGCATCGCCGCCGCCCGCCGGGCGGGGATCGCGATGTGCTTCACGGGGCGGCGCCACTTTCTCCATTGAAGGAGGGCGGCCGTGCGCTTTCTCGTGGTGGGCGGCGGCGGACGGGAGCACGCGCTGGCCTGGCGGCTCAGCGAGGACGGCCACGAGGTGGCCGTGGCGCCCGGCAACGCCGGCACACGACTCATGGGCCTCGCGCACCTCGACGTGCGGGCGGAGGATGTCGAGGGGCTGGTCGCGCAGGCGCGACGCCTGCGGCCGGACTGCGTCGTGATCGGCCCGGAGGCGCCCCTGGCGCTGGGCCTGGCCGACGCACTGCGGGCCGCGGGCCTCGCCGTCTTCGGCCCGGACCGCGCGGCGGCGCGCATCGAGACGAGCAAGGCCTGGGCGAAGGCCTTCATGGCGCGCCACGGCATCCCCACGGCCGCGGGCCGCGCCTTCACGGACGCCCAGGAGGCGGAGCGCTACGCGGCTTCTCTGGCGGGTCCGGCGGTGGTCAAAGCCGGCGGCCTCGCCGCGGGCAAGGGCGTCTTCGTGTGCGGGGACGCGCGGGAGGCTGCGGCCGCCGTGCGCGCCGTCCGGCGCCTCGGCGAGGCGGGCCGGGAGATCGTCATCGAGGAGCGCCTTGAGGGGCGCGAGTGCTCCCTCATCGCCGTCACGGACGGCCGGCGCGTCCTCCCCCTCGCGCCGGCGCGGGACCACAAGCGGGCCCTGGACGGAGACCGCGGACCGAACACCGGGGGCATGGGGGCGTATTCTCCCCTGCCGGACGTGACCGAGGCGCAGGTGGACGCCATCCGCCGCCGCATCCTGGAGCCGGCGGTGGCGGGGCTGGCCGCCGAGGGCTGCCCCTTCCGCGGGGCGCTCTACGCGGGGCTCATGCTGACGGCTGAGGGGCCGAAGGTGCTGGAGTTCAACGCGCGCTTCGGGGACCCGGAGACGCAGGTGCTGCTGCCCCGCCTGCGCGGCGATTTCGGCGCGCTGCTCGCGGCGGCGGCGCACGGCGAACTCCACCGGGCCCGGCTGGCCTGGGACCCGGCCTGGGCGGTCGGGGTCGTGGTGGCCGCGGCTGGATACCCGGAGGCGCCCCGCACCGGGATGCCGGTGGCAGGACTGGAGGCGGCCGCCGCCGCCGGGGCGCTGGTGTTCCACGCGGGCACGGTGCTGGAGGGCGGGCGCGTCCTCGTCCGCGGCGGCCGGGTGCTGACCATCGTGGGCCTTGGGCCGGATGTCGCCGCCGCCAGGGAGAGGGCCTATGCCGCCTGCCGCGCGGTGGGGTTCGAGGGCGCCTGGTACCGGAACGATATCGCCGGCGGAACTGTCGGCGGCCCGCAGGCCTAAAGCCGCTCCAGGAAGAACGACGTCACCCGCTCCTCGATGTACCGGCGCGTGGGGAAGCCGCGCGGCATGTGGCGCGACGCCGGCAGCAGCGCGAACTCGAACGGCTTGCCGGCCTCGATCAGCGCGCGCACAAGGCGCGCCGTGTGGCGGAAGTGTACGTTCTCATCGATGAGGCCGTGGAGGATGAGCAGGTGGCCGCGCAGGCCGCCCAGGTGCGTGAGCACGGACGCCTCCCGGTAGCCCTCGGGGTTTGCTTGAGGTGTGTCCATGTAGCGTTCGGTGTACGCCGTGTCGTACCAGCGGAAGTCGACGACCGGCGCGCCGGCCGCGCCGGCCTTGAACACGTCGCCCGCCTTCGCGAGCGCCATGAGCGTCATGTACCCGCCGTAGCTCCACCCGTAGATGCCGATGCGGTCCGCATCCGCGCCCTCGTTCTCCACCAGCCAGCGCACGCCGGCGATCTGGTCCGCGAGCTCCACCGTCCCGAACCGCCGGTGGAGGGCGCGCTCGAAGGCGACGCCCCGGTGGGCGCTCCCCCGGTTGTCGAGGCGGAAGACGATGAAGCCCTGCTGCGCGAGGTACTGCGCGCGGAGGTCCACGGTCAGCTCCCACTGGCGCGTCACGCGCTGCGCGTGCGGCCCGCCGTAGACCGAGACGATCGCCGGCCGCCGCCCGCCGCGCGCCGCCCCGTCCGCGCCGCCGTCCCCGCCCGCGGCTTCACCCGCGGCGCTCCCGGCACCGCCCGCGCCGCCGTCCGCAGGCCGGTACACCGCCCCGTAGAGCCGCGTGCCGTCCTCCGCCTGCAGCTCCACGATGCGCGGCGGCTGCAGGCCGAGCGCCTCCGCCGTCGCCTGCGGATCCTCGTGCAGGACGCGCACCAGCGCGCCGTCGGCGCGGCGCAGCCGCGTGCGCGGCGCGTACTCAAGAGACGAGACCTGCTGCACGAACCACGCGTGGTCCGGCGAGAAGACAGCCGTGTGCCAGCCGGGCTCCTCCGTGAGCCGGCGCACGGGGCCGCCGTCGAGCGGCACGGCGTAGAGGTGGCGTTCCAAAGGGCTCTCCGCCGTGGCGAGGAAATAGGCCAGGCGACGGGCTTCGTCGACGTCCGCGAGCGCCGTCACCATCCACTCGCCGCTCGTCAGCGGGCGCAGTCCGCCGTCCGGGGAGAGAAGGTAGAGGTGCTGGTAGCCGCTGCGCTCGCTGGTGAGCAGCACCTCGCCCGTCTCAAGGAAGTGGGGGTCGGGCCCCAGGTTCAGCCAGTGCTCCGCCGTCTCGCGGTGAAACACCCGGTACGCGCCCGTCGCCGGGTCGTAGCGGCGCCACTCCATGGCGCGCTGGTCACGCGAAAGAAGCAGCACGGCCAGCTCGCCGGACGGCATCCAGGCGACGCGCGCGAGATAGGCGTCCTCGTCCGTCTTCAGCCAGAGCACGTCGCCGCCCTCCGCCGGCACCACGCCCAGCCGCACCTTCGCGTTCTCCTCGCCGGCGAACGGGTAGCGGTGCGGCTCGACAAAGAGCGGCTCGTCGCCCTGGTGGACGATGGGGAAGAGCGGCACGTGCCGCTCATCCACCTGCGTGAAGGCGATGAGGCGGCCGTCCGGCCGGATCCAGTAGCCGTGGGAGCGGCCGAGCTCCTCCTGCGCGACGAACTCGGCGAGGCCGTGGTAGAGACCGTCCGCGGCCCCGCTCGTGAGCCGCGCCAGGCGCCGGGAGCCGAGGTCCAGCACGTGCAGCTCGCCCTCGCGCACGAAGGCGAGCCGCGTGCCGTCCGGGAAGAGCTGCGGATCGACGGCCCCGCGCGCCTCGGGCACCTCCGTGAACGGCCCGTCCCCGAAGCGCACGAAGACGCGGTCGCCGAGCGGCACAAGGAGCGCCGCCGGCTCCGCGCGCGGCGCGAACGCGTAGGACGTGACACCCTCCCACGCGAGCCGCTCGCGCTCCCGCCGCAGCTCCTCCTCCAGCGTGAGCGTGGCGCGGTCCGCGTCCGGCGAGACGTGCCGCCGCTCCCCTGTGGCGATGTCGACGAACCACAGCGAGAGCCGCTCGGAGCCGTCCTGCGGGAAAAGGTACGTCACGGCGCGCGAGTCCGGCGTGAAGCCGATGCGCACGGGGACCGCCATGCCGGGGGCGGGGAGCCGCGCCACGTCGTCGAGGGTGAGCCTGCGAGCCAAGGTCATGCCTCCTTCAGAGCGTCTGCGGGCAGGAAGCGGAGCTCGTCGCCGGGCTGCGTGCCTGTGGCGGCCGCGGTGCCCGCGGGCAACTCGAGCGCGAAGTAGCCGCCGCGCACGAGCGGCCCCAGGCCGTGGCGGCGCAGGTGCACCACGCGCAGCACGCGGCCGCGCCGGTCGAGGTGGAGCACGTCGAGGTCGAAGCGCATCCCCAGGCCGTGAACGGCGTTGCAGGGAAACAAAAGGAGCCCCTCCCCGGGCGCCAGCGCCTCCCGGCCCAGAAGGCCCCTCAACCGCGCGGCGGCCGTGCCGGCGACATCGACGGCCGTCGCCAGCCAGGCGCCCGTGCGCTCGTTGCGCACGGCCACGCGGCGCACCCCGGGAGGCAACGCCGCCCGGGCGTCAGGGGACCTCGCGCACATGGACCATGGCCGCCGTGTCGAGGGCCAGCGTCACGCTCTCGCCGTCCTTCTCAAGGAGCAGCCCGCCGGCATGGGGGTTCTTGTCCTTCACCAGAAAACGCGCGCCCGGCACGATGCCGCGCTCTCCCAAATAATTCAGAAGAGGCGAGACTTCCTCCGCGAGCTCGCTGATGCGGTCGACGACGACCGACGTGCCGGGCCGCACCTCGCTCAGCGGGTGGAAGAGCGGCCGCGCGCGCGGTCCGTTGCCGGGGATGGGGTTGCCGTGCGGGCAGGTGGCGGGCCGTCCCAGGCGTTCGTTGAGGCGTTCCTCGACGACATCGGAAAGCGCGCTCTGCAGGCGGTGCGCCTCCTCGTCGGCCGTGGCCCAGTCGAGCTGCAGGAACTCCGTGAGCCAGCGCTCCAGCAGCCGGTGCTTGCGCACCATGGAGGCGGCGAGGCGCTCGCCCTTGGCCGTGAGGCGGATGACGCGGTCGCGGTCGAGGCGCACGTAGCCGTCGCGCTGCAGGCGGCGGAGCATCTGCGAGACGGTGGGCGCCGAGACGCCGAGAAACTCCGCGAGGCGCGCCGCGATGACCGTCTCGCCCTCGTCTTCCAGGATGTAGATGGCGGTGAGGTAGTCGTCGAAGCGGTGCGCGGGCACCGGCAGCCTCCCTTCGACGCGGCGGTATGGACCAAATCCGAGTGCACCGATCGAATTTTTGCTTTCCGCGTATTGACGCGCTTCTCTGGGTTAGCCTATACTAACCTCGCTCATTAGGAGCGACGAAGCCTGGGCCCTGCGGCGGCGCGCAGCGCGGCCGGCGCCTGGGAATCATCGTCCAGTATACCATGGGCGCCCCGCGGAAGCCGCGCCCTGCCAAGGAGTGCCATCGACTTGACACGAACGCCCTCCACTCGCCTCCTCGCCACTCTCGCAGGCATCGCCGTGGTGGCGGCCCTCATTTGGGCCGGGCTGCCCGCTCCGGCGGCCCAGGCCGCGCCGGCGAGCCGCCTCGTCGCCGCGGAGCGCACCATCGAAGAGGCGCTGGCGGCGGTGAAGGGCGGCCGCGTGGACGAGGCTCGGCAGGAGTACCAGGAGTTTCTGGAGACGTGGCACGCCGTCGAGGACGGCGTGCGCGCCGGCGATGCCGCCGCGTACGCGTCCATCGAGGGCGCTATGCGCACCGTGGAAGCCGCGCTCGCCGCGCAGCCGGTCGATGCGAAGGCGCTGGAGAGCTCGCTGGAAGAGCTGGAGAAGGCGCTGGAGGAGTATGCAGACAGCGCCGCGGGCGGCGTTGCGCCCGCGTCCGGCGGCGACCTCGCCGGCGCGGAGCGGAGCCTCGAAAAGGCGCTGGACGCCGTCACGGCGGGGAACCTCAAGGACGCGGAAACCCAGCTTGACGCCTTCGCCGGCGCCTGGCCGTTCATCGAGGGCGGCGTGAAGAGCCGCGCGCCCCAGGCGTACGAGACGATCGAATCCCGCATGGCGGCGGCCTTCAGCGCCCTGCGCGACGGTGACGGCGCCCGCGCCCAGGCGGCGATCGAGGCGATGCGCGAGGCGCTGGAGCCGCTCGCGGCGGCCGGCGCCGGTTACACGTGGTGGGACGCGGCCGTCATCCTCTTGCGCGAAGGCCTGGAAGCGATCCTCATCGTGGCCGCGCTGCTCGCCTTCGTGAACCGCGGCGGCGCGCCGGCGCAGCGCAACTGGATCTACGGCGGCGCCCTGGCCGGCGTCGTCGGCAGCGTGGCGCTGGCTTTGGGCATGTCCTCGCTCCTCTCCGCCGCCGTGGCCGGCGCCGGCATCGAGGTGGTGGAGGGCGCGGCGGGCATCGCGGCCGTTGTCATGATGCTGACGGTCGGCGCCTGGCTCCACAGCCGCTCCACACTGGCGGCCTGGCAGAAGTACATCAAGGAGCAGGTGGCCGGTGCCCTGGCGCGCGGCAGCCTCGTCTGGTTGGGCGCCGTCGCCTTCCTCGCCGTGTTGAGGGAGGGCGCGGAGACGGTGATCTTCCTCGTCGGCATGGCGCCGTCGATCCGCGCGGGCGCGCTCTACGGCGGCATCGCCGCCGGTCTCGCGGTGCTGCTCGTCATCGGCTTCGCCGTGATCCGGATGGGACTCAGGGTGCCGGTGCGGCCCTTCTTCCTCGCCGCCACGGTGCTGATCGACTACCTGGCCCTGAAATTCACCGGCCAGAGCCTGCACGCGTTGCAGGTCGCGGGCGTCGTGCCGGCGCACGGCGCGGCCTGGCTGCCGGAGGTCGAGTGGCTGGGCGTGTACCCGAGCTTTGAGACGCTCGTGCCGCAGGTCGCGCTCCTCGGGTTCGTCGTGTGGCAGTTCGCGGCCACGGAGCGCCGCGGACGGCGCGCCGCGGCGCGCGCAGAAGCTGTGTCCAGCCGCTGACGGCCGGCCGCGCTATAATCGAACCACGGTGGCGCCCGTAGCTCAGGCGGACAGAGCGGGAGCGTCCTAAGCTCCGCGTCGGGGGTTCGAGTCCCTCCGGGCGCACCAAGGATTTGGCGGCTGCGGCCGCCTTTTCTTTCGGCCGCGCGGCCGTTCGCGAGCGGAGGTCGCCGTCTTTGAACGCGTTTGACGAAGCGTGGATGCGGCGCGCGCTGGAACTGGCGCGCGGCGCGGCGGAGGACGGGGATGTGCCGGTGGGCGCCGTCGTCGTCGACGCGTCCGGCCGCCTTCTGGGAGAAGGCCGCAACCGGCGCGAAGCGGATGGCGACCCGACAGCGCACGCGGAGATCGTCGCCCTGCGCGCGGCCGCGCGCGCGCTCGGCCACTGGCGGCTCGAGGGCGCGACGATCTACGTGACCTTGGAGCCGTGCGCCATGTGCGCCGGCGCGCTCGTTTTGGCGCGCGTGCGGCGCCTGGTCTTCGGCGCCGCCGACCCAAAAGCCGGCGCCGCGGGCAGCCTCTTCAACATCGTGCAGGACGCGCGCCTCAACCATCGCCTGGAGGTGACGGGCGGCGTGCTCGCGGACGAGGCGGCGGCGCTCCTGCGCGCCTTCTTCCGCGAGCGCCGGCCGCGGCCGGACGCGGAGTCATGACGCGCGCCGCACCGCCGCGCCCGTGGCGGATTCTAACGGTTGAAGGCGCGCGGCCGCGCTTGATAAGATGATAGTTGCCGTTCGGAGGGGTGTCCGAGTGGTTTAAGGTGCGACTCTCGAAAAGTCGTGTGCCTGCAAGGGCACCGTGGGTTCGAATCCCACCCCCTCCGCCAGATTTCGCCCGCACCCCGCGGGCCTTTGGATTCTTTGCGGAAGGGTGCAGGAGTGGTTGAACTGGCGACACTGGAAATGTCGTGTACGGGCAACCGTACCGGGGGTTCGAATCCCCCCCCTTCCGCCAGATTTCGTTTGGCCGTGCTAGACGGGGAGGTAGCGGTGCCCTTCGCCCGCAATCCGCTATAGCGGGGTTGAATCCCCGGCCGAGGCCGCGGCGCGCAGAGCAGGCGGCGGCACGTGGCGTTGACGATCGGGTCCCGTGCGGCAGAATCCCGTGAACCCCGCCAGGTCCGGAAGGAAGCAACGGTAAGCGGGCACTTCTGGGCGCCACGGGGTAGCCGGGTCCGAGCCGGCGGCCGTCAAACCGTCTGGACGTCGCAGGTCGGAGCCGGGTGCACGGCCATTCCTTCACGCAGCGGCTTCCGCTGCGTTTTTTCTTCGCCGGACGCAGGTGTTCCGGCGGCCGGCGCGTAGACGGAGGGTGGAGGGAGGCCGGCCTTGGCGGGCTACGAGGCGCTCTACCGCCGCTGGCGGCCGCGCCGCTTCGCGGATGTCGTCGGGCAGGAGCACGTGACGCGCGCGCTGCGCCATGCCGTGGCGCAGGGTCGCGTGGCGCACGCCTACCTCTTCTGCGGCCCGCGCGGCACGGGCAAGACGTCCGTGGCGCGCATCCTCGCCCAGGCGCTGCTCTGCCGCCAGCCCCAGGAGGGCGAGCCCTGCGGCGCGTGCGAGCGCTGTGCCGCCTTCGGGCGCGAGGGCGCGCTGGACGTGCTGGAGATCGACGCGGCGAGCAACCGCGGCATCGACGAGATCCGCGAGTTGCGCGAGCGCCTGGGGTACGCCCCTTCCGGCGGAGGACACAAGGTCTACATCGTCGACGAGGTCCACATGTTGACGGAGCCGGCTTTCAACGCGCTCTTGAAGACGCTGGAGGAGCCGCCGCCGTTCGTCGTCTTCGTGCTGGCCACCACGGAGCCGCGCAAGGTCCCGCCCACCGTGGCCTCGCGCTGCCAGCGCTTCGACTTCCGCCGCCTGCCGGGCGAAGCGATCCGCGCGCAACTGGAGAAGATCGTCGCCGCCCTGGGCGCCTCGGCCGATGCGGCCGCGCTGGAAGCCATCGCCCTGCGCGCGGACGGCGGCCTGCGCGACGCGCTGAGCCTCCTCGACCAGTGCCTCGTCTACGCGGACGGGCGCCTCACGGACGAGGACGTGGCGGCCGTGCTCGGCACGGCCACGCGCGAGGAGCTCGAGGGGCTGGCGGACGCGGTGGAGCAGCGCGACACGGCGGCCGTGTGGGAGATCATCGACCGCCTCCATGGCGCGGGGCGGGACCTGGCGCAGGTGGTGCGCGACCTCATCGAGGTCTGGCGCGGCCGCGCGCGCGGCGCCCAGGGAGCGGAGGCGCGCCGCGCGGTGGAGATCCTGCAGGGGCTGCTCACGCTGGAGGGCGAACTGCGGCGCGGCGCCTCCCCGCGCGTGACGGTGGAGGTGGGCCTCGTGCGCCTCGCGTGGGCGCCGGAGCCGGCGGAGGATGCGGCCGCGCCCATGCCCTCGCGGCGGGCGCCCGCATCCGCCGCGGCCTCTTCGGCGCCCGCCGCGGCCTCTTCCACGCCGGCCGCAGCCTCCGCCGCGGCGCCGCGGCCTTCGCGCCGGGCCTCGCAGCCCGCGGAGGACGCGCCCGCGGCCGCTGCGCCCGCGCCGGCGCCCGCGCCTGCGCCCTCGCCCGCGCCGCGCGCGGCGGCGGAAGCCCCGCCCGCGCCCGCGGAGGCCGTCTCCCTCGCCACGGTCGTCGCCCGCTGGGACGACGTGATGAAGGCCGTGCGCAAATGGAAGGTCGGCACGCACGCGCTTCTCACGGTGGCGCGCCCCGGCGCCGTGGAGGCGGGCGAATTGATCCTCCTCTTTACGCGCGGCTATACTTTCCACAAGGATCAGGTGGCGCGCGAGGAGCACCGCACGGTGCTGGAGCGCGCGCTGCGCAGCGTGCTCGGCGCGGAGCTGCGCGTGCGCTGCGAGATTGACGAGTCCGGCGCTCCGCCCACCGGGGTGGCGCCGCAGGGCGCGTCCGGAGCTCCCGGGCGCGCCGCCGCACCGGAGAGAACGCCGGGGAGCGCCGGCGCCCAGGGCGCCGCCGGCCGGGGCGGCCCCGACGCTCCCGCCGCCGCCGCTCCCGCGGGCGGCCCGGAGGACGATCCGCTCGTGCGGGCCGTGCTGCAGCGCTTCGGCGGCGAAATCGTGGAAGTGCGGGAGATGGATGAATGAACTTGGCCGACATGAATCGGATGATGAAGCAATTTCAGAAGATGCAGGAAGAGATGGCCAAGGCCCAGGAGCGTCTGGCCGAGATCGAGGTCGAGGGCTCCGCGGGCGGCGGCGCGGTCAAGGCCTACTGCACCGGGAAGCAGGAGATGCGCCGCATCGAGATCGATCCCGCGGCCGTCGACCCGAACGATGTCGACATGCTGCAGGACCTCGTCCTGGCCGCTGTCAACGACGCCCTGCGCAAGTCCCAGGAGCGGGCGGCGCAGGAGCTGGCCCGCGTCACGGGCGGGCTGCAGCTGCCGCCCGGCCTGCCGTTCTAGCCCCGCCCGCCTGAAGGAGGTCGGCCGTGCCCTTCGTCGGGCCCATCGCCACGCTCATCGAGGAGCTGAACCGCCTGCCCGGCATCGGTCCGAAGTCGGCCCAGCGCCTAGCCCTCCACCTCCTCAACCGCCCCGCCGAGGACGTCCGCCGCCTCGCGCAGGCGCTCGTCGCCGCGCGGGAGGAGGTGCGCCGCTGCTCGGTCTGCGCCGACCTCACCGATCGCGACGTCTGCCACATCTGCAGCGACCCGCGCCGCGACGCCTCGCTCCTGTGCGTCGTGGAGAGCCCGAAGGACGTCGTCGCCCTGGAGAAGGTGCGGCAGTACCGCGGCCGCTACCACGTGCTGCACGGCGCCATCTCACCGCTTGAGGGCGTCGGCCCCGAGGACCTGACGATCCGCGAGCTTCTACGGCGCCTTGAGGACGGCACGGTGAAGGAGCTCATCATCGCCACCGATCCGGACGTCGAAGGGGAGGCGACGGCGCTCTACCTCGCCCGCCTCGTCCATCCCATGGGCGTGCGCGTGACGCGCATCGCCCGCGGGCTGCCGGAGGGCGGCGACCTCGACTACGCCGACGAGCTGACGATCGCCCGCGCGCTGGAGGGGCGCCGCGAGATCTAGCCCCGCCGCGGGGACGGCTGCGCCGGGCGCGACCATCGCGCTCCGGCGCGTGCGCGTTTAGGCGCGGCGCCTGCGGGCCATACTCCCAACCGAGCCACCTTTTGCCGTCGCGGCCTGCGCAGGTCGCGGGCGGCGGCTCGGGAGGGATCCAGCCGATGAATGTCTCCGCTCATGCCGCGGCTCTCCTTGCACGCATGCGCGGGCGGGCGTCCGCCGCGCTGCGCGCCCTGGCGGCCCACACCGCGGCCGCGTCCGCCTCGCTCCGCGTCCACGCCTCGCGGCTCGGCGCGCAGCTCGCCGGGCGCGTCGCGGCGCAGCGGGCCCGCGCGGAGAGGGCGCGCCTCCTCGCCCCGCGCGGCGGCGCGGGCACGCCGCCGGACCCGGCGGCCGCCGCCGTCGAGGAAGTGGAGGAGGCGCGCCGCGAGTGGCAGGCGGCCCAGCTCTACTTCCAGACGGTGGGGGAACCGGAGCTCATCGACCAAGCCATCCACTGGATGACGGCCGCCGAGCGGCGCTACATGTACCTCTTGCGCAAAGCCCGGGAAGAACGCCTCGCGGCGCCGCTCGCGCCGCCGCGCCACGCCGCGGAGGGCGCGCCGCGGCGGCACGCGTAGGCGGCGCCCGGCACCGCCCCGCGCGGCGGCCGCCCGCGTACCGCTCGCGCCGCCGCCGGCGTCGCGGCGTCTAGACGGGCGGGGCGGCGCATAGGCTGTCCTCAGGAGGCGCGGCATCGTGAGCGCTTGGACGGACTGGGCGGTGGCGGGCGCCGTGAGCCTCGTCGCGGCGGCCGCGCTGGCGGCCGCGCTCGGCGGGCCGCTGCGCTGGCTGGGCCTCTGGCTATTACGCAGCATCGCCGGCGCGGCGGCCCTCTGGCTCCTGCAGTACCCGGCGGCGCTGGCCGGCTGGCACGTGGGCGTCAATCCCTGGACGGCGCTCGTCGCGGGCGCCCTCGGCGTGCCGGGCATCGTCGCCCTCTACACTCTGGCGGCGCTCCTTCACTGACCGGCGACGCTCCGCACCCTCGGGCGACGGCCGCACGCAGCACGCGCCGCCGCGCCCCGTGGGCGGGCGGCGTGCGGCTGCGGCGCGCCGCGTGTTGTATACTGCATCGGGGTGACGTCATGGCGCCGCGAGTCCGCTTCGCTCCCAGCCCCAGCGGCTACCTGCACATCGGGAGCGCCCGCACGGTGCTCTTCAACTACCTCTTCGCCCGCTCGACCGGCGGGGCGCTGGTGCTGCGCATCGAGGACACAGACCCAAGCCGTTCCAAGGAGGAGCTCGCCTACCAGATGGCGGACACGCTCCTCTGGCTCGGCATCGACTACGACGAAGGCCCCCGCAAGGGAGGCCCGTACGGACCGTATTTCCAGTCCCAGCGGACCGAACGCCACCGCGCGGCGGCGGAGCGTCTCCTGGCGGAGGGCAAGGCCTACCGCTGCTACTGCACGCCGGAGGAGCTGGCGGAGCGCCGCGAGGCCGCCGTGCTAGCCGGCCGCGCGCCGCGCTACGACGGGCGCTGCCGCACCCTCACGGCGGAGGAGGCGCGCGCGTTGGAGGCGGCGGGGCGGCGTCCGGCCGTGCGCCTGCGCGTGCCGGAGGAGGGCGTGACCGTCGTCCATGACGCCATCTACGGCGACGTCGAGTTCGACAACGCCGCGCTCGACGACTTCATCATCCTGCGCAGCGACGGCATGGCGACCTACAACTTCGCGTCGGTCGTCGACGACATCGACATGCGCATCACGCACGTGATCCGCGCGGAAGAACATCTCTCCAACACGCCGAAGCAGATCCACGTCTACCGCGCGCTCGGCGTGGACCCGCCCGTCTTCGCGCATGTGCCGATGGTGCTGGCGCCGGACCGCTCCAAGCTCAGCAAGCGCCACGGCGCCGTGGCCGTCGAGGAGTTCCGCGAGAAGGGCTACCTTCCCGAGGCGATCGTCAACTACGTGGCGCTGCTCGGCTGGTCGCCGGGCGACGACCGCGAAATCTTCACGATGGACGAGCTCATCCGCGAGTTCTCCCTGGAGCGGGTCAGCCGCACGGCGGCCGTGTACGACGTGCAGAAGATGGAGTGGATCAACGCCCAGCACCTGCGCCGCCTGCCGCCGGCGGAGGTCGCGCGCCGGGCCCTGCCGTGGCTGCGCAAGGCCGGCCTCGCGGCCGAGGGGGCGCAGGTCGACCAGCGGCTCACGGCGGCCGTGGCGCTCGTTCTGGAGCGCGTGCGCACGCTCGCGGAGATCCCGGCGGCGATCGAATTCTTCTTCCGCGCTCCGGAGACGTACGACGAAGCCGGCGTGCGTAAGCACTTCGCCGCCGAGGGCGCGGCCGAGCGGCTGGCGGCCTGCCGGCGCATCGCGGAGGAGGTGCCGTCCTGGACGGCCGAGGCGATCGAAGCGGCCTACCGCGCGGAGGCCGAACGCCTCGGCGTGCGGCCGGCGGAGCTCATCCACCCCACGCGCCTCGCCGTCACGGGACGCACGGTGGGCCCGAGCCTCTTCCACCTGCTGGAGCTTGTGCCGCGCGATGAGGCGGTGCGGCGCCTGGAGCGCGCGGAGGCGTTCGTGCGCGCGCACGCCGCGCGCGCGTGACGCACGTGTGCGGTCACATGCGCGGCCCGTGCCGCCGGCCGAATATTGCAGGCGTGCGCGTCGTCTGCTAGAATACACGTTGCCGCGCGCGTTCAGGTTCGCGCGGATTCCATGGGGAGTCGTCCAACGGTAGGACACACGGCTCTGGACCGTGGAATCCTGGTTCGAATCCAGGCTCCCCAGCCAATTGCACATGCTTTCAGCATTTGAGCCGGTATCGTCTAGTGGCCTAGGACGCCGCCCTCTCACGGCGGAAACCGGGGTTCGACTCCCCGTACCGGTACCAGATTTCACCCGGGCGTTCGCCCGGGTTTTTTGTATGCCCGCGTGAGTGAGGTCGCCGCGCCCTGTCGATGGCGTTGCGCGCGCCGCGTGAGCGCGCCGCACAGGATGGCGGCGCTCGCCGCCCGGCGGCCCTCGCCGCACCGACCTGTAACGGGCGCCCGTATTCCAGGGTGAAGCGCGCGCATGAGCGAAGCGCGCACGCGCGCATGAGAGTGAGGAGGCGGGCGCTCGATGCGGAAGGGATGGCTTGCCTTATTCTTGGCCGCGGCGCTGCTCGCGGCCGCGGGCTGCGGGGCGCCGTCCCCGCAGGCGGCGGGCGGCGGGCCGTCCGAGGCGGCGGGTTCCACGTCGTCCGGCCGTTCGTCGTCGAGCGGGTCCGGCTATGGCTACGGTGGGTACGGGTCGGGGTACGGATCCGGCGCTGCCACCTCGGAAGCGGGCGGCGGGTCGGCGTCCGAGGCGGGCGGCGCGTCGTCGTCTGAGGCGGCGGGTCCGGCGCCGTCTGAGGGCGGTTCGTCCGCCGGCGCCGGCGGCGCATCCGAGGTCGCGAGCGGCTCGGAAGCCGCAAAGGGTGAAACGGTCGATGTCGACCTCTACGAGTTCAAGATCGAGATCGGCGGGGCGGATGTGGACAAGAGCGGTTCTTTGAAGCTGCGCGCCGGCCGGGTCACGTTCGAAGTCAAGAACGAAGGCCACGTCACGCACGCCTTCGAAGTCAAGGGCCAGGGCATCGACGTGAAAACAAAGAGCCTCGGTCCCGGCGAAAGCGACGAGCTGGCCGTCGACCTGAAACCCGGCCGCTACGAGATCTGGTGCCCGGTGGACGGCCACCGCGATCTCGGCATGTTGGGCGTCATCACGGTCCAGTAGGCGGCGAAGGAGCGGTGGGGCGTGGCGGACGCGCCGCAGGAGCGGGCTTCGGCGCTTGAAGACGTCTACCGGCGGATGCTGCGGCCGCTCTACCGCTTTGTGTACCGGCAGGTGGGCAACGCGGCCGACGCGGAAGACATCTGCGCCGACGTCTTCACGCGCGCCGTGCGCTGGCTGCGCGCCGACGCGCCGGAGGCGGCCGTGCGGGCCTGGCTGTGGCGCGCCGCGCGCAGCGCCGTCCAAGAGTACTGGGGCACGGTGTACCGGCAGCCGCCCCTCGACGCGCGCGAACTGGAGAACGTCGTCCCCATCGTGCTCGACGACGATGCCGCGCTGGAGCGGGCGGCGAAGCGGCGCGTGGAGAGGCTCCTCGGCCGTCTCCCGGAGAGGCAGCGCGCCGTTCTGGAGCTGAGGTTCCTCGAAGGCCTCTCCGTGCGGGAGACGGCGATGCGCATGGGCATCAGCGAAACGTACGTCCGCGTGCTGCAGCATCGCGCGCTGAAGGCGGCCGCCGGCATCGAGGAAGAGAGCGAGCGCACATGACACGGAGGCGTAGGCGCATGGATCCGTCGCAGGATGAGCGCAACTGGGCCGAGGCGGCGGCCGAGGATCTCCTCGCCGAGCGCCGGCCGGGGCGGCCGCCGCGGTCGCCGCGGGAGGCGGCCCTCCTGCGCGCGATGATCGAGCTGCGCGCGGCGCGGCCCGCCCTGCCGGAACCCTCGGAGGAGTTGCGCCGCCGCTTGGAAGCCGCCTTGGCGCAAGGCCGGGAGCGGCGCGCGGAGCCGGGCGGCGAGCGCCGCGCCGGGCGCCGCGGAGGCCGCGGCGAGGCCGGCGGCGGCGCGCCGCCGGATGCCCCCGCGGCGGCGTGGGGCGCGCCGGGCGGCGCGATCTCCCGCCGGCAGGCGCTGCGCTGGCTGGCGGCCGCGGCCGGCGCGATGCTGCTCGCGGCGGCCGGGCTGAGCCGCTGGCTGGACCTGCGGGGCACGCGCGGCGAGTGGGTGGAGGCGGCGAAGTCGGGCGACGTGACGGAAGGCGCCGTCGTCTATCGCGAAATCGCCGGCCAGGGTATCTTCCTCGTTCGCCAGGACGCGCGCCTGCGCGCGCTGTCCGCGACCTGCACGCACATGCCCTGCCCGCTGCATGCGGACGCGGGCGCGCGCCTCTTGCGCTGCCCGTGCCACGGCGCGGCGTTCGATCTCGAGGGAAAACCGGCGGACGGCACCTACCGGCTTCCCCTGCGCCCGCTGCCACAGTTCGCCGTGCGCGAAAGCGGCGGGCGCATCCTCATTTGGATCGGTTGACGAGCGCTGGCTGGGCGTGCGCCGTCGAGCAGCGACTGGCGTGCGCGCCAGCGGTTCACCGTTGTCATGCGGCGCGCCGCGGTGCTACATTCATGACTGCGTCGCGGCCTGCCGAAGGCACGACCCCATCAAACGTCGGTGGGTGGATCGTGGCGGTTGACCGCGATGCGGTGCGGCGATAAAATCGTGAATCGCGCGGCGCTTTACGCGCGGCGCCCGATCCTTGAAAACTGAACAGCGTGAGAGAGCGAGGCGGCATCGAAAAGGAGAGCGCGCCCGTGGAGGCGGAGGCCGTGCGGGAGCGCGATCCGGACGTGCTCTTCCTCTCGTGGTGCGGCACCGCCGAGCGCCGCATGACGGTGGCGGAGGTGGCGCGGCGGCCCGGTTGGGCGGAGATCTCGGCCGTGCGCGCGCGACGCGTCCACCTTCTGCCGGAGAGCCTCTTCGGCCGCCCGGGGCCGGGGCTGGCCGAGGGCCTGCGGCTGCTGTACGAGTGCGTCTACGGGGACGCCGCGGCCGCGGCGCAGGCGGCGGCGCGCCGGGCGGGGCTGGCGGAGGGCGCGCTCGACTGGCCGGACGGCCCTCCGCAGGAGGGGTCGCCGCAGCCGGAGGCGCGCGGCGCGCGGGGGCAGCGCTCGTGACGGACGTGGCGCGCATCGCCGCCTGGGCGGAGGCCGTGCAGGCGCAGGTGGCGCGCGCGCTCGTCGACGTGCAGAGCACGGTCGAGCTCCTCATGGTGGCGCTTCTGGCCGAGGGCCACGCGCTGCTCGAGGACGTGCCCGGCACGGGCAAGACGCGCCTCGCGCAGGCCCTCGCCCGGCTTTCCGCGCTCTCCTTCCGCCGCGTGCAGTTCACCCCGGACCTCATGCCGAGCGACATCCTCGGCACGGCCGTCTTCGATCCGCGCACGGCCGAGTTCCGCTTCCGCGAGGGGCCGGTCTTCACCCACGTGCTGCTCGCCGACGAGATCAACCGCGCCACGCCGCGGACGCAGGCGGCCCTCCTCGAGGCCATGGAGGAGCGGCAGGTGACGGCCGACGGCGAGACGCGGCCGCTGCCGCGCCCCTTCCTCGTCCTCGCGACGCAGAACCCCGTGGAGATGGAGGGCACGTTCCCCCTGCCGGAGGCGCAGTTGGACCGCTTCCTCGTCCGTGTGGCGGTCGGCTATCCCGGGGAGGCGGGGGAGCGGGAGATGCTGCGGCGCGTGGGGCGGCGCGAGGGCGCGGAGGACGTGCTGGCGCTCCTGCGGCCCGTGGCGACGGCGGAGGAGCTCGCGGGCTTCATCGACACCGTCCGCGATGTGGCCGTCGGGGAGGACGTGGCCGGGTACATCGTGCGGCTCGTGCGCGCCACGCGCCGCCGGCCGGAGGTGGAGGTGGGCGCCAGCCCGCGGGCCGCCGTGGCGCTCTTCCGCGCCGCGCAGGCGCGGGCCGCGCTGCAAGGGAGGCCGTTTGTGGTGCCGGACGACGTGAAACAGGTGGCGGTGCCCGTCCTGGCCCACCGGCTGGCCCTGGGAGCCGAGGCGCGCATGCGGCGGCAGGACGGCGCCGAGGTGGTGCGCGCCGTGCTGGACGCCGAGCCCGTTCCCGTGGAGGCGGCCGGATGACGGCCGCCGCCTGGCTGGCGCCGGCTTTGGCTGCGGCGGCGGCCGGCGCGGGGGCGGCGCGCGCCTGGCGCAGCCGGCTGCTGGAGGATCTGGAGTACCGCCGGGAGGTGCGTCCCACACGCCTCTTCCCCGGTGACCGCGCCGTGCTGGAGATCACGGTGGAGAACCGCAAGCGGCTGGCTGTGCCGTGGCTCGTCACGGAGGACGAGGTGGCCGAGGGCGTGAGCGTGCTGGCCGCGCGGTCCTGGCGCGCCGCCCGCGGG
The DNA here is from genome assembly GCA_014896375.1 of Bacillota bacterium. GTDB lineage: Bacteria > Bacillota > Sulfobacillia > RBS10-35 > Bu92 > Bu92. The sequence goes on along the minus strand of JADBKN010000051.1, from coordinate 212,167 downwards.
CGGCGCGTCTGGGTTCAGGCGTGGCACGTGCCGGGCCGGCACCGCGTGCGCCGCGCCTTCCAGCTGGTGGCGCGGGAGCGCGGCTGGCAGCCGTTCGGTCCCGTTTCCCTGCGCGCCGGCGACCCGTTCGGGCTCGTGGCGGCGCGGCGCGAGCCGGTGGACGCCGAGGGAGGCCGGCGCGACGGCGTCGTCGTGCTGCCGCGGCCGCTGCCGCTGGCGGCCGCCGAGGCCTTGAGCGAATACGGCCGCCGCGGGGGCGCGGGCTGGCTGCACCGCGACCCGGCGAACGTGGTGGGACTCAGACCGTACACTCCGGGTGACCCCTTCCGCAGCATCGACTGGAAGGCCACGGCGCGCGCCGGCGGGCTGCGCGTGCGGGAGACGGCGCCGTGGCATGCGCCGTCGCTGGTCCTCGTCGTGGATATCGCCACCACGAGGCCGGTCTGGCTCGGGCGCGTGCGGGCGCGCCAGGAGGCGGCGCTGGGCGTGGCGGCGTGGTTCGTGCTGCGCGCCGCGGGGGTGGGCGCCCTGCGCCTGCACGTCAACGGCGGGCTTCTGGGCGAGATGGCCGACGTAGACCTGAGCTTGCCGCCGGGAGGCGCGCCGCTCGCCCTGGAGGCGCTGGGGCGCGTGGCCGGCGCTGTGCGGCGGCCGCTCGCGGAGACGCTGAGGCGCATGCCGCCCTGTCCGGCCGAGGCGCGCGTCGTCGTGGTGACGGCGCTGCCGGACGGAGAAGTGTGGGAGGCGGCGCACGCCGCCGCGCGGCGGCCGTTCATCGTGGGCGTGGGCGCGGAGGCCGAGGGCAATCCTTACGTGCACGCGCGCGTAGGAGAGGAGGAGGTCGAGGCCTGGTGGCGGGCGTGTCTCGCGGCCGCGGGGTGAGGAGCGGGACGACGGCGGCTGCAGGACGGGCTCCGGCGGAGGGCGGCGGTCCGGCGGGGGCGCTCCGCGAACGGCGCCGCGCACGGGCCGCCCTCGCCGCGGCGGAGACGGCCACCGCGCTCGGCCTGGCGCTCACTTGGGGGCGCGGCCTGCCGCCCGGCGCGTTCGGGCTCTTCACAGCGGCGCTCTGGGCCGCGGGCTGGGTGCGGCTCCCCCGTGAGGGATTCACGGGCCGGCCGGGGCTGCGTGCCGCGGCCCTCGCGGTGGGGCTCCTGGGGTTGGCGGCGGTCGTGGCGGCGATGGAGGAGGCAGCCGGGCTGGGCGCTGCGTGGGGCGGAGACGTCGCGCACGGCGCTTGGGGCGGAGCCGGGGCGGGCGCGGCGGCCGCGACCGCCGCGACGGCGGCCGCTCTGTGGGCCGCGGCGGCTCTCGGCGCGTGGCGCGGCAGCACGCTCGCGCGCGCCGCCCTGGACACGGAAGACCGCCGCCGCTGGGTGGCCGCCCATGCTCTGGCCTGGTGGGTCGCGGCCTGGACTGCCCCCACGGCCGCCTTGCGGCCCGTGCTCGGCGCTTTGGCGGCCGCCGCCGCACTGGCGCTGCTCCTCGGCCTCTGGCGCGCCCAGCGCGCCGCTCTGATGGAGGAGGCGGCATGGGACGGCGACGGCATGCGCGCGCTCCGCGCCCTGCGGCTCGCGGCCGCCGGCGCCGCGCTCGCCGCGGCCGCCGGCGCGCTGGGCGCCGCCGCGCGGGGCCCGGCCGGCGCCGTCTGGGACCGGCTGCTGCACGGGCTGGCCGAGGCGGTGGCGCGCCTCACGTTTCCTCTTGTGGCCTGGCTTCTCGGCGTGCTGCAACCGTACGGCGGCCGCATCCGCGAGCAGCTGGAGCGCGTGGCGCAGTCCACTGGCGTGCAGGGCACGGCCCCGCCGCCGGCGCCGCCCGCCCACGGCCAGGGGTGGACATGGGCCGCGCTGGCGGCCGCGGCTGCGGTTCTGGCCGTGGCGGCAGCGCTTTGGGCGCGGCGGCCGGCGGAGGAGGGCGGCGCTCCGGCGGACGAAGCCGCCTTCCTGGAAGTGCGGGAAGCCCTGGAGGACGATGCCGCCGGCCGCGCGAGAACGGCCGCGGCCGGCGCGCCGGAGGCGCCGCCGGAGGCCGTGCGGCGCGTGCGCGCCGCCTACCGACGCTGGGCGCGCGCGGCGGCGCGTCGCGGGCGCGGGCGTGCGCCCGCGGAGACGGCGCGGGAGCACGCGCGGGCGGCGGTGGCGCGCCCGCTGGCGGCGGCGCCGGCCGCGGCCGAGCTCTTGCAGATCTACGAGCGCGCCCGCTACGGAGGCCTCGCCGGAGCCGAAGACGCGCGCCGGGCGGAGGCGGCCGCCCGTGCGGCGGAGGCGGAGGTGGCGCCCCGTGAACGCGCCTGACGAAGCCGCCGGAGGCGCCCTGGGCGGCGTGCGGCCGACGCGCGCGGATCCGCGCTGCTGCGCGAGCTGCGTCCATGTGGGCGTGCGCCACGAGGGCGGTCGCGTGGTCGTCGTCTGCCGCCGCCTGGGGTACGAGACGAGGCCGGAGTGGCGCTTCCTCTGCTGGACGCCGAAGCCCCGGGTTCAGGGTCGGCCCGGCGGGCAAGACGAGCGCGGCGCAGCGCCGGAGGAAGAGCGCGGGCGCCCCTGAGAGCGCGCGCCGTCACTCGCCCTTGAGCAGCGCCTCCCGCTCCGCGGCCGCCACCGGCTCCCCGGACTTCACGAGTTCCAGGAGCCGCTTCCGCCCGCGCGGCGCGCCGATGAGCACGGCCCCCGCCAGCCGCCCTTCAAGGAAGAAGAGCGTCCGCGCCGTGCGCGCCGCCGCGTCGACGCGCGTCACAGCCTCCAGACCCGGGTGGTCCTCGGGCGTCATGCCCAGGACGCTGATGTTCGAGTCGAAGAGGGGGCTGGAGTAGGTCGGCACTTCGCGGTAGACCTCTCCGGCGCCGAGCATGTTGCGCGCCGCCACGCGGCCGTGCATGAGGGCGTTGTCCCACGTGCCCATGCGGTGCCGCCGGCCGATGATCGGGTCGAAGAAGCGGGCCACGTCGCCCGCCGCGAAGACGCCCTCGATGCCGGTGGAGAGCCGCTCGTCGGTGCGCACGGCGCCGTCCTCCAGGGGCACGGGGGAGCCGGCGAGCCAGGCGGTGTACATCTCCAGGCCCACCCCCGCGCCCACGAGGTCGCACGGGTAGCGGCGACCGCTCTTCGTCTCCACCGCCACCGCGAGACCGTCGCGCACGACGACCCGCGCCACCTCCTCGTTGTGCACCACCTCGACGCCCCGCTCCCCCGCGATGGCGTCGACGAGTTCGCCGGCCTCCGGAGGCAGCACGCGCCTCAGGAAGCGGTCGCCGCGCATGAGCCAGGTGACGCGCAAGCCCTGCTGGACAAAGCCTTCGGTCAGCTCATAGGCGATGAAGCTGCCGCCGATGACGACGGCGCGCGCCTCCGCGCCGCTGCGCGCGCGCGCCTCCGCGGCGGCCTCCAGCAGGCGGCGGGTGTCGTCGAGCGTCTGGAAGTGCAGGACGTTCGGGGCGTCGTCGCCCGGCACGCCCAGGCGGCGCGGCCGGCCGCCGGTGGCGATGAGCAGAGCATCCCACGGGAGCGCCTCGCCCGTCGACAGCTCCAGCGTGCGCTCCGCGACGTGCAGAGCGGCGGCCTCCGTCTCCAGGCGCAGGTCGATGCCGCGCTGCGCGTGCCACTCCACGGTGCGGAGAAGCGTGCGCTCCGGCGCCAGGCGGCCCTGCAGCACGCGCGGCAGCGAGACGCGGTTGTAGAGCGGGTAGGGCTCTAGGCCGATGAGCGTGATGCGGCCAGACGGGTCGAGCTTGCGCAGCTCCTCCGCCGCCGTGGTGCCGGCGGCCCCGTTGCCGACGATGACGAAGCGGCGTTCCGCCAAACGAGGACCCCCCCGATCAAGAGTCTGCGCGACTCTTGAGGCCGCCACACGCGGCGCGCGGGGCGCGGCGCCCGGCGCGCGGGCGCGCCGCGGGGTAGCGGAGGGGCGCGCCTCGCCGTCAGGGCTCGCCGGCCGGGTTGCGCCGGAAGGCCTCCGCCTGCGGCCGCATGTCGGTGACCTCGACGTGGTCAGTCTGGCCGAAGCGCTGGAGGATGGCAAGCGTCTCGTCCGGGCGGTCGGTGTGGATGTGGACCTTCGCCTGCGTTTCGTCTCCGGCTACGACGAGGCTGTCGCCCATCGGCAAAAGCTCTGCGCGCAGGCGCTCCAGGTCGAGCCCGGGCCCGGTGAGCACGAGCTGCACCTCGATGGGGTAACGCAGGTCGAAGTCGCTCTGGCCCTCGATGTGCGCCTGCGCCTGGACGGCGAGGGCCTGGCGCGAGGCGGCGCGCTGGGCGAGCTCCCGGCCCACCTTCAGCGCGAGGCGCCGGTGGCGCAGGAACTGCGCGGCGCCGTCCAGCATGTGGCAGAGCGCCAGGCCGGCGGCGTCGACGACACCCGCCTCCTTCAGCACGGGGAGGAGGTCGGGCGTGCGCGCGAGCGCCTCCCGCGCGGCGCGGCGGGCGGCGTCGAGCACGCCCAGGACGTCGGCGCCGCGGGCCGCCGCGGCGCGGCCGCTGGCCGCAGCCTCGCGCGCCACGGTGAGGATCGTGCCCTCCTTCGGCTCCGCCACCGCGCGGTAGCTCAGCTCCGAGGCCAGCGCCAGTCCCTCGGCGAAGACGGCCGCGCTGAGGACCTCCAGGCCGCGCGCGGCCTTGGCGATGCCGCGCAGCATCTGCGCGAGGATGAGGCCGGAGTTGCCGCGCGCGCCCATGAGGGCGCCCATGGAGGCCTTCTGAAGGAGTGCCCCGGCGGACGGTTCCGTGCCGCGGCCGGGCTCCTCGTTCGCGCCCTCCGGGCCGCAGGCGGCGCGCAGCGTGCCCAGCATGTTGCCGCCGGTGTCGCCGTCGGGCACGGGGAAGACGTTCAGGGCGTCGACCTGCCGGCGGTGGCGCTCCAGGGAGCGCACGGCGCCGCTGCCGATCACCCGCAGGTCATCGGCGGTGAGCGTGTCGATCAAGACGGCTCTCCTTTCCCTCCGTCCGCGCCCGGCGAGCCGCCCGCGCCGGCCTCGGGATCCTCGCAGCTGACGAGGCCCAGAAGCCCGGGGCCGGTATGCACGCCCAGTACCGGGGTGAACGGTTCGATCCACAGGTCGTCGGGGCGGAAGCGGTCGCGGATGCGCTCCGCCCACTCCCGCGCCTCGTCCTCGGCGTCCGCGTGGATGACGACCATGCGCCGCCGCCCCTCGCCCGTGAGTCGCCGTTCTGTCTCCTCTTCGATGCGCTGCAGGCCGGCGCGGCGGCTGCGGACGACGCCGGGGGAGTCGACTTCGCCGTCGACCAGCGTGAGCAGCGGGTGGAGGCCGAGGATCTTGCCCACCAGCCCGCGCGCCCGCCCTACGCGGCCCCCGCGGATGAGATACTCAAGGGTATCGACCACGGCCAGGAGCACGATGCGCAGGCGGAGCCGGTCCAGCGCGGCGAGGATCTCGTCCACGGAAGCGCCCTCCGCCGCGCGCTCGGCCGCCTTGAGCGCGAGCAGGCCGTGGCCAGCGGAGGCCATGCGGCTGTCCACCACGGCGATGCGCACGCCGTCGAACATGTCTTCCACAAGCTCTGCAGCCTGCAGGGCGGAGTTGTAGGTACCGCTGAGGCGGCTGGAGATCGTCACGCAGACGATGTCGCGCCCTTCTTGGGCGATGGGCTGGAACACGGCGACGAAGTCCCCGGGCGAGGGTTGGGTCGTGCCCGCCGTGCCCTTGAAGGCGGCGAGCTTGCGATAGAACTCATCCGGGTGGATGTCGACGCCGTCGCGGTAGGACTCATCCCCGAAGACCACCCTCAGCGGCACGCTGGGGACGTGGAAACGGTCGCGCACGGCGGCCGGGATCATGCCGGTGGAGTCGGTCACGACGACGGGGGCCACGCGTATCCTCCTCGAACCTGCCCCCGCGGGGGGAGCCGGCGAACGACGCTGCCGTAGGCGCATGTCGCGCCGTTTGTTAATACGGCGAAAATGTCCGTTCGCCTGCTGGGCCGCCCCGATCAGCTGCGAAGGAGCCCCCCGGCCGGCCGGCCTCCTTCGGGTGCCGGGAGGACGCGCCGGCGCCAGGCGCGCCGGCGGGCCGGGTTCCCCCAGCCCGCAATGGCGGCCAGGCGCCGCAGGAGATACGCCAGCCCGCCGACATCGTACGCGTGGTGGGCCTCCACGAGCCGCTTGACCACCATGGCGGGCATGCCGTAGAGGCTCTCGCGCCCCCAGCGGCCGACGCCCTCCCGCCGTCCCAGGGAGGCGAACACGCCCCGCTGCCGCGGCACGAACGCCTCCAGCTCCTGCCCGCGCTCGGCGCGCCAGGCGTTGCGCGCGGCCAGGCGCCCCTCCTGGACGGCCATCTGCGCCGTGGGCGGCACCACGCGGCCGCTCGCCGGGTCGGTGGGCGCGGCGCAGTCGCCGGCGAGGAAGATGCGCTCGTCGTCCGGGCAGCGCAGGTACGCGTCGACGAGGCCGCGGTCGCCGCGCGTCACCGGGAGGCCGGACTCCCGCACCACGGGGTTGGCGCGCACGCCGCCGGCCCAGACGAGGAGGTCGTAGGCGCGTGCGGCGCCGCCCTCAAGCGTGACCTCGTGAGCGTCGACCTCCGTGATCGCCCGCCCTGTGAGGATTTGCACCCCCTTGCCCTCGAGCACACGCACGGCCGCCTCGACGAGCTCCGGCTCGAAGCCGGGCATGATGTGCGGTCCGGCGTCGATCACCGTCACCCGCAGGTCGGGGTAGCTGTCCGCGACCTCCGCGGCCAGCTGCACGCCCGTCAGGCCCCCGCCGGCGACCACCACACGCGCATCCGGGCGGCGCTCCGCCAGCTCCTCAAGGCGGGCGCGCAGCCGGCGCGCGCTGCGCAGGTCGGTGAGCGGCACGCCGTGTTCCTTCGCGCCGGGCACGCCGTAGTACTCCGGGATGCTGCCGAGGGCCACGATGAGCCGCGCATACGGCACCTCGCCCCGCTCGCAGACCACGCGGCGCGCCGCGGCGTCGATGCGCAGCACGCGGTCGACGACCAGGCGGTGCGGCGGCTGCACGACCCGCTCAAGGGGCACGGTGATGTCCGCCTCCTCCTCCTCGCCCGCGGCGAACTCGTGCAGCTCGGTCGTGAAGTAATGCGTGCGGCCGCGGTTGACGAGACAGAGCGGGGCGCTGCGGCCCAGCGCGCGGCGCAGTTCCAGGTAGGCCGTGAGACCGGCGTAGCCGGCACCCAGGATCACAATGGCGTCATCGTCCGGCATGGACATCTCCTCCCCGCCCAGTGTTCCCCGCCGCGGCCGGCGCCCGCGGTCTCGCTCCCACGTGTGGGCGGTTCTCTCACACGAGGAGCACGGCGAGGTAGGCGACGAAGATCGCGCCGCAGGCCAAAAGCCAGCCCCGCGCGCCCGCCGCGCCGCGCCAGGCGAAGGCGGCGCCGACGCCGGCGGCGCCGGCCGCCACGAGAGCCGCCGGGCCCAGGTGCCAGGGGCAGAGCGCCAGCGACACGGCCACGGGCAGCGTGGCCGACATGACGAGCGCGCCGCTCACGTTCTGGAGCGCCAGGTCGAGCTTGCCGCGCAGGGCCCACAGGGCGGCCGTCGTGATCTCCGGGAGTTCCGTGGCCAACGGCGCCAGGGTGAGGGAGACGACGAGCGACGGCAGCTGCCAGGCGCGGCTCAATTCCTCAAGCGCGTGCACGAGGAGCTCCGCGCCGAAGGCCAGGCCGGCGCAGCCGGCGAGCGTCTGCAGGACGAGCCACGGCAGGCGGCCGGCGGCCGGAAGTCGAAACAAAAGAGGCGGCGGGGGGCCGCGGCGCTCGCCCCGGTCCCAGCTGCGAAGGCAGAAGACGGCCCAGGCGGCGAGGAAGAACGGCGCCGCGGCCGGCCGCAGCCCCGGTGCCGGCAGCGCGGCGAGCGCCACGGCGGCCGCGAAGAGCGCGCCGAACCAGAGGAGATTGCGCCGCACGCCCGGCGCGGCGCTCGCGGCCTCCCCCGGCCCTGCGCCGCCCCGCCGCTCGACGGCGGCCGGCCGCGGCGCGCGCGCGCGCCCGGCCGCCCAGCCGACGAGCCCGAACGCAAGGGTGGCCAGCACGGCCGGAGAGCCGAGCGCCGTGCCCGTGCTCACGCCGCCCGCGCCGCCCAGCGCGGCGAGGAGCGTCACGAGCGTCTCCGGGAGCGTGCCGCCCAGCGCCGCCAGCACCGAGCCGGTGCCCGCGGGCCCCAGGCGCCAGCGGTGCGCCAGCCACTCCACGCCGTTGACGAAGAGCTCGGCTGCGAGGACGATCAGCGCGGCAGCAGCGGCGGCCCGGAGAAAAAGGGGGATCATGACGGCGGCGGCCTCCACGCGCCATCCGTATGCGCCGGGGCGGGGGGCCATGCCGGACGGGTCGGGGTTTCCAGCGGGCGCCGTCTCGTACTAACCTTGTAAGCGGGTTTGCAGGGGGTTTCCAGGAAGGGGCGAGGCACGTGGCCGATTTCGACGTCGTGGTGCTCGGTGGCGGCACGGGCGGGTACGTCGCCGCCATCCGCGCCGCGCAGCTGGGCATGAAGGCGGCCCTGGTGGAGGAGGACAAGGTGGGCGGCACCTGCCTGCACCGCGGTTGCATCCCGACGAAAGTCATGCTGCAGGCGGCCGACCTGCTCCATGACATCCGCCGCGCCGCGGAGTTCGGCCTCACGCCGGTCGCGGGCGCGGACGTCGACTGGGCCGGTCTGGCGCAGCGCAAGCACCGCATTGTCACCACGCTGCACCGTGGGGTCGAGTACCTCCTCAAGAAGAACGGGGTGGAGCTCGTCAGGGGCCGCGGCGCTCTGGACGGGCCCGGCCGCGTGCGCGTCGGGGAGCGCGTGCTTACGGCCTCGCACACGATCATCGCCACGGGGTCGCGCCCGCGGGAGTTGCCCGGCCTGCCCTTTGACGGCCGGCGCGTGATCTCCAGCGACCACGCGCTGCAACTGGAGCGGCGGCCGGCGTCGGTCGTCGTCGTCGGCGCGGGCGCTGTGGGCGTGGAGTTCGCCTCGCTCTTCCGGGACTTCGGCGCGGAGGTGACGTTGGTCGAGTGGCTGCCGCGGCTCATGCCGCTTGAGGACGAGGACGTGTCCGCGGAGCTGCAGCGCGCCTTCGAAAAGCGTGGCATCCGCTGTCTCACGGGCGCACAGGTCTTGGCGCCGTCCGTGCGCGCGGGGGAAGGCGGCGTGGAGCTCGTCGTGCGGCGCGGCGAGGAAGAGGTCAAACTGGAGGCGGAGGTTCTTTTGGTGGCCGTCGGGCGCGCGGCGCGCGTGGAGGACTGCGGGCTGGAGACGGCGGGCGTGGCCGTGGAGCGCGGCTTCATCCGCGTGGACGGGTGGATGCGCACCAACGTGCCGGGGGTGTACGCCATCGGCGACGCCGTCGGCGGCCTGCAGCTGGCGCACGTCGCCGCGCACGAGGGGATCGTGGCGGTGGAGACGGCGGCCGGTCACGAGCCCGACCCGATCGATTACACCAAGGCGCCGCGGGCCACGTACTGCCGGCCGCAGGTGGCGAGCGTCGGCTACAGCGAGCGCGAGGCGCGGGAGGCCGGCTACCGCGTCAAGGCCGGCACCTTCCCCTTCCGCGCGATCGGCAAGGCGCTCATCGTGGGCGAGGGCGAGGGTTTCTGCAAGGTCGTGGCGGACGAGGACGGCGGCGTGCTGGGCGTCCACCTCATCGGTCCGCACGCCACGGACCTCATCGCGGAGGGGGCGCTCCTCCGCTTCATGGACGGCACCGCGTGGGAGCTGGGCACGGTCATCCACCCGCACCCCACGCTGTCGGAGGTTCTCGGGGAAGCCGGCCTGGCCGTCGAGGGCCGGGCCATTCACGTTTGACGAGCCGCGGGCGGCGCGAGGCCGCGGCATCGCGGAGGTGGCGCACTTGAGCGATTGGAAGAAGCTCGGACTGACCGCGGAGGACCTCGTCGGCATGTACCGCACGATGCTTCTGGCCCGCCGTCTGGACGAGCGCCAGTGGGTCATGAACCGCATGGGGAAGGCGCCGTTCGTCATCTCCTGCCAGGGCCACGAGGCGGCGCAGGTCGGCTGCGCCTGGGCGCTGGAGCGCGGCAAGGACTTCACCCTGCCGTACTACAGGGATCTGGGCGTCGTCCTCACCATGGGCATGACGCCGCGGGAGGTCATGCTCGACTTCTTCGGCCGGGCGGAGGGGCCGAGCAGCGGCGGCCGGCAGATGCCCGGACACTACTCGCACCCCAGGTTGCGCATCGTCTCGCAGTCCAGCACGGTCGCCGTGCAGGCCGTGCACGCGGCAGGCATCGGCTACGCGGCGCGCCTGCGGGGCGAGGACACCGTGGTCTACACGTCCTTTGGGGAGGGCGCGGCCCAGCAGGGCGACATCCACGAGGCGATGAACTGGGCGGGCATCTATAAGCTCCCCGTGATCTTCGTCTGCCAGAACAACAAGTACGCCATCTCCGTCTCCGCCTCGAAGCAGATGGCCATCGAGAACGTCGCCGACCGCGCGGCCGGCTACGGCTTCCCCGGGGTCACCGTCGACGGTCGCGACCCCATCGCCGTCTACGCCGCCATGAAGCGCGCCGTGGAGCGCGCCCGGGCGGGCGAGGGCGCGACGCTGATCGAGGCTAAGGTGTACCGCCTCACGCCGCACTCCTCAGACGATGACGACCGCAGCTATCGCAGCCGCGAGGAGGTCGAGGCCGAACGCAAGCGCGACCCGGTCCTGCTCTTTGCGGAACGCCTCAAGAAGGAGGGCGTCCTTGACGACGAGCGGCTCGCGGCGCTCGACGCCGAGGTGCGGAGAGAGGTCGACGACGCCACCGAGTACGCGGAGAAGGCGCCCGATCCGCGCCCCGAAGACTTGTACGCCCGGCTTTACGCCACGGAGCCGGTAATCGGCCAGGGAGGCGGCGCACGTGCCTGAGAAGACGCTCATCGAAGCGATCCACGACGCCATGGACGAGGAGATGGCCCGGGACCCGTCCGTGGTGCTCCTCGGCGAGGACGTCGGCCTGCGCGGCGGCGTGTTCCGCGCCAGCGCCGGCCTCATCGAGAAGTACGGCGAGGCGCGCGTGATCGACACTCCGCTCGCGGAGTCGAGCATCGCCGGCGTGGCCATCGGCATGGCGCTGAACGGCCTGCGGCCCATCGCGGAGATGCAGTTCGCCGACTTCTCCTTCCCGGCCTTCAACCAGATCCAGAGCGAGGCCGCGCGCATGTACTACCGCTCGAACGGCGGCTGGAAGGTGCCGATGGTGGTGCGCATGCCGTACGGCGGCGGACCCGGCGTGCACGGCGCGCTCTACCACTCCCAGAGCGTGGAGGCCTTCTACGCGCACATCCCGGGATTGAAGGTCGTCCTGCCGTCGTTCCCGTACGATGCCAAGGGCATGCTGAAGGCGGCCATCCGCGACGACGACCCCGTCATCTTCCTCGAGCACAAGAAGGCGTACCGCTCCGTGCGCCAGGAGGTCCCGGACGGGGACTACACGGTGCCGCTGGGCCCGGCGGAGGTGCGGCGGGAGGGGCGCCACGTCACGATCTACAGTTACGGCTTCCTCCTGCATGAGTCCCTGCGCGCGGCCGAACAGCTCAAGGGCGAGGGCATCGAGTGCACGGTCGTCGACGTGCGCTCCCTCAAGCCGCTCGACAAGAAGACGATCGTCGAGGCGGCGAAGCTCACGGGGCGCGTGCTCATCGTGCACGAGGACAACGTCTCCTTCGGCGCGGGCGCGGAGATCGCGGCCGTGATCGCGGAGGAGGCGCTCTTCCACCTCGACGCGCCGGTGCGGCGCCTCTGCGGGCCGGACGTGCCGGGGATCGGCTTCAACCACGTCTACGAAGTGGAATTCACGCCGGACGCGGCGCGCATCGCGGCCGCGGCGCGCGAGCTGGCCCGATACTGAAAGGAGGCGGCCGCGTGGAGGTCACGGTGAAGATGCCGCAGCTGGGCGAGAGCGTCACGGAGGGCACCGTCTCGGCCTGGCTGAAGAAACCGGGGGACCGCGTGGAGCGGTACGAATCGCTCCTGGAAGTCATCACCGACAAGGTGAACGCCGAGGTGCCGTCGCCGCACGCCGGGGTGGTGAAGGCGCTCCTGGTGAAGGAAGGCGACACCGTCCCGGTCGGTACGCCGATCTGCATTCTGGAGGCGGAGGGCGAGGGGGAGGCGGACGCGTCCGCGGCGGAAGGTCACGGCCCGGCGGCCGGCGCGGCGCCCGCGGGCAGCGCGGAGCCGGGGGCCGGCGCGGTGACGGCGGCTTCGACGGAGAGTCCGCAACCGTTCGCGCCGGGCCAGTCCGAGCGCGGCCGCTACTCGCCGGCCGTGCGCCGCCTCGCGCGGGAACACGGCGTCGATCTGACGCAGGTCCGGGGGACGGGCGCCGGCGGGCGCGTCACGCGCGAGGACGTGGAGCGGTTCGTCGCCCAGCGGGCCGCGGGCGCGCCCGCGCCGGCCGCGCCCGCGGCCGTCCACCGCGCGGCCGAGGCGCCCGCCGCCCACGGCGCGCCGGCCGCGCCCGCGCCGAAGCTCGGCCCGGATGACGAGCTCCTGCCGCTCACGCCCATCCGCCGCACGATCGCCCGCAACATGGTGCTCAGCGCCTCCACCATCCCGCACGCCTGGACGATGGTCGAGGCGGACGTCACGGGCATCGAGCGTCTCATCGAGGCGCGCGGCGCGGAGTTCCGGGCGCGCGAGGGCGTGCCCCTCACCTTCCTGCCCTTCGCCGTCAAGGCGGCCGTCGAAGCGCTCAAGGTGGTGCCGCGGCTCAACGCGACCTGGTCCGAGGAGGGCATCATCCTTCACCGGCGCGTCCACATCGGCATCGCCGTGGCCACGGAGGAAGGGCTCGTGGTGCCGGTCGTGCACGATGCCGACCGCCTGAGCATCGCCGGCCTGGCGGCGGCCATCGCCGACCTCGCCGCGCGCGCGCGCGCGGGTACACTGAAGCTGGACGACATGCAGGGCGGCACGTTCACCGTCGACAATACCGGAGCCGTCGGCACCGAACTCTCCGTGCCGATCCTCGTGCCGGGGCAGACCGGCATCCTCACGACGGAGCGCGCGAAGAAGAAGCCGGTCGTCGTCGGCGACGCCATCGCCATCCGCACGATGATGGCGCTCTGCCTGTCGATCGACCACCGCGTCGTCGACGGCGCGGAGGCCGGCCGGTTCCTCACCGAGGTGCGCAGGCGCCTGGAGAGCGTGGGGCCCGAGACCGGCCTCTACTGACCGGCCGCGGCCGGCGAAAGGAGTGGGGGAACGTGGCCATCCCAGAGAACGATCGCGCGGGGAGCGCGCCGGCTCGCGGGCTGCCCGTCCTGCCCGGGCCGGACGGCACCGTGCCGGCGCGCCCGGAATGGCTCAAGGTGAAGCTCACGACCGGTCCCAACTACCGGGACGTCAAGAACCTCCTGCGCGCGGAGCGGCTGCACACCGTGTGCGAGGAGGCGCGCTGCCCGAACATCTTCGAGTGCTTCGAGCACCGCACGGCCACGTTCATGATCCTGGGGAACGTCTGCACCTGGGCCTGCCGCTACTGCGCGGTGGAGTCCGGCCGGCCGGCCGGCCTGGACCTGGAGGAGCCCGTGCGCCTGGCGGAGACGGTGGAGCGCCTGGGCCTCCAGCACGTCGTCATCACGTCCGTCACGCGCGACGACCTGCCGGACGGCGGCGCCGGCATCTTCGCCGCGTGCATCGAGCAGATCCGCAAGCGGCGGCCGCAGTGCACGGTGGAGGTGCTCATCCCCGACCTCCGCCGCCGCCGCGAGAACCTGGCCATCGTCATGGAGAAGCGGCCGGACATCCTCAACCACAACATCGAGACGGTGCCGCGCCTCTTCAAGGCGATGCGGCCGAAGGGCGACTACGAGGGCTCGCTGCGCCTCCTCGCGCAGGCGAAGGAGATGGCGCCGGACGTGCCGACCAAGTCCGGGCTGATGGTGGGGCTGGGCGAGACGTTCGAGGAGGTGCTCGCCACGATGGACGACCTGCGCGCCGCGGGCGTCGACATCCTCACCGTGGGCCAGTACCTCCGGCCGACGAGCCAGGCGCGCCACGTGCCGGCCTTCCGCTACTGGCGGCCGGAGGAGTTCCGGGCTCTCAAGGAGGAGGGTTTGAAGCGCGGCTTCACGCACGTGGAGGCGGGCCCGCTGGTGCGCTCCTCCTATCACGCCTGGCAACAGGTCCAGGACCACGCCGCCGCGCTGCGCGCGCGCGAGCAGGCGGGAATGGCGCCATGACGGCGCCGCATGAAGCGTGGCTCTTGCAGCCGGGCCGCGTGCCCTACCGGCCCGCGTGGGCGGCGCAGCAGCGCCTGGCGGCCGCGCGCGCGGAGGGCCGCATCCCGGACGTGCTCATCCTCCTTGAGCACCCGCACACCTTCACCCTTGGCCGCAAGGGGGATCCGGCGAACATCCTCGCCGACGAGGACACGCTCCGCCGCCTGGGCGTCGAGGTGGTGGCCATCGACCGCGGCGGCGACGTCACCTACCACGGGCCGGGTCAGATCGTCGGCTACCCGATCCTCGACCTCGCCCCGCGCGGCGGCGACGTGCACCAGTACCTCCGGGACCTCGAAGAGGTCAATGTGCGGGCCCTCGCACGCTTCGGCATCGACGCGCGCCCAGGGCTTGAGCCGCCCTACACCGGCGCCTGGGTGGGTGAAGACAAGATCGCGGCCATCGGCGTCAAGGTGCGGCAGGGCATCACGCAACACGGCTTCGCGCTCAACGTGAACACGGACCTGCGCTACTTCGAGCTCATCGTGCCCTGCGGCATCCGGGACAAGGGCGTGACCTCCATGGCGAGGGTGCTGGGGTGCCCGCTCGACCTGCAAGCGGTGGCGGCCGCGGTGAGGGAGGCGTTCGCGGACCTCTTCGCCGTGGAGCTGCGGCCGGTGCCGTGGGAGGAGGCGTTGGCGGCGGCCGGGGATGGGCCCGCGGTGGCGTCCGGGAGTGAAGCCGGCGCCAGGACGCGCGCCGGGGGGTGAGGGTCTTGGCCGGCGTGCCGGATGTGCGCCTAAAGCGCGTCTACGATCCGCCGGATCCGGAGGACGGGCGCCGCGTGCTCATCGACCGGCTCTGGCCGCGCGGCATCTCCAAGAACGAAGCGCGCGTGGACGCCTGGCTGCGCGACGTGGCCCCGAGCGACGAGCTGCGCCGCTTCTTCGGCCACGACCCGGCCCGCTGGGAGGAGTTCCGCGCGCGCTACCGCGTGGAGCTCGAGGCGCCGGAGCGCGCCGCCGCGCTGGAGCAGCTGCGCGCGTGGGCCGCGCAGGGGCGCGTCACGCTGCTCTTCGCGGCGCGGGATGCGGAGCGGAACAACGCCGTGGTGCTGAAGGAACGGCTGGAGGAAGGGGGCGGCAGCCGTGGCTGAGGCGCCCGCGACGGGCCCGGAGGGCCACCGCCGCGCGGCGGAGGCCCAGGTGGGAACGGTGCGCGCCGCTGTGCTCACCATCTCGGACACGCGCACGGAGGAGACGGACACGGCCGGCCGCTGGATCCGCGAGCGGCTGGCGGCGGCCGGGCATGCGGTGGCGGCGCATCGGATTGTCCGGGACGATCCCGAAACGGTGGCCGAGGCCGTCGCCGGCTGGCTCGCCTCGCCGGATGTGGACGTCATCCTCACCACCGGCGGAACGGGCATCGCGCGCCGCGACCGCACGGTGGAGGCCGTGCGGCCGCTTCTGGAACGGGAGATCCCGGGCTTCGGGGAGATCTTCCGCTGGCTCAGCTACCAGGAAATCGGCGCGGCCGCCATGCTGAGCGGCGCCTTCGCGGGCACGGCGCGCGGCAAGCTCGTCGCCTGCCTGCCGGGCTCCCGCGGGGCCGTGGAGCTGGCCTTGGAGCGCCTGCTCCTGCCGGAGCTGCGCCACCTCGTCTGGGAGCTGCGCCGCTAGGCGAAGGCGAGGAGCGAGAGCCCCCCGTCGACGACGATCGTCTGCCCGCAGATCATGCGCGCGGCGGGCGTGCAAAGGAAGACGACGATCTCCCCGATCTCCTCCGGTGTGACGAGCCGCCCCGCAGGCGCGCGCGCCACCGAGTCCCGCAGGATCTCCTCCCGGTTGGGGAAGTGCTTGAGCGCGTCCGTGTCCATGGCGCCCGGGGACACGGCGTTGACGACGATGCCGCGCCGCGCGTAGGCCGCGGCCAGGTAGCGCGTCGCCGCCTCCAGGGCGGCCTTGGACACGCCCACGGTGGCGTAGTACGGCAGCACCCGCGTGGAGCCGATGCTCGTGACGCTGACGATGGCGCCGCCGCCGCGCGGCTCCATGAGCTTGGCCGCTTCGTTGGCGCAGAGAAGCAGCGCGCGGGCGTTGATGTTCATCGCCCAGTCCCACTCGCGCGCGCCGATTTCCTCCACGGGCCGCAGCACCCCGGAGGCGGCGTTGGACACGAGGATATCCAGCCCGCCGAACGCCTCGCGGACCTCTTCGAACATCGCCTTGACCTTGTCCTCGTCGCCGACGTTCGCTTTCACCACGTGCGCCCGGCGGCCCAGCGCCGCCACGGCCGCCGCCGTCTCCTCCGCGGGCGCCCGATTGCGGAAGTAGTTGACGATCACGTCCGCCCCGTGCCGCGCCAGGGCCAGGGCGATGGCTCTCCCCAGCCCGCGCCCGCCGCCCGTGACGAGCGCGACCTTGCCTTCGAGTTGTCCCACGAGTTGCGCCTCCTTCGACCGGCCATGAATTCGGACCGCGCGGAGGGCTTTCCTGCGGGCGGCGGGCATACGATGGCACGGAAGGAGGATGTCCCCGTGACCTGTCCGGAGTGCGGAGCCATGAACGGGCCGGCGGCGGAGCGCTGCGCGCACTGCGGGGCGGCGCTGGCGCCGTGGCGGGGCGAGGCGTTCCTCACGGCGCGGCGCGCCGGGGCCTACCGCGTCCGGCCGCTTCTGGCGCTTCTCCTAGGTGTGCTGCTCATCCTCCCGCTGGCGCTGGCCGCCCTCGTGGAGATGGAGTCGGGGCTGCGCCTCGCGCCGGTGCCCCTGGTGCTGGCCGTGCTGCTCGCCGTGGCCGGATTCGAGGTGCTGCTGCGGGCCGCCGGCCGCGATCCGCAGGCGGCGGCGCGGCGGCGGCTGGCGCGCGGGCGGCGGCGGCACGGCAGCTGGGCGTAGCCGCCGCGGCCGCAGGCGGGCGCCGGCCGGGCGGCGAATACCCGCCCGGGGGTGGACGCGTGGCCTTCAGGGCGTCGGAGGGCGGCTTCTCCTTCAAGGAGGCGGCGGAGGTCGTCGACGAGCACCTCGGCGCGCGCCTCGAAGAGATGCGCCGCTTCACGCGCGGCCTGCGCAACAGCAACTTCCGCCTCGACCTGGCGGACGGTTCCACCTGCGTGCTGCGCGTCTTCCACGGGGAGGACCCCGCCGCGCAGGCGGTGGAGGTGCTGGCCCTGCGGCACCTGGCCGCGCGCCCGGAGGCGGCCGGCCTGCCCGTGCCGCGCGTCCTCGGGCACGGCCGCGGCCCGGAGAGCGGCTCCCCCTACGTGCTCCTCACGTTCCTCCCTGGCGTCAACGCCGGCCGGGGGCTGCCCGGCCTCGCGGAAGAGGAGCGGCCTGCCTTCGCGGCCGCCCTGGGCGGGCTCATGGCGCGGCTGCACAGCGTGCCGCCGCCTCTGCCGGGCTTCGGCCGCTGGCTGCGCGTGGAGCGCGACGCGGTGGTGCCGGACGGCGGCCCCCGTCCCGGCGCGCTGAGCTTCGAGCAGGCGTCCTTCGCCCACGCCCTGCGCCGCTGTCGCGAGGAAGGGCTGCTCTCCGCGGAGGGGGCGCGCCTCGCGGAGCGGTTCGTGGCCCGCCGCTGGCACGCCTTCGACGAGCGCGAGGCAGCCGTCTTCGTCCACCACGACCTGCACGCCGACAACGTCCTTATGGAGCCCCGGGCGGCCGCGGAGGGCGGGCTCCGCATCAGCGGCCTCCTCGACTTCGAGCACGCGCGCGGCCGCGCGGCCGAGTACGACTGGGTCATGGCGGCCTGGTCGCTCCCCGAAGACGGTTCGGACCTGGCGCTTGAGGCGCCCGGTCCCCTCCTCCGCGCCTTCCTTGAGGGATACGCGGCCGTGCGGCCGCTCCACCCGCTCTGGCGGGAGCGCTGGCTCTGCTACCAGATGATCAAGGCCGTCGGCTTTCTCGCCTACAAGCCGGCGTACGTCGACTTCATCGAGTGGAACCGCCGGCACGTCCTCCGCCTCGCGTCTTTGGACGCCGGATGAGGAAGGACTACACTTGGGGAATGGGGAGGCCGGTCCACGTTGATGGAGATCGCGCCGGAGGTGCGCGCTGCGCTGGCGGCGCAAGAGCCGTGCGTGGCGCTGGAGACGACGATCGTCACGCACGGTTTGCCGCACCCGCAGAACCTGGAGACAGCGCGCGCATGCGAGGCGGCCGTGCGGCGGGAAGGCGCCGTGCCGGTAACGATCGGCGTCGTCGACGGGCGGGCCGTGGTGGGGCTGGCTGCGGGCGAACTGGAAAGGCTCGCGCAGGGCGGGCCGGCCGTGCGGAAGATCGCGGCGCGGGATCTGGGCCCGGCCGTGGCGCAGGGCGCGAGCGGCGGCACCACCGTCTCCGCCACGGCGCGGCTCGCGGCGCGCGCCGGCCTGCGCGTCTTCGCCACGGGCGGGCTGGGCGGCGTGCACCGGGGCGCACGGGAGACGTGGGACGTGTCCGCGGACCTGTATGAGCTGGCGCGCTCGCCCGTGGCCGTCTTCTGCGCGGGGGCGAAGGCCATCCTCGACCTTCCCGCCACGGCGGAGATGCTGGAGACGCTGGGCGTGCTCGTCCTCGGCTGGCGCTGCGACACGTGGCCGGCCTTCTACGCGGCGGAGAGCGACGTCCCCGTCGAGCATCGCGTGGAGACGCCTGAAGAGTGCGCCGCCGTGCTTGCGGCCCACTGGGAGGCGGGCGGCCGGGGGGCTGTGGTGCTCGTACCGCCGCCGCCCGGGGCCGCGCTCCCGCGCGCGGAGGCGGAGGCGGCCGTGCAGGCGGCGCTCGAAGAGATGGCGGCGCGCGGCGTGCGCGGCAAGGCCGTCACCCCGTTCCTCCTGAGCGCCGTCGAGCGACGGACGGGCGGTCGCAGCCTCGCCGCCAACCGGTCGCTCGTGGAGCACAACGCCGCCGTGGCTGCGCGCGTGGCGCGGGCGCTGGCGGGCCGCAGGTAGGGGAGGGGACGCGGTGCAGGGGCGCGTGGCTCTTGTCACGGGCAGCGCCACCGGGCTCGGCCGCGCCGTGGCGCTGGCGCTGGCGGAGGCCGGCTGCGATGTGGCCGTGAACTACGTCCACAGCGAGGCGCAGGCCGAGGCTCTCGCGCGCGCCGTGGCCGATCTCGGCCGGCGCGCGGCCTGCCTGCGGGCCGACGTGGCGGACGCGGCGGCCGCTGAGGGACTGGTGGCCGCCGTCGAGGAGCAACTCGGGCGTCTGGACGTACTCGTGCACGCCGCCGGACCGTTCCTCTTCGACCGGCGCCGCCTGGCGGAGCTCACCGCCGAGGAGTGGCGGCGCCTCCTCGACGGCAACCTCTCCTCGGCCTTCCACCTCGTGCGCCGGGCGCTGCCAGGCATGCGCGCGCGGCACTGGGGGCGCATCGTCCTCTTCGGGTTCAGCGAGGCCGGGCAGGCGC
Source organism: Bacillota bacterium (assembly GCA_014896375.1). Classification (GTDB taxonomy): domain Bacteria; phylum Bacillota; class Sulfobacillia; order RBS10-35; family Bu92; genus Bu92. The sequence goes on along the minus strand of JADBKN010000051.1, from coordinate 192,648 downwards.
CCGGCTGGCCGGGGCGCGCGGCCTATGCCGCGGCGAAGGTGGGTCTTGTGAGCCTCGCGCGCTCACTGGCGTTGGAGGAGGCGCGGCACGGCATCACCGTAAACGTCGTCTGCCCCGGGGACATCCGCCACCCCTGGAAGGAGCGGCGCATCGCCGAGGCGCGCGGCGCGGCCGACGAGCGCACGCCGGTCGGGCGCCCCGGCACGGGCGAGGACGTGGCGAGGGTCGTCCGCTTCCTATGCGAGGAGGACTCCGACTTTTTGACCGGCAACGTGATCGAGGTCACCGGCGGGCTCAGCCCGCTGCGGCGGTCCGGCTTCGAGAGGAGAACGTGAGGAGGGATTCCCCCTGGCGGAGGAGGGGCGCGTCGAGGCGCTGGTGGAACAGTTCATGGAGCTTTCCTGGACCGAGCCCTGCACGGTGGAGGAGTTCGTCGAGCGCCTTGCGGGAGGAGTGTACGGGCAGGTGTCCAGGGAGGAGATCCTCGCCTTCATCGACCGCATCGCCGCGATCACGATGGGGAACATCGAAGTGAAGGCCGCGGAGGGCGGCCCCTGGGCGGAGCGGGCGGAGGAGGTGGCGGAGGAACAGCGGGAGCGGTTCGCCCGCCTGCGCGCCCGCTTTCGCGGGTGACCCGCCGGACGTGCCAGGAGTCCGGCGGGCGGTCGAGAAAGGTGCCGCAACGGACCCCGTTGGAGGTGGGGATGTGGAGGCGGAACTGCTCGAATGGGCTCACCGAAGGCGCGCGCCCGACATCGCCGGGATCCTCTGGGAAGGGTCGACGGCGCGCGGCGTGCCGGATCCTGAAGCCGAGATCGACCTGCGCATCGTCCGGCGGCGCGCCCCTCAGCCGCCCGGCCCGCCGGAAGCCGCCGTCATCGCCGGCCGCCGCGCCCACGTGCGGCACTCGCTGCTGGAAGAGCTCCAACAGACGGAATGGACCCCCTACGTCCGCTACTCGTTCGCCACGGCCCGCATCCTCCTCGACCCAGACGGCCAACTCCGGCGCCTCATCGAGCGGCAGCTGCACCTAAGCGACGACCGCCGCCGCGACGAGGCGCTCTTTTGGTACTGCGAGCTGCGCTCTTCCTGGCAGGCAGCACGGCGCGCCTTCGCCCGCGGCGACGGCTCGGACTGCGCCTACTCGCTCACCCAGGTGGCGGAGGCGGCCATGCGCTGCTACTTCGGCTGCACGCGGGACTGGGTGCCGTACCGCAAGTGGCTGGCGCACGAGTTCCTCCAGGCCAACCCGCCCCACGGCCTGCGCTCCGGCGTGCTCCAGCTGTTGGCGCTGCCCTCGCATGATGTCGACGCGCTGCGCGGCCGCCTGGAGGTGGGGCGCCAGCTGGTGGAGGGCTGCCGCGACCTCGTGGCGCGCCGCTTCGGGATCTCACGCGGGCGCCTCGACGGCTGGGAGGCCATCGAATCCCAGGCGCGACGGCTGCCGGTGTAGACTGGGACGCGGAGGGAGCGGAGCCGGTGTTCAACCGCGCGTTCTTTGAAGAGGACCTGTATAAGCTCCTCGCCCACTACTCCTCCACGCATGAGACGCACGGCCCCGTCGTCGAGCTCAAGGTGGCCGACGGCAGCGTGTACAAGGTGAAGGCCAAGGTGGTGGCCACGGACGACTGGGTCACCCTGGAAGTCTGGGAGAGCGAGGACGCCCGGGAGCCGGTGCAGCTCACGTTGCCCTACGGCGCCGTGATGCAGGTCAAGATCTACCCGACGGACCCGGACGAGGAGCACATCGGCTTCCGGCGGGAGTGAGCGGCCGTTTCAGACGCGGGCCGCGCGCAGCCTGCGCAGCGCGTCGAGCGCCGCAGCCGCGTCGGCGCAGCCGTGCCCCTGCGCCTCGCGCGGCGCGCCGAGGTCGCGGGCGGAGCCAAGGAGCGCCGACTTGACCTCGTCCGGGAGGGCGTCGGGCACGGCCTCGAGGAGCTGCGCGACGACCCCCGCCACGATCGGCGTGGCCATCGACGTTCCGGAGAGCGTCACGTACCCGCGCCCGGCGGCGCCGCCCGCGCCCAGGCGCGCCCCGGGCGCGCGCAGGGACGTGACGGCCACGCCCGGCGCCACGAGATCCGGCTTCGGCACCCCCCGCGGTGCCGGCCCTCGCCCAGAGAAGATCGCGACGACGTCGTCCGAGGGATCGAGCGTGGAGCGGTCGTCGCTCGCTCCCACGGTGACGATCGACGGCGCCACCCCAGGCGTGGTGATCGACCCCTCCTGAGGCCCGTCGTTGCCGGCGGCCGCGCACACGACGACCCCTTCCCGCCAGGCGCGCTCCACGGCCGCCACCAGCGGGTCCTCGGCGCGCGCGTCGGCCGGCGCGCCCAGAGACAGCGAGATCACACGGATGTTGTACCGCTCCCGGTGGGCGAGGAGCCAGTCGATGCCCTCAAGGATCCTCGCCGCCGTGCCGCTACCGTGGCGGTCCAGCGCCTTGACGCAGACCAGCCGCGCGTCCGGCGCCGGGCCGCGGAAGCGCCCGCCGCTCGCCTGGCCGTTGCCGGCCGCGTCGCCGGCCACATGGGTGCCGTGGCCGTTGTCGTCATACGGGTGGTGGCGGCCGCCCACGAGATCGTGGAAGGCGAGGATGCGGTGGCGCGGCTGGGTGAGGTCGACGTGCGGCCACACCCCGGTGTCGACGATGCCGATCGTCACGTTGCGCCCCGTGAAGGAGCGGTCCCAAAGCCGCGGCGCCGCGACCGTCGGCACGGCTGTGTCGAGCGCCGTGCGCACCGGGTAGTTGAGGGTCACGTACGTGATGGCCTCATGCTCCAGCAGGGCGGGCAGCCCCCGCGCCGGCACGCGCACGTGCGCCGCGCCGAAACGCGGGAAGGCGCGCCGCATGCGGCCCCGCGCCCGCGCCACGGCCGCGTGCACGTCCTCCAATGCTTCCTCCGCGGGGCCGCGCACGATCAGATCCAGCGAGGCCACGCGCAGCCAGGCCTGCAACCAGAGCGGCACCGCGGCCGCCGGCAGCGGCATGGGCGCGCCGTGCAAGGCCAGCACGAGACGCCGCAGGGACGCCGACACCTTGTGAGCGTGAGTCTCCAGCCAATCGATCTCGTGCACCATGGCCATCCCTCGCGGGACAGCCTATGCGGTGCCGGCCGGTCCGGTTCCGCGCCCCCTAACGCGCGGCCTCCAGCTTCTGGATGAAGCCCTTGAGCCCATCCGAGCGGTTGATGCGGATGCGGTGGAGCGTCCAGCGTTCATCCGGGCGCGCCAGCCCCGGTTCCGTCGTCACGGCCGCCTCATAGCCGGCTTCCTCCACGGCCTTCACCACACGCTCGTCGTAGCGCCCCGAGGGGTAGGCGAAGGTGCGCACGACGGTCTTGAAGCGCTGCGCGAGGTACGTGCGGGAGCCGGCCACCTCTTCCGTCAGGCGCTTCGCCGGCACGCGGCGTAGGTCCGGATGCGTCATCGTGTGCGAGCCGAGCTCGTCGCCGGCGGCCAGCCAGGCCTGCACCATCGCGTCCGTGAGGCCGTGGGGGCGGTTGAGGATGCCCGCCTCCAGAAAGAGCGTGGCCACCTGGTGATTGGCGCGGAGGATGGGCAGGGCCACGGTATACGTGCTCGCGTAGCCGTCATCGAAGGTCACGACGACCGGTTTCTTCGGCATGGGCCGGCGCCCAGCCCAGGCGTCGACGGCCTCCGCGAGCGTGATCGTCTCGTAGCCGTGGCTCTTGAGATAGTCCATCTGCCGGCGGAAGTCGTCCGGCCGCACATAAAGCTCCGACCAGGCGCCGGAGGGATCCCCGAGCTCGTGGTACATGAGCACGGGCACGGGCTCGGTCGAAGCTTCAGACGCCCCGCCGGGCTGCGCGGCCGCCGTGAGTCCGGCGGGAGCGGCCGTTTCGGACACCCCGGGCGCGCCGCCCGCGCCGGACGTCCCTCCGCCGACCGCGCCGGACGACCCTCCACCTCCCAGCCGCGCCGCGACAAGCCACGCCTCCGCCGCCAGGGACGCGGCGAGCGCCGCCGCGCCCAGCGCTTGCAGAAACCGCCGTGTGCGAGTGCGAGAGCTGCGCTTCATCACGCCCATTTTCTCCTCTTCCGACGCCGCGCGGCGCCGCCGCGGGGGATTGTAACGAAGGTGTAACCGTCGTGCTATCATGGCGCCATGGATCCCTGGTCTGAGACGAACATCCGCGCGCTGGAAACCGCTCGCGCCTCCTTGGTGCACATCTCGGCCAAAGACCCCAAGGACGGCTCCGTGGCCCTCGGCTCGGCGACGGTCATCGACCATTATCATGTCGTGGCCAGCGCGCAGTTCGGCGATGACACGGACGAGATCACCGTCACCACCTTCGACGGCCGCAAGCGCAAGGCGCGGCCGCTGGCCACCGACCCGCTTTACTTCATCGCCGTGCTGCGCGTGGAGGGACGGATCGAGGCCGACCTGCCCGCCCTCGCCGACCTGGCGGAACTCGTGCCGGGACGTCTCGTGTTGTCGCTCGGCGATCCCTTCGGCTACGGGCCGACGGTGTCGATGGGCGTGATCGGCGCGGCCGACCGCACGATCTACCGCCCGGAGCGCATCCCGGTCGACGGCCTCATCGTCACCGACGCCGTCATCCACCCCGGCAACATGGGCGGGCCGCTCATCACCCTGGACGGCCGTGTGGCCGGCGTGAACGGCATCGCCTGGGGCCAGGGCCTCGGGCTCGCCGTGCAGGCGGAGACGATCTGGCGCGTCGCCAACCAGATCATCGAGTACGGCGAGGCGACCCACCCCTGGCTCGGCTTCGGCGGCGAGCCGGAGGTGATCGACCAGGCCCTCGTGCGCCTCTTCGACCTGCCCGTGGACCGCGGCGTCGTCGTGGCGTATGTGGCATCGGAGGGCCCGGGCCGGGACGCCGGCGTGGAGCCGCTCGACCTCGTCGTGGGGGTGGACGGCCTGTCCGTCGCCAGCCTCGGCGCGATCCGCCGCGCGCTGGCGCGCCGCCGGCCCGGCGAGCGCGCGAAGCTCACCGTGCTGCGCGGCGGGGAACTGATCGACCTCGACATCCGCGTCGAAAACATGCCGAGGCTCACGAAATCGGAGAACTAGGCAGAACGACTCGGCCGATGGCCTGAGGGTGGAGGGGATGGCGGCGTGAAGGCGATCCGTTGGGCCGCGGCCGCGATGCTGCTGATACTTCTGGGAGGCTGCAGCGCGCCGTGGTCCGGCTCGCGCCCGGCCGCGTCCTCGGAGACCGCCGGCGCACCGTCATCGGAGGCGGGGCCGGCTTCGGAGCCGTCCTCATCCGAGCCGCCCGCCTCCACTGCGGCCGAGGCGCAGCAGCGCCTGCAGCGCTACGTGCTGCCCGACCCGCCCTCGGCCGACGGCCTGGCGGCGCTCGCGTACACGCTGGACAAACAGGCGCGCATGGTCATCCGCGGCGCGGCGGAGGCCTGGCTGGCGCTGGGCGAGCGCGCCTCTTCCTTCCAAGACGAACTCCTTGCGCAGATGCGCCAGGAGTTGGCCGCACTCGCCACGCCGGAGTACGCGGAGACGCTGGCCTCCGCGATGTCGAGCGAATTTGCGGGCGGCGAGGGCGAGTGGACGTTCCCCGACCGTGAAACGGTGCTCTCGCTCAAGCTGGTGTCCGCCGACGACCGCACGGCCGTCGTGCAGGAGCGCTTGCAGGAGCATTACCCGGCCAGCGAGTGGGGCGGCTCGGCCTTCACCTCCACCGTGGACGTGCGCATCGTGCTACAGAAGACGCCGGAAGGCTGGCGGCTCGCGGACGTGCAGAGCCAGCCGTTGGAAGGCAGCCAGTGACGGGCAGTGGATGAAGGGGCGGGCGGCGCCGGCCATCGATCCCGTATCGGCGCCCGGTCCAAAAACGAGCGGCGCGGCCCGAAGGCCGCGCCATTCAAGCATTTCAAACCTGGTGCCGGAGGTGGGATTTGAACCCACACGCCTTGCGGGCACACGATTTTGAGTCCCTCGGAGGGCGAACATATGCTCCGCGAACCCTTGATTTTCAAGGGTTTCCGGCGACGGACATCGACCTGTGAGGGCCTGTTTGGGCAGACATGGGCAGACAAATGGGCAGACAGAAATCAGCCCTCGCCGCCCAGGAGCTTGCTCAGGAGATCGGCCCGCCGGCGCTGTGCCTCGACGGTCAGGTGGCCGTACACATCGAGGGTGAAGCCGGGCGAAGCGTGGCCGGCCTCGCGGCTCACGGTCAGGGGGTCGCCGCCGGCGATGAGCGAGAGCGTGACCCAGGTATGCCGAAGGTCATGGAACCGCACGCCGTCGAGTCCCAGGCGCCGGCGAATGTGCTCCCAGCGGTGGGAGACGGCCTGCGGGGCGAGGTGCCGCCCGTCGCGGGCGGGGAAGACGAGGTCGTGGTCGTGCCAGCGCGGCCCGGCCGCGAGGCGCATTTCCGCGACCGTCCTCTTCTGCCGGCGAAGCGCCGCCACGGCCTGGGGCACGAGCGCCACGTCCCGAACGCCGTACTTGGTCTTCGGCGGCCCGACGACGACGCCCGTCTGCCGGCTGACGAAGACGCTCTTTGAGACGTGGATCATGGCGCCGTCGAGGTCCACGTCGCTCCAGGTGAGCGCAAGGAGCTCGCCCAGGCGCAGGCCCGTGAGGAGCGCCACAATGATGAGATCGCCGTGGCGCTCGTCCTTCGCGGCGGCCAGCACCATCGCGGCCTCTTGCGGGGTGAGCGTCCGTAGCTCCCGCCTCGGTGGGACGCGCGGCGGCTCCACGGCGGCGGCGGGGTTATAGCGGAGGAGCCGCATTCGCTCGGCGTCGCCCAGGGCCTTGCGGAGCGTGGCGTGGACGAAGCGCACGTACTTCGGCGCGAGGCCAGCTTTGCGGAGGTCGGCATAGAGCGCCTGGAGGTCCACGGCCGTCAGCTTATCGAGCCGGACGCGGCCGATCCGCGGCGCGATGTGGAGCCGGATGGCGCGCTCGTACGCCTGGTAGCCGGTCGGCTTCAGGTTGTCCCGGCGCCCCTCGATCCAGCGCATCAGGTACCATGCCACCGTCTGCGAGCTCGGCAGGACGCCCTCCTGCACCTCCCGGAGCATGTCCGCCAGGACCTCTTTGGCCTCGTCCTCAGAACCGCGCACGAGCCTCGTCCGGCGGCGTCGGCGGCCGCCGATGGTCCCGAGGTCGACGACGACCTCCCACGCGTCGCGGCTGGCGTTCCAGCGGTAGTGTCCGGGCATCCTACGCTGCACCTCCCAGGTTGGACCACATGGACACGACACCCGCCGTGGCCGTGATGGCGGCCGCACCCCAACGGGCGGCCACAAGCAGGGGCGCGAAGACGTCGCGCGGCTTGACCCGCAGCCCCTTGGCGCGCATGTCCTCTCGGAGGAAATGGATGCGGCGCCATACGAGCCAGGGAGTGACCACGAACATCTCGGCCAACTGCTCGACGACGGCCCCGAGGGGCATGTCCGCCTCAAGGGTCGCCGCCGCATCTGCGAACTCCATGACCGGCAGCAGCATGTCGCACGCCCACCGCAGCGCCCGTCGCTCGTCGCGCGACAGCTCCACCTGGGCGCTGTAGCTCGTGTAGGCGGAGGCGACGTCGGCCCGCGGCACCGTGAAGTGGTGGCCCAGCTCTTCCGCCAGCACAGACCGATGGAGCGGGACGTTGCGCTCCACGCTGCGGTCCAGCACGATCAGCGGCGGCCGGGGATAGTACACGCCCAGGAGCTTCCTGGGCGCGCCGGATAAGTCTGCATATTCGAGGTCTATGCCTTCGTCGGCGACGATCTTGAAGAGCCTGTCCATAGGGTGCCCTCTCGGGTCTGTGCTAAATTCGAGGCAGGGGGATGACCGCATGAGCCTCACCCACATTTTCTGGTTGGCGGCCGGTGTGCAGCTCATCGTGGCGGTCGCGTTGTCCAGACTCCTCCCGCTATGGGTGGCCGAGACGACCGGCATTGCCGTGAACGTCGCCATCATCTACGCCACGGGTGCGCTACGGAAAATGCTCGAACAAGCGCGAGGCCATCGCGCCGAACAGCGACGATAGCAGTATCGGAAGAATCCACCCCAGGAACGACCGTACCGGGCGCACTAGGCTTCGGCGCCGCTCCGGCAGCAGGTCCGCCGCGGGGAATATGCTTGGCCATATGAAGAAGATGCTTACACCGAGGAGAAGGCTGGCGCCGGAGAGGACAAGGAATAGCGGCCGCGACAGATGAAACGTCCGTTCCAATATGAACGGTGTCGCGTAGATGGCAACAGTCATGGGGAACGAGATCCAAAGGTCGTGGATGACCCTTCTCCATGGCCGACGATAGGGCCTCATAATCCGTACCAGTTGATCCATACACGCATGGACATCCGGCAGATCTTGTCCGTGAGCGTGCAAGGACGCACCTGGCGCCAACGACCTCATATGAATCGAGCCGCTGACGCTCTTGTTGTCGATGTGTACCGTAACCTCCCGAAGCCCCTCCGCATAGAACTCGGGCAGATCGTCCCACGTTAGTCCATCCACAACGTCGCCCCGCAGCGTTTCCACGCCAATCGTGACGGAGGACTCGGGAAAGAACCGGCATATTGCGTCCCGCAGCGACAGTAGGTCGGCCTCGGTCAGTACCACTGGCCCGACCCAACGGAAGCTCCGGACCCGCCTCATCAGCCCTCGCCCTTCTCCCGCCTCTTCCGCTCCGCAATTCCAGCCCTGATGCGCTTCTCAAGATCCCGCAGGTACTTGTCCATGCGCGGGTCGCCCTCGACGTATGTGCCGGGGTCCGGCGAGTGCGCGGCGCGGGGGTACGGAGCGGCGTTGACCACGCGCTGCTCAGCCAAGTCCTCATCGCTACTAGGATCGATCTTGTGGTCAAGAATGGCCTTCACTTCTTGGTACATCCCCGGGTGGATGGCCGGCAGGACCTCATAGATGGCGTGGACCACATCATCGCGCTCAATGCCAAACTCGCGGGCGGTAGCATCCACCGACAGCTTGGTGTTCTTGATAAAGCGTGCCAACTCAAGGGCCATCTGCCACTCGAAATCGCGAATGCGCGGGCGCTCCTGAGCAGCGCTCTCCTCTGTTGGCTTCACGTCACGCAGCGCGAGTGCCGCGTCGATCAGGGTCAGCAGATGTTCCTTTTCTTCGTCCGTGAGCCGCCGGCCCCGGTACGTGACTTCGGCATCCGGGTCACGAAGGACGCGACGGAGGTCGGGGAGCGATTGAGTTTCGCCTAAGAGGGCGGAAATGGGCACACTCAGGGCCTCGGCGATTCGGACCAGAGTGTCGAGCGCAGGCAGACGCGATTTTCCCTCGATGCGGGAAATGGCCGAGTCATCTACATGAGCGGCCCTGCCGAGGTCCGCCTGACTCATTCCCGCCGCCTCTCGAAAGCGCCGCAGTTGGCGCGCCAATGTCTCCCGAAGCTGCTCGTCTGTCATGGTGTTTTGACTATACGGCAAGTCGGACATGAGAAAAAGCGAGGAATCCTGCGCGATTTCCATTTCTGCCGCCTCCTTCCTGTCAAAACGCCACCACAATGCCCGCCAGAGGCGCCCAATCGCCACCATCGACTTTGACCACCCTGCCAAACCGGCAGTACGATTGACGCGCAGTCAAGGACGGAGGTGATTGACGTGACGACCGGGCAGAAAATCCGGGCTGCCCGCGAGGCTAAGGGCTGGAGCCAGGCCCGGCTGGCCCGGGCCATCGGGACGGATGATTCGACCATCTCGCGTTATGAGTCCGACAACCGCGCTGTCTCGCTTCGCCGCCTGTCGTTGATCGCCAAAGCCCTTGGCGTGGCGGTCCACGACCTGCTCGGCGACGAGGTGGAGAAGCGGCCGGCCTAGCCCGCATCCTCGGGCACCTCGTAAGCCGCCAGTACGGTGTAGGTCTCCTCGCCGTCCGTGGCGAGCTGGAGAAACCGGACCTGGCGGCAGGGATGAGCGGCAAGCCACTCGTTGATCTGGCGCTCGAGATCGCGGGCGTCGCCGGCGGTGAACAGGCGGACGCGGCTGATCTCGGCTGGTGCGGACCTGGACCTTGACAACTGAATCACCACCTAACCGTTGTGCTGGGGCTCAGCCTACCGGCTGGCACTCAGCAGGCGGTGCAGACATGCGACGGGAGGGGGTGAGGACGTGGCAGAGATCGACAAGACGACTGACACGTCACCGGCGGCGCCAACCAGCCAACGGTGCCGCTGCGGTGAGGCCAAGACCGTGGTGCTACACGTCGACGGCGAGAACATGGCGCGACTTTTGACGCGCGAGATCGGGCGCAAGTTGGCAGGGGGTGAGGGCGTGAAGCAGGTTCCAGAGAGCAAGGCCGACATCCGCACCCTGTTGCTCAAGCAGATCGCGGAGGTCGACCGGGCGATTCGCGAGCACTCCTGGCAGCCTGAGCAGCTGGAGAGGCTCGTGGAAGCGCAGAGCACCCTGATCCGCGACTATCTCGCGCTGTGCTAAACGGAGTGGATGCCGCGCTTCTCGTAGACGGAGCCGTCCTCGCGGACGGCGGCCAGGATGATGCGGTAAGCGGCGGCTACGGGTTCAGCGTTCTGGGACGGGTCGGTCTGGATCGTTGGCGGCGTGAGCATGCCGCTCTGGATCATGGCGACGACGATGTCGCGGGCGATCTCTTGGTCAGTGGTCAAGCGATTCCCTCCCTTCGCCCACGCCCTCACCCGCATCAGGGTTCGGTGCAAGGGGAGGGGATACCTGGAAGGAGGTGACAGCGTGACGGAGCTGAGACTGGCCCGGACGCTCAAGGGCATTAGCCAAGCGGAAGCGGCGCGGGCGGCCAACATCGACCGGTCCACGCTCAGCAGGTACGAGGCCACAGGTAAGGCGCCCATCGAGGTGCTGCAAGTCCTTGCCCGGCTGTACGACGCGCCGCAGTTGCTCCTGGGGCATTCCACACCGGCCTTTGGCGACACGCCTTCGGAGGCGGTCGCGTGGCTGCTGGAGGAGCTTGAGGAGGCGCGAGATGCAGCGCGACGGCTCGACGAGGACATCCGCCATGGCAGGCAGATCAGGGTCGACGACATGGGTCAGGTCTACGACGTGTACACGGCCATCGGCGCGCTGCTGGTCTCGCTGGCCGGGCGCGTCGACCTCGACCAAGTCCGGCGGCTCCACGAGCGGAAGCTCGCCAAGTACGGCCTCAAGGCCGTGGCCTAGGGAGGAGGTTGGACGTGCCGCGCACAGCGATGGAGACGCAGCTGGCGCTCCTGGCCGACCGGATCGGTGAGCTGATCGAGCACCTGAGCAAGCCGGAGCGCAAGGCCCTGACGCTCGACGAGGCAGCCGAGAGCATCGGCCTCTCCCGCGACATCACCCGCCGGCTCTGCTTGGCGGGCGAGATCAAGGCCTTCAAGGTCGGGGACAAGTGGGTCGTCCCGCTGAAGGCCATCGACGAGTGGCTGGAGCGGCGCAGCGAGCAGGTGGCGTCATGACCTCCATTGTCGCAGACCTCGTGAGATTCGGACTCAACAAGAGAACCGCCCGCGCCTGGGCGCGGGTGATCGAGAGGGGGCGGGAGGATGGACGACCTGGGACGCGCGGCCAAGATCGTGGCGATCACGTGGGCGGCCGCCATGGCCGTCGGAGTCGCCGGCATCGTGGCCATCGCGGCGATCTGGCTCCACATCATCCGCACCGCCGCTGAGGTGGTGGTCCCGTGGGCGTGGTGATCGTGCCGGCGCGGCGGCCGCCGCGCGTCGGGGACGAGCTGCGATGCCCCTACTGTAGCGCGACCTACGCGGCGGACCCGATGAGCCGGCGGTTCCGCGGGCAGCGCGAGACGTACGGCCTGCGCTGCCGGGACTGCGGCGGGGAGTACGCGGTGACATGGACCTACGACGTCCCGCGCCGGCGGCGGACGGCGACAGTCGTGCGGACGGGAGGCGGCGGCGATGCGGCGTGACGGGGAGGTCGAGCTCTATCCGGCCTACGTCGAGACGAGCGAGCCGATGGCGACCTGCATCGTGTGCGGTCGGCCGATGGATGGCGAGCGGATCACGTACCGAGGGATGCGGCTGGGCTCACCGATGACGCCGACGCAGGTGCTGAGGTGCCCGGAGGGATGCGCGGCCGTGAGGGTGTGGTACACGGGGGCGCTTGGCGAGCTCATCGCCCAGATGATCCGCGAGGCGCAAGAGGGGAGGTGACGGGGATGGGTCTGATGCCGATGTTCGGGCCTGCGGAGCAGTTGGGCGTCGAGCCGGGCGAGTGCAGGTACTGCGGAGACGTAATCGGCCACGCCGACGGAGCCGACCTCGACGAGGGAGTGTGCTCCTGGGAGTGCCGAGCCTACCTCGCGGAGTACCACCGCGATCGCCTGGAGCGGCAGTTGCTCGCACTGCGCAAAGTGGCCATCGAGGCTGCGGACGAGATCCACGCGGCCGAGGCCAAGATCATGACTCTCCTGCGCGACGTCACGCCTGAGACGCGGGAGATCGCGCACACGTGCGGAGTGATCCTGTACTGGACGCGGGAGCTGCGCCGGCAGGCCGGTGAGATGGAGACGCCCCACGCGGGCGAGGCGTGAGGCGCGGCGTGTGGAGGCGTAGGCACGGGAAGTCCTACGCCTCCACGGTAGCACATCGCAGCGAGGGAGGCAAAGGCAAGTGGCAACGGTTCTGACGCCCACCACCGACATGGACCGCGAGACGTGGCTCCAGTGGCGCCGGCGCGGGATCGGGTCTTCGGACGCCGCCGCGATCTGCGGGCTCTCGCCCTGGCGTTCTCCGCTGGCCGTCTACCTCGACAAGATCGGCGAGCTCCCCGATGAGGAGCCGTCTGAGGCCATGGAGTGGGGCGTTCGGCTGGAGCCCATCGTCGCTGAGGCATGGGCCGAGCGGACGGGCAAGAAGATCCGCCGGCGCAACGCAATCCTCCAGCATCCGCAGTACCCGTGGATGCTCGCCAATGTCGACCGCTTCGTCGTCGGCGAGAACGCCGTCCTTGAAGTGAAGACGACGAGCGCCTTCGGCGCCGATGCCTGGGCGGACGGCGCGGTCCCGGACCACTACGTCATCCAGGTCCAGCACCAGATGGCCGTCACCGGCTGCGAGAAGGCCTACCTCGCTGTGCTCATCGGCGGCAATCACCTGGAGTGCCGTGAGATCGAGCGCGACGAGGAGCTGATTGCTCGCCTCATCGAGATCGAGGCGGAGTTCTGGCGCCGGGTCGAGGAGCGCCGGCCGCCGGAGCCGGATGGCTCCGAGGCGGACGCCGCGGCGATTCGGCGGCTCTACCCGGAGTCGGTCGAGGGCAAGACCGTGATCCTGCCGCCCGACGCACGGGAGCTGCTTGAAGCGCGCCGTGCGGCCAAGGCGGACCTGGAGGATGCCCAGGCCCGGCTGCGGGCCATCGACTCTCGTCTGCAGGCCCTGGTCGGGGACGCCGAGGCGGCGTACCTGCCGGGCTCCAGCAAGCCCGTTGTGACGTGGAAAACCGTGATTTCGCAGCGCGTGGACACCGAGGCGCTGAAGGCTGCTGGGCTCTATGAGGCCTACACCAAGCCCTCCGTGTCCCGCCGCTGGCTCGTGAAGGAGGACGCGATCAATGAGTGACCAGAACAACGCCCGCGTGAAGGACGCCCTGGTGCAGCGGCCGGCGAACGGCAGCTCCTCGCCGGCCCGCCAGACGCCGGAGAAGACGGTGCGGCAGTTGATCGAGCGGATGATGCCCGAGATCAAGCGGGCGCTGCCGCGGCACATGAGCGCGGACCGGCTGGCCCGGATCGCGCTGACCACCATCCGCCAGACGCCGAAGCTCCTGGAGTGCGACCAGAGCTCGCTGCTCGGCGCCGTGATGCAGGCGGCGCAGCTGGGCCTGGAGCCGGGGCTGCTCGGCCACTGCTACATCATCCCCTACGGCCGCGAAGCCACGTTCATCGTGGGCTACCGCGGGATGATCGACCTCGCCCGGCGATCGGGCAACATCCAGAGCATCTACGCGCAGGTCGTCTACCAGAACGACCACTTCGTCCTGCGGTATGGACTCGACGAGAAGTTGGAGCACATCCCGTGGCACCTGCGCGAAGACCAGGCTTTCGAGAACGGCGGCCCGATCCGCGGCGCCTACATGGTCGCCAAGTTCAAGGACGGCGGTCACTTCGTCCACTACATGCCGATCCAGGAGATCGAGGCGCACCGCAAGCGCTCCAAGGCCGCGAACAACGGCCCCTGGGTCACGGACTACGAGGAGATGTGCAAGAAGACCGTGGTCCGCGCCGGCTGGAAGTGGCTGCCCATCTCCGTCGAGATCATGCGCGCCGTGGAGGCCACGGACGAGCAGTCCAAGACTGCGGAGCAGGTCGCGGAGGGGGACGACGCCATCGACGTGCCGTTCCAGGTGGCCGGCGAGACGCCGTCTGCCGAGCCCGAGCCCGCTCCCGCGGCGCCGGCCCAGGAGGGGTTGCAGATATGACCCGCCGCGCATGGCTCGCTCTCGTCGTCGTGGCCGTCGTCCTGGTCGTGGTCCTCGCGCACGCAGGCGTCTTGGACGAGGCCCGCGCCTACGGCGCCGGCGGCCCTGTGCCGCCGCCGCAGGGCTGGGTGCTCGTCGGACGCGCGCCCGGCGGGTGGGAATACCTCGACTGCGGGCGGATGCTCGCGGTCGTCGTGGGCGACGACGGGCGCGCGGTAGGCGCGGCGGCGGTGCTGCCGACGCAGAGTGACGTGGCTGCGTGTGAGGAGGCGAGCGCAGGTGAGTGAGCACGTCACGTCGGTCGAGGAGGTGATGGCGCGCTACGGAGTCGATCCGAGGTCCATCGGTCTCCGCCATCGCGGATGGTGGATCGTGACGGAGATCGAGGACGAGGAGGAGCAGGCCGGAGCCAAGATCGGCGACCTGTGCGTGAAGGCGCGGGACGGCGGTTGCAACGCGCCTGACCCCGCCGCCTTCCGCGCTCCCAGTTTCCGCGGCACGGCCTGTGACTCGTTCGACGAGACCTACCGCTACTACTACTTCGCCCCGCTGGAGGAGGCGACCGCCGATGCCGACTGACCTGACGCCCTTGGCCCCGGCGCTGCTCGGGGTTCCCGCGGACCTCGCGGAGGACATGCGCAAGGCCGTCGTGATGCGCGAGCGGGCGGAGCACGCCATCGAGGAGCACGGCGCCGACGACAGTTGGGCGCTGGCGTATCAGGCGCACGCCGACGCCGCCCTGCGCGAGGTGCTGGTGCGCGCGGGGCATCACGGGCGACGGGCGACACTGCCGTGGCTCGCGGGGAGGCGGGCGTCATGAGCCTCTATGTGAGCCTCGCCGACCGACTGCGCTCCCTTGAACCCCGGCTGCGGGACCAAGCCTACCGCCTGGGGGCGCTGGACGAACTGCGGACACTGGCCGATGAGGTCGAGGCCATGCAGCGCGTCGTGGAGGCCGCAAAAGCGGTAGCCGACGCCTGGGAGGGGCTGTTGGAGACCAAGCGGATATGGGTGGATCCCAGCCTCCGGGCGCGCATTGAAGTGCTGGTTCGCACGCTGGAGGAGGCGGAGCGGAATGGGTGATCTGTTGGCGCGCGAGGAGTCGGGCGAGGTTCGCGTGGGTGAGTGGGACACATATGCCATCTGCCCTTGCGGACTGCACTTTCGCCTCCCATTCGGCGATGTCTTCCATATCCACCGTCGAGTTTGTCCACGATGCGGGACTCACAAGAGGTCGTGGGTGGTGCGTGTCTGCCGATGGGTGAGCGAGGCGGTATGGTGGCGCCCCTCGACGTGGGGGCGGGGACATTGGGAGAACAAGGAGGCGGAGCGGGATGCCTGACTACCTTGCGGACTGGTGGACCTGCCCCAAGTGCGGCGCTACCTGGCGGCGGACGCACACCGTCGGCGACTGGCTCTGCCCGCGCCGCTGTGAGGGCGCACTACCGCGCCTCGCGACGGTTGCGGAGGTGGCGCGTGAGTTGGAGCGCCGTGCGGAGACGTTCTTCATGGCGATGGAGGGGGCAGAGCGGGATGGGTGAGGTCAGTCGCCGTGACCACTTCGCGGCCGCCGTCTTGAGCGGGCTGATGATGCGGTACCGCGAGGACGGATATACCGATCGGTCGGCGATCGACGAGGCGTTCAGGTTGGCTGACTACGCATTGGGATACCCCGATAGGCCCGATACCCTCGTGGATGCGCTCCGCGAGGCGCGGGAGGCGCTGGTCCTCATGCTCGATGCATTTGGCCCGCTCGTGTCGATCGGCGAGCCCGGCCCTGACATGTACCTGCGCGTGGTCGCCACGGACAACGCGAGCGCCGCCCTCGCCAAGATCGACGCGGTGCTGGGGGACGGAGGTGACGAGGCGTGAGCAAGCGGCCCTATGTGATCTATCCGCCTGACTACGAACGGACCCGTGCGAGGGCATACGCCACGCTTGAGGCGGCCGAGCGCGCGGCTCGCAAGATCGCGAATGAGACAGGCGAATCGGTATGGATTCTCCGCCGCTTAAGCCGGTACCACGATCAGCCGTTGGGGTTCGTAGCCCCGTCCTGGAAGAGCGACCAAGACCTGCGAGCCGACTACGATCTTGCCCGCGCGATCGGGCTGGAGGAGTGACCGCCGCCCCCGATGATGGCCTGGCCGGAGGGGTGGACACGGGAGCCACGGGAAAACTGGAGCCGCTTGTCATCCCGGCAGGGACAGCGAAGGGGCCGTGGCAGCCGCCGCGCTGGCGGGGTGCGGCGGCACAGATTTGGCGGGTTCGGGCGGTGCAGCATGGGCGTCGGAGGCGCCCGGGCACTGGCCGCGGCCACATGCGCCCGTTAGTCGGGAGGCTGATCACCCCCGAGACGGGAGACGCCGGTTCGATTCCGGTCGCCGCCCGAGCAGATTTGTCAACGGCGCGAGGCATGAACCACCCCAGCTTAGTTTGTGTGGCAACGCGGGATTCATGCATTGCAAAAGTTCTGCCAATGGTGCGGGAGGCGTGAGGGATGGCGTGGGTCAAGATCGACGACCACTTCGATGAGCACCCGAAGCTGGCGCGCGTGGGACCCGTCGGCTGGGGCGTGTGGCTGGCGGGTCTCGCGTACTGCAATCGCAACCTGACGGATGGATTTATCCCGCGGTCTGTTGCGGCCACTCTGGCGTGCTTCGAGGTCGTGGACAGCGAAGGCCGCGTGTGGTCTCTCGCTCGCACCAGCGGCATGGTCGGCGAGGACGTCGACTCGACCTGGGTGATTGAGCTGCTCGTGGACGCGGGCCTATGGGAGGAAGTCCCTGGCGGGTATCGCGTTCACGACTACCTGGACTATCAGCCATCCAAGGAGCAAGTCATCTCCGAACGCGAGGCGGCACGGAGGCGCATGGCCAACGTCAGGGCGCGCAGGAAGTCTGGCTCGGAAGACGTTCCCGCGAACCGCACGGATGGTTCGGAAGATGTTCGCCCGAAGTTCGAGCGACATTCGGATAACCCCGTTCCCGTACCCGATAAAGATAAATCTATGTCGTCTAACGACGACACGGCTGGTGCCGTGCCGCCGGCGGCCGCCGAGCAGACACCGACCAACAAGGCCCTGATCGCCGAGCTCGTCGCCGAGTACCGCCAGGTCGTGCCCGAGGATCGTCATGCCAGGGGCGACTACGCCTTCATCGGCAGGCTCTACAACGACCACGGGTACGACCGCGTGCTCGATGCCATCCAGGCGCTGGCCTACCGCATCGACGCGGGAGAGGTGCCGGAGAAGCCCCTGATCTACCTGCGCGGCATCCTCGCGGCGAAGGACCGCGTCGTGCCGCTCTCGCGCGCATCCCCGACGGATAATCCGCCCCGCCGCCGCTACCAGATGCTCAACTGACGGGAGGTGCGCATCGTGCCGGCCGTGACGATCGACGCAGAACTGGAGGCCAACGTCATCGCGACGCTCCTTGACGACCCGGACACCTACTGGGACGTCGTGGCGGAACTGCGTCCTGAGCACTTCGGACGCGAGGAGCACCGTGCGATCTACCGCGCGATGCAGGAGATCGCCGAGCGCACACACCCGACCTACGGCGCAGTCCGGCAGGCTGTCGCCGGCAATGCGGATGTGCGGCAGGCGTTGGACGCTGCATATTCGAGCGGCCTGCCCTCACCGGGCATGATTCGCGAGTGGATCATGGCACTCGACCGCTGGCGCCAACTGCGTGAGGCGTACCGCCTCGCCCGTCGGCTGCAGGCCGAGTGCGAGGCTGCGCGGCCGGGACATGTACCGGACGTGGCCGCGCTCCTCGCTGAGTCCGTCGAGCGCATCGCGGCGCCGACCGTGGCAGACCGGATCGTGCGGCAGGCGGAGTGGACAAGGTCCGCTTACGAATCCGCGGAGCGCACGATCCAGGCGTCGCGAGAGGGGCGGCCGGCCTATTGGGGATTCGGCGACGACTTGTCTCGGCTCGGCGAGGCGGTCGCCATCCGGCCGGGCAATCTCCTGGTCATCGCGGGGGACACGGGCCACGGCAAGTCCACTCTCGCGGCCAACCTCGCGGTCGAGTGGGGCATCCGCCAAGGGCGCCGGGTGCTCTACGCCAACACGGAGATGGAGCGTGACGAACTTGGCTTGATCCTCGCCAGCATCGCGCAGCAGGCGTCCGTCTGGCAGTTGCGTGTCGCGGGTCCAGAGGCGGAGCGCGAGCTCAGCAAGATCTACAGCCTCGCCGGTAAGGACGGGACTCTCGACATCACAGACCCGCTCTGGGACGCGACGGCTGAGCGCCTGTGCGCTCTCGCCCGCGCCGAGCGCAGGCGCCATGGCCTTGAGTGCCTGGTCGTCGACTACGTGCAGCGCCTCGCCGACTACTGGGAGGGCGACCGCGATAAGGGCTGGCAGGTGCTGTGGGGCGCCGCCAAGCGCTTCAAATCGCTGGCCCAAGAGCTTGGGATCGTGGTCGTCATGGTCGCGCAGCTCTCCGGCGCCGGAACGCTCGCCGGCAGCCGCGGCATGGCTCGCGAGGCGGACGCGATCCTGCGGATCGAGCGGCAAGAGGACGAAGAGCAGGTGAGCTACGTCGTCGGCCTCGATAAGTCGCGGCACACGCCGGACGGGCGGGCCGTGCGGTGCCTGATGCTCAGCAATAAGCGCCTCGTGGAGGTGGATACCGGTGTCCGAAGTGACGCACCAGGGCCGAGTCGTCGTCGCACAGCTCCTCGACCGGCTCACCGCCGAGGGACGGGTGACGACTGAGCAGGTCGGCGCCGTCCACGAGGCGCTGTACGCCAGATGGCAGCCGGGGTTCGGCGAGTACATGCAAGCCCTCCTTGAGGGCGAGGAATGGACGGCCACGCTGATCGAGCAGTACGCGCTGATCGAGTACCTGGAGCGCATGGGCTGGAGCGACTGGGACGTGATGCGCAGGCTGGACGCGCTGCAGGCGGCGCTCCTTGAAGCGACGAGGAGGGCGGACGATGGCCAAGCGGCGGAATCGGCGTGACGTTGCGATTGCCTGCATTGCGGCGATGCAGGCCTACCTGCGCGGAGAGACGACCGCGGACGAGATGCAGCGGCGGGTGGAGGAGATCCTCGGCCGTCGACGTGCCGAGCGGAACAACCCCATGACGGGCGTCGCGGCGGGTGATGCGGCATGAACGGCCGGATCAACGTCTCGGGCACCCCGGTGCCCTCGCGCGAGCGCGAGGCGCAGGTGCAGGCGGCGGGCCCGGTGCGGACGTACCGGCTGACGCCGGAGGAGATGGAGCGCTACCGCGCGATGGGCGGCGGCAACGGCAAGCGCCCGCCGATCATCACGCAGTCGCAGGAGGAGACCGCGATCCGACGGCGCGCGGAGAAGCGGTCGCAGACGAACGAGGAGCAGCGAGAGCGCAAGCGCGAGGAGCGGAGGGAGCGGATCATGCAGCCGGCGAGGAAGGCGCAGGAGCGCAGCAGGGACGCGGAGGGCATCGAGTGGTACGCGCCGCGCACGATCGGCTCGCGCGCGACGTCGCGCATGGAGCTGAGAGTCAAGCGCACGTCGCTCACGATCACGGCCGGCGCCGCGGCGCTCATTGCTCCTGGCGAGGAGCATGTCGCGCTGACAGTCGGCATGCGCGGCGGCGAGATCATCATCCGCCGCGTTGGGGCGGGAGAAGCTGGCGTCGGCTGGCACCGCAACAACCGCTCCGTGGTGGATGGCTCGCCCATCGGCGGCCTGTACTGCACGACGCCGGCTCTGCTCCGGTGGCTGCTGCAACACGGACTGCGGCAGGGCTCGGTTGTGCCGCTTACGTGGGACGCGGAAAGGCAGATGCTCGTCGGACGAGTGCGAGAGGGGGCGCGGTCGGCATGATGGCGGCGGCTGCAATGGGGCTGATCATCGGCGGCATCGGCGGGATCTGCATCGCGTCGTGGATGCGCGCGGCGGCCCTCGCCGACGCCTGGGCGGAGGCCGACCGGTTGCGGCTCGTGCTGCGGGACATCTCGCGCTGCCGGTGCTCCGCGCTGCGCTGCGAGTGCCGGGAGATGGCCGAGCGGGTGCTGCGGGAGGAGGACGCGGCGTGATGCGCGTCGTCGTCCCCGGCGTCCCGCCGAGCGTCAATCACATGTACCGCCGCTTTACCGTGCGCGGCCGGACCATGGACGTCATCACCCGTGAGGCCCAGGCGTGGATGCAGGAGGTACGCACGCTGGCTGCCGGCGCCTGCACGCATGCGATGTGGCGATGCCGGCCGCGCGGCAGCAAGGTCCGTGTCCGGATCTGGTACTACTGGCCCGACCGGCGGCGCCGCGACACGCACAATACCCTCAAGGCATTGCTCGATGCGCTGGAGGGCATCGCATACGAGGACGACAGGGACGCGCTGCCGCAGGTGATGGACTATGCGGTCGACCGGGGCAACCCGAGGATCGAGATGCTGATCGACGATCTACCGGAGGAGGCCACCGCATGACCGCCATCGACTGGGCTGGCGTCGTCGCGCTGAGCATCACCGTCGCGGCCGTCGCCGCGATCGCGGTGATCGAGGCGCTGATCCGCCTGCACCGCCTCCGCGACAGCCGTCGCCCGCGCTGGGCCATCCGCATTACCGGCCCGCACGGTGAGCGCTACTGGCTCCGCACCGAGGGGCGGCGGGAGGAGTACGGCAGCCCCGAGGCTGCTGTCAGGGCCGGGGCCGCGTACCAGTACCACCTCGGCGACATCAGACAGCAGTACGTGCTGGAGGTGGTCAACATGGCCACGCTCACGAGCCACGACAAGGACGACCATCCACTCGACCGAGAGGCGGTGGGCGCATGACCGACGCGCAGCGTAAGGCCGTGGAGGCGGACCTGCGCGCGTACCCGGACAACGCCGCACGGCTCGCGCAACTCCGCGCGGAGATCGACGACCTAAGGCTGGGGCTTGCCGCCCGCGCGTTACCCTGGCCAGACGGCGACCAGCCGCGGGCGAGCGGGACCAACCACATCTCCGATCACGTCCCCGTCGCAGTGCAGCAGCTGTGGTCGTCTCCGCAGTACCGTGAGTATCAGCGCCTGGAGCCCCTCGTTCGGGCCATCGAAACCGCGTACAAGTCCCTCGACGAAGCGCACCGCAAGGTGCTGGAGGCGTACTACTGGGGCTGGCCTGAGGCTCGCGCGGCTCTCGGGATCTCACGCACCGCGCTTTACCACAGGCGTATGCAGATCTGTCGGGTGACGCTGCGAGCCCTGCGGGACGCGGGCATCCAGACGTATGCAGACCCAGGCGGGGTTCTCAGGGCGGACAAAGTGGAGACGGCGTGAACAAGGTGAACGAAATGAACAAAATGAACGTTGACACCGTGTTTTGGCCGTGTACCATGCTAATCAGAGGGATCAGCGAACGGGCGTTCGGAGCCCCGCGGCCAGGAGTCGCGGGGCTCTTGACTTTGCTGGCCGGGAGGTGGCCGCGTGGACTGGACGCCGGAGATGGTGGCGCGGCTGCGGGACATGCGCTCTCGCGGCTACGGCTACCGCAAGATGGCTGCCACGCTCTCGGCCGAGTTCGGCCGGCACGTCTCCCGCCACATGGTGCGGCACGCCCTGGTGGCGCTCGACCGCATGGGCACCGTCCCGGCGGCGACATCCGCTCCGGCCCCGTCGGACGCGGTGGCCGCCGAGCGTGAGCGCGCCCGGCGGAAGGCGGAAGCCGAAGAACTCCGGCGCCTCGTCGAGCGCCGCGCGGTCATCGAGGAGTGGCGGGATGCCATCCGCGAGGCCGCCCTCACCATCGAGCCTCCGCCACTCTGGCGCGAGGCCAGGGACTGCGGGCCCGGCGATGAGGAGACGGCCGTCCTGGTGCTCAGCGACATCCACTATGGCCAGCACACGCCGGCCCGCATCAACGCCGGCTGGACGCAGACGGCTACGGTCGTCGAGGCCCAATTCGAGCGCCTGGCTCATGCGGTGCTCCGCATCTGGGACCTCCGGCGCCGGTCCATGCCCTGGCGGCATCTCGTGATCCTCGACCTCGGCGACGACGTCGAGGGTGACAACATGCACACGAGCCAGCACCGGCAAGTGGACCCCCTCGTCGCGCAGCAGACGGCGGAGGTCGGGCGGCTGCTCGCCGGGCTCGTGCAGACGCTGCTGCAGGCCTTCGAGCACATCACCATCCACCGCGTCCCTGGAAACCACGGGAGGACGAGCCCGAAGGCCGGTGTCGCCGGGCTCGCTGAGCTTGACCCGGCCGACTCCTACGACTGGCTGGCCGGCGAGTTCGCCCGGGCCATCCTCAGGCCTGCGATCGACGCCGGGCGCGTGGAGCTGCACAACCACGAGTCGTATTGGGCGTCGACCGAGGTCATGGGGCATCGCATCCTGTTCGAGCATGGGAGCTCGTTGCGCGGCGGGGCGTCCTGGGGAGGCATCGCCTACTACGGCATCGACCGCGCCGCGGCCGCTTACCGGGATCTTGAGGGTGACTACCTTCTCCTCGCGCTCGGGCACTACCACCGGCCGTACATGCTGCCGAGCGGATACGGCTCCTGGGTTGTGGGCAACGGCTCCTTCGCCCCGACGACGCCCTTCGTCGCGGGCAGCAAGCACCGGGCAACGAGGCCGTGCCAGGCGCTCCTATCAGTGCACCCGCGCAAGGGTGTGACGATGGCGACGTGGCTGTATCTGGACGTGCCGAGGGAGGCGACGGCATGAGCTACTCGCCGGAACGCTTCGACGCCCTCGCCAAGGAACTGACGGAACACTCGACGGCGATCCTGCTCGCGAAGCGCCAGGAGTACGCGCCTGGGTCGGACGACCGGCTTCGCAACTTCCGCCAGGTGGCGGCCATGGAGGAGCGCCGCATGTCGCAGGTGGCGATGAGCTATCTCCTCAAGCACGTGCAGTCGCTCGTCCAGGCCGCCAACACCGGGCGGTACGTCTGGGATTGGACGACCCCGAGCGGCGGCGAGGGGCTCAAGCAGAGGATCGCCGACGTCATCAACTACTGCTACCTGCTGGCCGCCTGTTTCGACGAGGAAGCGGGCGACCGCTGACTTCGTTGGTGTGCCCGGCTGTGAGCCGGGAGGGTGACTGCGCCGTGAGCCAGGGTGGGGGCTGGCGCACAAGCGTTGCGAGGTGGGGGCTGCGCCGCGATGGGGAGAATCCGCTACGCCTACGGGCGCGAACGACCCGGCAAGATGCTGAAGCGCCGCTATGACAGGTCATGTAGCGATGTGATGGTCTACAGCCTGGAGACCGGCGAGCTCTTACGCATCGAGCCGAACATGGCCCGCAAGGGCGCTGACAGGTCGGCCCATGAGCAGCGGATGAAGGAGATCCTCGACAAGCTGCTCCCAGGAGAGCGGAAGTTCGACAATTGCCGCCCTCCTTGGCTGCGCAACCCGGCGACGGGCTATCACCTGGAACTCGATCGATACTATCCGGACCTCGGCATCGCCTTCGAGTACCAAGGAGCTCAGCATGCCAAAAGGCGCTACCACCGGCATGCGAAGGCGTTCAAGGCGCAGCAGGAGCGCGACAAGGTCAAGCACCGGATCGCCTTGGAGCATGGCGTCGTCATCGTCTACGTGTGGCGCCGTGATTTGACCGAGGAGAGGATCCAGAGGAAGCTGGCTCACGCGCTGAAGCGGCGAGCGCGCCTCCAAGAGGAACTCGCACAAGCATGCAATACCTGATGCGGCTGGCCACTCGGGTCGTACGGAGGAGGCGGGCTCGACCGCTAAGCGGCAGTTCCGCCATGAGCCGCCCGGACGCAGCAGCGCTGACGGATGCATGCCACATATCCACGCGGACGATCATGTGGGGCGTATTGGGTGGCGGGTGGGCGTAGGCCCGAAGGGCCGGAGGTGGACGGCATGCCGACGCGACCGCCGACGCCGTGCGCGCAGCCTGGGTGCCCGGCGCTGGTGCCGGCGGGACAGCGGTACTGCGCTGAGCACGCGCGGGCGGAGCGGCGGCGGTATGACCGCGAGCGCGGGTCGGCGGCGAGTCGCGGCTATGACGCGCGGTGGCGACGGCTACGGGCGATGGTCCTGGCTCGGGAGCCGCTATGTCGAGCTTGTGCGGTTGAAGGACGTGTGACGCCGGCGACCGACGTGGACCACATCGTGCCGAGGAGCCGAGGAGGCACGGACGTGCTGGACAATCTGCAGCCGTTGTGCCACAGGCACCACAGCGAGAAAACCGCGCGAGAGGATGGGGGCTTTGGCCGCGAGGGGTAGGGCGGGTCAAATCTCTGCCGCCTGATGCCCCGGGACCGGGCGCGCGGCCTCGAAAACGCGGCCGCGAAATGACTTCGTTTTCCCACGAGGGAGGTGAGGGCGATGGCGACGCCGGGACGGAAGCCGAAACCGACGCATCTGAAGGTCCTGGCCGGCAATCCGGGCAAGCGGCCCCTACCGGCGAACGAGCCAAAGCCCAAGCCAGTTGCTCCTGATCCGCCGCCCTGGCTTGAGCGGGAGGCGCGAGCCCTCTGGAAGGAGATCGGCCCAGAGCTTGAGCGCCTGGGCCTTTTGACTGCCGTCGACGGCCCGGCCTTCGCCATGCTTCTGACGCACTACGTCCTGGCCGTGAAAGCCGCGCGCCGGATCAAGAAGGACGGCATCCTC
Source organism: Bacillota bacterium (assembly GCA_014896375.1). Lineage (GTDB taxonomy): Bacteria > Bacillota > Sulfobacillia > RBS10-35 > Bu92 > Bu92. The sequence continues at coordinate 167,705 of JADBKN010000051.1, read as the reverse complement.
AGCGTCGACGAGCAGGGCGTGACGCGGAAGCATCCCGCCAGCCAGATCGTCCGCGACCACTCGGCGGCGTTCCGCCAGTACGTCGCGGAATTCGGCCTGTCGCCGGCCGCCAGGGCGCGTCTGAGCCTGCCGGACGAGAAGGATGACGGAGATGACTTCTTCGGCGGCTGAGTTCTGGTTCGACGAGGCGGCGGCCGACCGCGTGGTGGAGTTCTTCGAGCGGTTTCTCCGCCACACGAAGGGCCGCTGGGCCGGCGCCAGGTTCGAGCTCATGGACTGGCAGCGCGACCAGATCATCCGGCCGCTGTTCGGATGGAAGCGCAAGGACGGCACACGGCGGTATCGGCGCGCCTACATCGAGGTCCCGCGCAAGAACGGGAAAGCGCTGGCCGTGGATACGCCCATCTTGACAGCCCGCGGGTGGGTGCAGATGGGCGACATCCGCGTAGGCGATGAGGTGTACGGGCCTGACGGGCTACCGACGCGCGTCATTGCCGTTTCCGAGGTCTTCACGGGTCACGACTGCTATGAGGTGGTGTTCTCGGATGGCCAGGTGATCACGGCCGATGCCGACCACCTGTGGGCGGTCCACGACCGCTACAGGGAGCGCGTCGTGATCGTCGATACGAAGACCATGGCGGGCAATTTCCACATCGGCAACCGTCCTACGCACAATGAGCGGCGCTACAGTGTGCGGGTTCCAGCTCCGTTGCGGCTACCGGAGCGGGAGCTGCCGATCGATCCATACCTGCTCGGGGCATGGCTGGGCGACGGAGACACGAGTGCCGCGCGCATGACGAGCGCGGACCCGGAGGTCGTGGAGGCATTCGCGGCCCGGTATGATGTTCGGCCCATTGGGAAGTACCAGTATGCCGTCAACGGCGGGCTGAGGCGGGCGCTGCGCGAGCTGGGCGTGCTTGGGAACAAGCATATCCCAGAGGCGTATCTGCTCGCGTCTGAGGAGCAACGTATGGAGCTCCTGCGCGGGCTGATGGATACCGACGGCTGCGTCATTCGCGGATCAGGCATCCCGCGCTGCGAGCTCACCACCACGAATGAGAGGCTGGCGCTGGACGCCCTGCAGCTCGTGAGATCCCTCGGCTGGAAAGCCACCTTGCGAAAGGGCCGTGCGACGCTGAACGGCCGGGACTGCGGCGTCAAGTACCGGCTGTCGTGGAATGCGACAGCCGACCGCGCGCCGTTCCGGCTGCAGCGCAAGGCATCCAGGCTTCTGCCGCGCACCGGAGCTACGGCGCGATCGTTGACCATTCAGGTTGTCGACGTCCGCCGCGTGCCGAGCGTGCCGACGCGCTGCATTCAGGTGGCGCGGGCCGATGGCATGTACCTGGCTGGTCGCGGGTTCATCCCCACCCATAACAGCACATTGTCCGCCGGCATCGCGCTGTACCTGCTCTTTGCGGACAACGAACCCGGCGCCGAGATCTACTCGGCCGCGGCCGACCGCGAGCAGGCCGCCATCGTGTTCGAGACGGCGAAGCAGATGGTGCTGGCGTCGCCGGCGCTTCGGAAGCGGTGCGAGGTCTACAAGCGGTCGATCGTCGTGCCGAAGACGGGCAGCTCCTACAAGGTGCTGTCCGCCGATGCCCCCACAAAGCACGGGCTGAACGCGCACGGTGTGATCTTCGACGAGCTGCATGCCCAGCCGAACCGCGAGCTGTGGGACGTCCTGACGACGGCGACGGGCGCTCGGGAGCAGCCCCTCGTGGTGGCGATCACGACGGCCGGCTACGACCGCAACAGCATCTGCTGGGAGCAGCACGAGTACGCGCGCAAGGTCATGGACGGGATCATCGACGACCCGTCCTTTTTCGCGTTCATCGCCGCTGCCGACGAGGACGACGACTGGACCGACCCGGCCGTGTGGGCGAAGGCGAACCCGGGCCTCGGCCAGACGGTCAAGCTCGACTACCTTGAGCAGGAAGCCAAGCGAGCCAAAGAGGTGCCGGCCTACCAGAACACTTTCCGGCGCCTGCACCTGAACCAGTGGACCCAGCAGGAGAGCCGCTGGCTCGACCTCGCGGCGTGGGACGCCACGGCCGGCATCATCGCCGAGGAGTCGCTCTCCGGCCGGCCGTGCTTTGTCGGCCTCGACCTCTCGACGACGACCGACCTCACGGCGATGGCGCTGCTCTTCCCGCCGCAGGCCGACGGCGAGCCCTACGCGGTGCTGCCGCGGTTCTTCCTGCCGAAGGAGGGCCTCCGCGAGCGCGAGCAGCGCGACCGCGTGCCGTACTCGACGTGGGCGCGTGAGGGCTTCATCCGGCTGACCGAGGGCAACGTCATCGACTACCAGGCCGTCCGGGAGCAGCTTCACCGGGACGCCCAGCGCTACAAGGTCGTGGAGGTCGCCTACGACCCCTGGAACGCGACGCAGCTGGCCCTGCAGCTCCAGGACGACGGCTTCACCGTCGTGCAGGTCCGGCAGGGCTTCGCGACGCTCTCGGCCCCGACGAAGGAGCTCATGCGCCTCGTGGTGGGCGGGCTGCTCCGTCACGGCGGCAACCCGGTCCTGCGCTGGCAGGCGGACTCGATGGTCGTGGCGCAAGACCCGGCCGGCAACATCAAGCCGAACAAGGCCAAGTCGAGCGGCCGCATCGACGGTATGGTGGCGCTCATCATGGCCCTCGACCGCGCCATGCGGCACGAGCAGCCGAAGCGCAGCGTGTACGAGGAGCGCGGCATTCTGACGATCTGACGGGAGCGGTGAGGATGGCGATCTGGCAGACGCTTGCGTCCCTGATCGGGCGGCGGTCGTCGCTCGCGCAGCCGGACTCGGCCCTTCGGGAGTGGCTGCTCGGCGGCGAGCCGGCGGCGTCCGGGGTCACGGTCAACGAGCAGACGGCGCTCACGTACTCCGCGGTCTATGCCGCCATCCGCGTCCTCGCCGAGACAGTGGCCAGCCTCCCGCTCCACGTCTATCGCCAGGACGGCCGGTCCAAGGTGCGGGCGACCGACCATCCGCTGTACGACGTGCTCCACAGCAGGCCGAACCCGGTGATGACGAGCTTCGAGCTGCGCGAGGTGATGATGGGCCACCTCCTGCTATGGGGCAACGCCTATGCCGAGGTCGTGCGGGACCGTGCCGGCCGAGTGCTAGAGCTCTGGCCTCTCCGGCCCGACCGCGTGCGTGTCATCGTCGGGCCGGACGGTCGGACGCTGAGCTACACGTACCGCGACCAGCGCGGCCAGGAGCTAGTCCTCGGCGAGGTGCTGCATATCCGCGGCCTGTCGGGAGACGGCGTCATCGGCTACTCGCCGATTCGCATGGCCCGGGAGGCCATCGGGCTGGGGCTTGCGACAGAACGTTTCGGCGCCTCCTTCTTCGGCAATGGGAGCATGCCCGGCGGGGCGCTGAAGGCCCCCCAGGCGTTGAGCGATAAGGCCCGCGCCAACCTGCGCGAGTCCTGGGAGGCGTTGCACCGCGGCCCGGACCGCGCGCACCGGGTGGCCATCCTCGAGGAAGGCCTCGAGTGGCAGCAGATCGGCATCCCGCCGGAAGACTCCCAGTTCTTGGAGACCCGAAAATTCCAGGTGGCCGAGATCGCCCGCATCTTCCGCATCCCGCCGCACCTGCTCGGCGACCTGGAGCGGGCGACCTTCAGCAATATCGAGCAGCAGAGCATCGAGTTCGTCGTCCACTCCGTCCGCCCGTGGCTCGTGCGTTGGGAGCAGGCCATCGAGCAGCGGCTTCTCACCGAGGCCGAGCGACGGACGTATTTCGTGCGGTTCTCGGTCGAGGGCCTGCTGCGCGGCGATACGGAGAGTCGCTATCGCGCCTATGCGATCGCCCGGCAATGGGGCTGGTTCTCGGCTAACGACGTCCGCGAGCTCGAGGACATGGACCCGATCGACGGCGGCGACGAGTACCTCGTCCCGCTCAACATGGTGCCGGCCGGCACGCACGCGGCTCCGCCAGCGCCTCCGCAGGACTCGACCGCCGGAGACGGCGGGGCGGCGGGGCGCTCCCGGCTTCTTGAGTCCCGGTCGGCAGATGAGCACGCGGCCGAGATCCGGCGCCGGCTGCGGTCCGCCTACGCGCCCGCCTTTGAGCGGTCCGCGAAGCGGATCATCTCCGAGGAGGTCCGCGAGATCCGCAAGCTCGCCCGGAGGGCATTGGCGTCCCGCGCTCGCCATGACTTTGAGACCGATCTGATCCGCTATCTGACGTCCGACGAGCACCGCGGCTGGGTCGCCCGGCAGGTGGAGCCGGTCCACCAGGTCTACGCGCATGAGATCGCGCGGGCCGTGGCGGACGAGGTGGGCCACGAGCCCGACGCGGACCGCATCGCGCAGGCGGCTGCCGGCTACACGCAGGCCTACCCGATCCGGCACACGGGCCAGGTGCTCGGCGCCGTGCGCGGGGCGGTAGAGCAGGCCTACGAGCAGGGGGCCGACCCGCTGGAGGCGGTGGAGGCGCAACTGGACCAGCTCGACGAGCAGCAGCCGGCGCGCGAGGCCCAGCACGAGGTCGTCCGGATGGACGGCGCCATCGCCAAGGCGGTCTACGCGGCCGCCGGCATCCTGGCCCTCCGCTGGGCGGCGGTCGGGGAGAGCTGCCCTTACTGCCAGCATCTCGATGGGATGCGCGTGGGAGTCAACGAGTGGTTCGTGCAGGCCGGCCAGGAACTGATGCCGCCTGGCACGGACTCGCCGCTGGTGCCGCACTCCCACATCGGCCACCCGCCGATTCACGAGGGCTGCGACTGCGTGCTGCTACCTGGCTAGGAGGGATGACGTGATGCCGGCGATCAAGGTGCATCACACGGCGACGACGGACGAGACCTGGGACGGGCCGGCGATGGTGGCACGGCTGCCGAATGAGAACGGCGAGCGCGCCTACCTGCAGTGCTTTGCGTGGTACGACGACAAGGCAGACGATCCGAATGGCGACGGCTACCCGGACGCCAAGTCGGCCTGGAAGCTGCCGCATCACATGGTCGACGAGAGCGGCAAGGTGGGCGCCGCCAACATCCGCGCCTGCCGCGCGGCCATCGCGGCGCTCAACGGCGCCCGCGGCGGCGTCGACATCCCGCGGGCGGATCGGCAGGCGGTCTACGACCACCTGGCTGCGCACCTGCGGGACGCCGGCATCGAGCCGCCGGAACTCGCGAGCTCGCCCGTGGCGGCCTCGCGCGAGCAGCGGTCGCTGCCGCTTTCGACGCTGGAACTGCGCGCGGACGGCGCCGCAGACGCGCCGCCGAAGCTCGTTGGCTACGCGGCCGTCTTCGACTCCCCGACGGACCTCGGAATGTTCACCGAGGTGATCCGCCGCGGGGCGTTCACGAAGACGCTTTCGGAGAGCCCGGATGTCCGGGCTCTCTTCAATCACGACCCGAACCTCGTCCTCGGGCGGACGACGAACGGCACGCTCACGCTCGCGGAAGACGAGCGCGGCCTGCGCGTGGAAATCGTGCCGCCCGACACCACCTGGGCGCGGGACGTGATGGAGCTCGTTCGCCGCGGCGACGTCAACCAGATGTCGTTCGCTTTCCGGGCGATCAAGGACCGCTGGCGCCAGGACGAGACGGGGGTTGTGACGCGGGAGCTGCTTGAGGTGCAGCTCTATGACGTTTCGGCTGTGACCTACCCGGCGTACGAGGACACGTCGGTCGCGCTCCGCGCGGCGCTCGCCGCCGGCATCGACCTGGAGCCGCCGCTGGTTCGGCACTCCGAGGAAGAGCCGCGGACGACGCTGGCGGTCCTGCGGCGACGGCTGGACCTCGCCAGCCGCGTGTAGCCAGCAGACACCACACAGGGACACGGGAGCCGCCCAGGATGGGCGGTCTTTTCGTGCCCGGGGAAGGGGAAAGGCAGATGGACATCAACGAGTTGCGTCAGAAGCGGGCCAAGCTGGTCGCGGACGCCCGCGCCATCCTGGACCGCGCCGAGGGAGAGCATCGCGACCTCACGGCAGAGGAGCGCGAGCAGTACGACCGCATCATGGCGGACATCGACCGCCTGGGCGACCAGATCACGCGGGAGGAGCGGCTGCGCGACCTGGAGCGTGACCTACGTCAGCCGGCCGGCGCGCCCGTCGTCGGCGTCCGCGATGCCGCGCAGGGCGACCAGCCGGGCGCTCGCCCGTGGGAGACGCGCGAGTACGCCCAGGCCTTCTGGCGCGCGATCCGTGAGGGGCGTGAGGTGCTGCGGCCAGAAGAGGCGGAGCTGCTGAATCACCCTGAGGCTCGTGCGCTCGTCATCGGCACCAATGCCCAGGGCGGCTACCTCGTGCCCAACGAGTTCGAGCGTGTTCTCGTGGAGAAGCTGCTCCAGCAGAACGTGATGCGCTCGCTGGCCACGGTCATCACGACCTCCAGCGGCCAGACGCAGATCCCGGTGGAGAGCGACTTCGGGACTGCCGCCTGGCTGGCGGAGTCCGGGGCCTACACGCCGGCCGACGTGACGTTCGCGCAGGTCACGCTGAGCGCCTACAAGCTCGGCACGCTCGTGCTGGTCAGCGAGGAGCTCCTCAATGACTCCGCGTTCGACCTGCCGACCTACATCGCCGACGTCATCGCCCGGCGCTTCGGCGTGGCGGAGGAGACTGCGTTCGTCAACGGCAGCGGCACCGGCCAGCCCACAGGCGTCCTCGTGGACGCGCAGGTGGGCAAGACGGGCGCCGCCGGCCAGACCACGAGTGTCACGGCGGACGACATCCTCGACCTGTTCCACGCCCTCAAGCCGGCGTACCGCAGCCGTGCTCGCTGGCTCATGGCGGACAGCACGGCCAGGGCGATCCGGGGCCTGAAGGACAGCACCGGCCAGTACCTCTGGCAGCCGGGCCTGCAGGCGGGCCAGCCCGACATCCTGCTCGGCCGGCCGGTGGTCATCAGCCCAGCGATGCCGGCGATGGCCGCGTCGGCCAAGTCCATCGCGTTCGGCGACTTCAGCTACTACTGGATCGCCGATCGCCAGGGCCGCGTGCTGCAGCGGCTCAACGAGCTCTACGCGGCCAACGGCCAGATCGGCTTCCGGGCGATGGAGCGGGTGGACGGCAAGCTGATCCTCGCAGAGGCGGTCAAGGTCTACCAGAACAGCGCGACGTAATCGAAGCTCGGGTGACGGGGCCGGCCTGAGCGCCGGCCCCTCTCCTTGGGGGTGATGGGATGCGTGTACGCATGCTGACGAGCATCGCCGGAGGCATCAACGCCGCTCCTGGCGACGTGCTCGACCTCGAGCCGCGGGTCGCGACGGTCTGGATCGCCGCCGGCATGGCTGTGCCGGCGGAGGCCGACGCGCCCGAGGCCGCGGTCGTTGAGCCTCCGGAGAAGGCCACGAAGCCCCGCGCTCGCCCGCGCGAGGGGGCGTAGCCATGGATGGGCATTGGAGCCTGCGCGTCGTGACGCCACCGGCTTCTGAACCCGTCACGCTGGCCGAGGCGAAGCTCCACCTGCGCGTCGATGCTACGGATGACGATGCGCTGATCTCGGGCCTCATCCGGGCCGCCCGCGAGCACGCGGAGCAGATCCTGGGCCGCGCGCTCATGACCCAAACCCTCGAGCTAGGCCTGGATGACTGGCCGCGCGACGAGATTCTGCTGCCGATGCCACCGGTGCAGTCTGTGGCGTCGATCTCGTACACCGACGCCGCCGGCGTCGTTCGCACGGTCGATCCGGCGAGCTATGTGGTGGACACAGCCAGCGAGCCCGCGCGCGTGGTCCTGCGCTGGAGCTACACCTGGCCGGCTGACGTGCTCCAGCCGCAGTCCGGAGCTATCCGGGTCCGGTACGTGGCCGGTTACCAGTCCGCGGCGGACATTCCGCAGGCGATCAAGGCGGCGATCCTGCTCCACATCGGCCACCTGTACGAGAACCGCGAGGCGGCGAACATCGGCAACATCGTGACGGAGCTTCCCCTCGCCTACCGAGCGCTTCTCTCGCCCCACCGGGTGGTGACGGTGCTGTGAAAGCGGGACAGCTCCGTCATCGCGTGACGATCCAGGCCCAGACGACCGCCCAGGACGAGTACGGCCAGCCCGTGCAGACGTGGTCCGACGTCGCCACGGTGCATGCCGCAGTCGAGGACCTGTCCGGCCGCGAGTTCTTCGCGGCGCAGCAGGTGCCGACGGAGACCATCACGACCCGCATTACGATCCGCTGGCGGCCAGACGTAAGCGCCTCCATGCGGGTCGTGGGCGCGGGCCGGACGTGGGATGTGCGGGCGGTGCTCGATCCCGACGGCCGGAGACGACAGCTACAACTCATGTGCGTCGAGGTGGTGGTCTGATGGCCGGCGCCGTACGGTTCCGGGTCAAGGTCGAGGGAGGCGACCTCATTGCGCGGCGGCTTGCCGTGCTCGGCGAGAAGGCCGCGGCCGTCGTCGATGAGGCCGCCATGGCCGGCGCCGAGGTCATCCGCGAGGGAGCGTCCAGACGGGCGCCTGTGCGCACCGGCGCGCTGCAGGAGCACATCATCACGCAGCCCGGCGAGGAGCAGTCGCCCGGCCGTGCCGAGGTGCTCATCGGCCCGGATAAGGAGCGGTTCTACGGGCTCTTTGTGGAGCTCGGGACCAGCAAGATGGCCGCGCGCCCATTCCTGCGCCCTGCTCTGGACGAGGATAGGCACCTGGCGGAGGCCGCTGTGGCGGCGGCGCTAAAGGAGGTGCTAGGGCTATGAGCGTGGAGGCCGATCTGCGAAGCTGCCTAGTCGCCTACGCCCCGCTCGCGGCCCTGGTGAGCTCCCGCATTTACCCGCTGGCGCTGCCGGAATCGCCGACGCTGCCCGCCATCAGCTACCAGCGCATCAGCCGGAGGAACGAACGGACCATGGGGTCGCCTGTGGCCGTTCAGGTCGCCAGGTTCCAACTCGACTGCTGGGCACAGAGCTATGGCCAGGCGAAGGACGTGGCCGCGCAGGTGATGGCGGCACTGGACGGGAGGAGCGGCGCCATGGGCGGCACAACCATCCTCGACGCCCACGTCGTCTCCGAGCTAGACCTCTACGAGCCGGACACAAAGCTCTATCGCGTGACTGTGGACGTCGAGGTCGCCTACTGATGGGAGGTGATTGCGGGTGGCCTTCAGCCATGGCTCGAAGACCAAAGTCTACGTCAACGGCTACGATCTGTCGGCCTACTTCAAGAGCGCCAAATATCAGGCCAAGGTCGACACGGCGGAGACGACCACCTTCGGGGCTGCGGCCAAGACCTACATCCCTGGCCTGCCTGACGCGACGGTCAGCCTGGAGGGCATCTACGACGGCTCGCCCAACGCCGTAGACCAAGTACTGCAGGCGGCGCTTGGCAAGCCCGGCGTGATGGTGCTGCTTCCGCAGGGCGATGGCAACGGGAGCGTCGGCTACGGGCTCTCGAACATCGAGACCTCCGTCGAGATCGACTCGCCCGTGGACGACGTGACCGGCATCAGCGCAGAGGTCCAGTCCACATCCGGCATGGAGCGCATTACCACCCTGCACCCGCTCCAGGCGGAGGCGGCGGCCGGAAACGGAACAGGCATCGACCAGACGGCGGCCACCAGCAACGGCGGCGCCGGCTACCTGGAGATGGTCTCCGGCTCCTCTGTTACCGTGAAGATCCAGCACTCGAACGACAACGGCTCAACCGACCCCTGGGCCGACGTGGTCGCGTTCACGGCGGCTTCTGGCGGCTCGGCCCAGCGCGTGGCGGTGACGGGGACGATCAAGCGCTACGTGCGCGTCACGTGGAGCGGCGCCGCGACGTTCTACGTCGGCCTGGCGCGCTTCTAAATGAGGAGGTTGAGACAGCATGGCCTTCAGCCACGGCTCCACGGCGGTCGTCAAGCTGGGCACGGCGTCCGCGCCGACCACCCCGACCGACATCAGCGCCTACGTGACCAGCGCGAAGCTGCCCATCAAGGGTGACACGGCAGAAGTGACCACGCTTGGGGCGACGGCGAAGTCGTACATCCCTGGGCTCTTGGATGCGACGTTCTCCCTGGAGGGAAAGTTCGATCCGACTGTGGACGCGCAGCTCGCCGGCATCCGAGGCATCGCGGTCGCGTTCGAGTACGGGCCGCAGGGCTCCTCGACTGGCAGCCCCAAGTTCACGGGCACCTGCATCCTCACGCAGTACGAGGTCGACACGGCGGTCGATGGCGAGGCAACCTGGAGCGCGGAGTTCCAGGTGTCGGGTCCTGTGACCCGCGCGACCTACTGAGACTGAGGTGAGACCGTGAGTGGCAAGGTGCTGAGCATCGACGAGATCCTGGCGGCTAACGATCTGCGCGAGACGCTGGTCGAGGTGCCGGAGTGGGGCGGCAAGGTCCGCATCCGGGCCATGACGCTCGCTGAGCAGCAGCGCATCCGGCAAGAGGCGGGCTTCGGCGGCGGCGGCGAGGTCGCACCTGAGCAGGCGGCGCGGTTCGAGCTCCTGATGCTCGCCGCAGGGCTCGGCATTGCGCCCGAGCAGGCCGACCGGCTCCGCGAGAAGTCGGCTGCGGCGGTCAATCGCGTGCTGCAGGTGATCCTCGAGGTCAACGGCATGACTGAGGGGGCGCAGAAGGCGGCGCAGCGCACCTTTCGCGCTGGGGATTCGTGATCCGGAGGGCCACCCGCGCGAGGCGGAGCGCGCGTTTCTCTTCCGCCTCGCGCGGGACCTCGGGACTACGGTTGCCGAGTTACAGGCGCGGCTCACGGTCCGCGAGTTCGCCGAGTGGGCCGCGTTCTACTCGGCGGAGGCGCGCGAGCAGGAGCGGCAGGAGCGGTTAGCGGCGCAGAGGGCGAGGAGACGCTAGCGTAGACCGGAGAAGATTTGCCACGCTATCGGCTCGCGTAGCTTGCCGTCGCTGCCGTATTTTGCTGTGCATGCCAGGAGGTAGCGGTAGCTGTCTGGATTCCCGGAAAAGACGGTGACAGTGGATTCCGTCGTCGTAACCACATGCGCGAGCGATTGCACCGCGCCGACGCAAATGGCTCTGGCCGCCTGCTCATTGCTCGCTTTAGGGTAAAGGCTGGTGTAGACGTTTAGAGTGGCGTGCTGGCCCTCCAGCGACAGTGCGAATGACGACACGGAGGCATACCAGCTAGTCATGCCCCAATTGTCGCGAAAGTCAGAGACGAGGCCTTGCAGCGCCGCGTCGGCTGCCTCCTGACTGTTGGATGCAGCCTGCGTATTCGTCTCTGGCGGCGGCGCGCTGCATCCGGCCAGCACTAGAGCGGCCGCAAGCGCTATGGCCCATCTGAGCAACTCTCATCACCTTCATCTCGCATGATCCGCCAATAATTTCCTGTTGTCAAGGAGAGGAGGCGCAAGGGCGGAGGCTCGGCCGGCGGGGACTCGGCCGGCCGGGACTCGTCCGGCGGGGATTCGGCCGACGCGGCCGGGGACTGGCTCGAGGGGTGAGCCGCGGGCGTGCGTGTGAGGCGGCAGCTCGCGGGCCAGGGTCCGCGAGAGAGCCGTGCGGCTGGGGTCCGCGCCGCAGGCCAGGGCCCCCGGCCCGCGCACCGCGGCCCCCGGCCCGCGCGCCTCGGCCCCCCGGCCCGCGCACCTCAGGCCCCGCGGCCCGCGCGCGGGCCCCCCGCGCCCCCTACCCCGCCGCCTCCGTCTCCAGCGGCAGCACGTTGTGCACGGCGTCGACCGCCTCCAGCGCGGCCGCCGCGTCCACGGCGCGGCGCAGCTGCTCCTGCGCGACCTCATGCGTGACGATGACGATCTCCGCGCGTCCGTCATGGACGCGCTTCTGCAGCACCGTGGCCATGCTCACCTCCGCCTGGCCGAAGAGCCCGGCGATCCGCGCGAACACGCCTGGGCGGTCGACGACCGTCATGCGGATGTAGTGCCGTTGCGGCGGCGCAGCCTCGGGTGCGACCGGCAGGCGCCGGAGGCACACGGGGTGCGGGAAGCCGGAGGCGTTGAGGCTCATGTTGCGGAGCACGTCGATCAGGTCGCCGAGCACGGCGCTGGCCGTGGGCAGCGAGCCGGCCCCGCGGCCGTAGAACATGAGGTTGCCGGCCGCGTCGCCGCGGACGAAGAGTGCGTTGTACGCGTCGCCCACGTGCGCGAGGGGGTGGTCCTTCGGCACCAGCGTGGGCCGCACGCTCAGCACGAGGCGGCCGCCGCGGTTCGACCCGCACGCGATCAGCTTGATGACGCATCCGAGCTCCTGAGCGTAGGCCACGTCGGCCGCGGCGATGGAACGGATGCCCTGCACCTGCACCTCATCGAGGCGCACCGGCGCGTGGAAGGCGAGAGAGGCGAGGATCACGAGTTTCCGCGCCGCGTCCCAGCCGTCGACGTCGCTGGAGGGGTCCGCCTCCGCGTAGCCCAACGCCTGCGCCTCCCGCAGGACGGTGTCGAGGTCGGCGCCGGTGTCCGTCATCTTCGAGAGGATGTAGTTCGTCGTGCCGTTGACGATGCCGCGGATGTCGGTGATCTCGTCCGCGGCGAGGCTCTCCTTCAGCGGCCGGATGAGGGGGATGGCGCCGCCCACGGCGGCCTCGTACATGAGGTCCGCGCCGGCGGCGGCGGCCGCCTCCAGGAGCTCCGTGCCGTAGAGGGCCATGAGGTCCTTGTTCGCTGTCACCACGTGCTTGCCGGCGCGCAGCGCGGCGAGGATGTAGGTGCGGGCCGGCTCGATGCCGCCGATCGTCTCGATGACGATGTCGATGTGCGGGTCGTCGAGGATGTCCTCCGCGCGCATGGTGAAGAGGGAGGGATCGACCGGCACGCTGCGCGGCTTCGCTGGATCGCGCACGAGGATGCGGCGGATGGCGGGCCGCCGCCCGGTCAGGCGCGCGATCTTCTCCCGACGAAGACGCACCAACTCCACCACTCCGGCACCCACGGTGCCGCAGCCCATGAGCCCGACAAGCACGTCCATGCGCTTCTTCCGTCCCTCCAGCGGCGTGGCGCTACATAAGTCCGTATAGATCCTGCATTGTAGCGCCACTGCCGCCGGGGGACAAGGCGTGCGGCGCCCGCCCCTACCGCCGCGCCAGCCCCGCAGCCCCCGCGGCGCCCGCTGGCGGCGGCTGGAGCGCGTCGATCGCGGCCCACTGCTCGTCGGTCGTCGTCCCCCACCGGTAGAAGGAGAGGCCGATGGCGCCGGTGTCGAGGACGGCCCGCCACGCGCCCTCGAGTTCCAGCGGCGTCGGGCTGTAGACGCCCCGGCCGCCCGCGGCGAACATGTCGTACGTCTGGCCGATCACGCTCACCGGCACGTCCACGCCGGCCAGCTGCCGCAGCCGGCGGACGGAGTCGGCGACGTAACGGTAGGCGTCGGCGAACGTGTACTCGCGCACGCGGGTGTGCCAGTAGCTCATGGGCGCGAAGGCGTCGACGTACGGCGCGAGCTGGCGGAAGGGATAGTCCGGCCGCGCCTGCGGCGGGTAGGTGACGGCCACGAAGCGCCCCTCCGGCCCGAGCGCGGCGCGCACCGCGGCCGCGTAGGCCGCGACGGTCGACGGATCGAGCACCTCCTCGATGTCCGGCGCGAAGGCGTCCGGCCGGTCGCCCTCGGGCGTGGCGTAGGCGATCACGTCCCGCGTCCAGGCCGTGTCGGACGCCGGGTTGCGCAGGTCCGGGTACACCCAGGCGATGAAGGCGATGCCGGCGTTGTGGACCTTCCAGAGGAGCTGGTCGAGCGCCCGCCGGCCGTAGAAGCCGTCGCCGCTCGTGGCGATCTCCAGGTAGATGTGGCTGTAGCCGCCCTGCACCGCGCGCCGCACGATCTCATCGTCGTCGACGGCCTTCCAGTCTCCGAAGAGAAGCCACAGCCCCTTGCCGGCGACGACGTCCGCGGGCCGCTGCACCACGCGGAAGGTGACGGTCACGGGCGGCAGCTGCGGGTGGTCCGGGCTCGTGAAGGTGAGCGTGCGCGCGCCGGCCGCGCCGGCCGTGAAGATGGCGACGGTGCCCGGCCCGGCGAGGGCGGTCTGCGCGTCGAGGCCCGCGGCCGCGTCGCCGGAGAGGGACCCGCTCAGGGTCCCGCCCAGCGTGCCGGAGCCCGCGGCGGCCTGCGCGCGGAGCTGGAAGGGCGCGTCGATGGCGTTGCCGTAGCGGTCGGCGAGCGCGGCGTAGATCGACGCCGTCCCGCCGGGGGCGAGGATCGTCGACGGGGCGGCATGGATGACGAGTTGCGCGAGCTCCGCCGGTGTCACGTTCAGCACGCCGCCGGCGTCGCCGGGGGCGAAGCCGGGGGCGCTCGCCTGGAAGCCGTAGGCGCCGGCGAAGACGGGCGTGAAGGTGAAGGTGGCGACGCCGTTCTGCGTGGCGGCCGCCAGCGCCGGCAGGTCGTAGCCGTGCGGGCCGTGCGGCGTGAGCGTGACCGTCACGCCCGAGAGCGGGAGCGGGGTGCCGTCCGGGCCGAGGAGGCGCGCCTGAAGCGTGGCCGGCCGGCCGGCCGCGACCTGCGCGGGGTTCGCGCCGAGGATCTGCACCGTGCCGCGCGGCTGGACGGCGAAGGCGGCGGAGGCCCCGAGGACGGCGCCGCCCGGCACGCTGAGGGAGAGCGCGACCGCGCCGGGGGCGGAGAGGCGCAGCTGGCCGGCCGCGGCGCTGCCTCGGACGAGGACCGAGCCCTGCGTGAGCGCGGCGCCGGCCCCGGAGACGCTCAACCGCACGGGGAACCGCTCCGGGCGCAGGCTGCCGTCCGGAGCGCGCACGGCCACGGCCAGGGAGACGGTGTCGCCGGCCGTGCGCGGGAGAGGGGCGGCCCCGGCCGGCGCGCCGTCCGCCGTGAGCTCCAGCGCGCCGACGGGCTGCGCTGCGGCCTGCACCTGCGCCGCGGCCGTCTCCAGAGAGCCGGCCTGCGCCGTGAGCGTGTAGGCACCCGGCGCGTCGAGGGCCAGCGTGAAGGTGGCCCAGCCGCCCGAGGTGCGTGCCGTGAGCGTGCGGGAGGCGCCGCTGGGACCGGAGACGATGAGGGTGACGGTGCGGCCGTTGTCGGCGGGGTCGAGGGCGCCTGCCGTGTCCAGCACGGCCACGGCCGCGGTGAAGGGCGTGCCGGCGAGCGCCACGGGCGGCAGGCCGTCCCCGAAGGCGAGCCTTGCCGGCTGGTGGACCTTCACCGTCACGGTGCGCGCCACGCCGGTGCCGGGCACGGTCGCCGTGATGCGCGCCGTACCGGGCTTGGCGGCCGCGAAGGTGCCGTCGGGCGCGATCGTCCCCTGGCTCGCCGACCACGCCACAGCCGTCGGGATGAGGTAGGTGGCGGCGTCATGGCCCCAGGCGCGGAAGGTGGCGCGGTCGCCGACGTTCAGCTCCGCGCGCGGGACATCGACGTTGAGGTACGCGACGGCGCGGTTCCCCTGTGCCGCCACGGCCTCGTCCGGCACGGCGAGGAGCCGCTCGACGATCACCGCGGCCTCGGCGCGCGTGACGCTCTGCTGCGGGCGGAAGCCGGCGGCGTCACCCTGCATCACCCCCAGCGCACCCGCGATGGACACCGCGCCGCGCGCCCAGGCGGGCACCGCGGCGGCATCGCGGTAGGGCAGGGCCGCGCCGGCAAGGTCCTGCGCGACGCGGTCGAGGCCCAGCGCGCGCACCGCCACCACCGCGGTCATGGCGCGCGTGACGGGATCTTGCGGCGCGAAGCGGTCCTTGGTCACGCCGAGCAAGAGACCGTTCGCCGCGGCTGCCTCCGCGGCGGCGAAGTACCACGCTCCGGGCGGCAGGTCGCTGTAGGCGGGCCCCACGCCGTCGAGCGGCAGCGCCTTGAGGCGCACGAAGAGCACCGCCAGCTCGGCGCGCGTGAGCGGCCGCGACGGCGCGAAGTGGCGCGCGTCGACGCCGATCATGAGGCCCCTCTGGCGCAGGTCCAGGATGGCGGGCAGGGCCCAGCCGTAGCGGTGCGGGTCAAGGTCGACGTACGGCGACGACGGTGCGGCGGCCGCCGTGGTCCCCGGCGCGCCGCCGCCCGCCGCCAGGGCCGGCGCGCCCGGCGGCAGGAGAGCCGCCACGGCCAGCCACAGGGCCACGGCGGCCGCGGCGGCGCGGGCGCGCATGGGCTTTTGGGCTTGATTGCGGGTGCGGTCTGGGATGCGGGTGCGGTCTTCGCAGCGGGAACGCACGGTGGGGACGACCTCCTAAAGAAGGGGGTTGTCCCCAGGGAAATGGCGTTCCTTTCAAGAACAGAAATTGTCACCGAATTGACAAATCTTTGCTAGATTTTGCCGAAGAAGAATCTCCCTGACGAAGATCGCCCCGGTCCAGGCGGCAGGGGCGTCAGAAGCTCGGGGGCGTCATGGCGAAGATGGCGCGCGCCTCCACGGAGCCGATGTTCGTCATCCGGTGGGCCACGCCGCGCGGGATGAGGATGCTGTCCCCGGCCTTGAGGCGGAAGACCTGGTCGCCCCACTCGAACTTGACCGTGCCCTTGAGCAGCACCGTGACCTCGTCGGCGTTATGGGAGAACGGCCGCGCCGAGGTGGACTGGCCGGGCTGCAGGCGCACCTCCGCAAGCAGCAGCTTGTCCGAGTCCCGAGGGCTGAGGATCTCGTACACGGCCTCCGAGGACGGCAGGGAGAGGCGGGGACGGTCGGCGGCGCGCATGACGACGCCCTCCTGGCTGGAGGACTCCTGGAAGAAGGTGACGACCGGGACTTCCAGCGCGTCCGCCAGCGCGCGCAGCGTGTGCAGTGAGGGCGTGGCGAGGCCCCGCTCCACTTGGCTGATGAGCGAGGGGGTCACGCCGGTGCGCTCCGCAAGGTCTTTCAACAGAAGACCCTTGCGCATGCGGATCTGCCGGATCTTCTGACCGATGGAGGCGACGATCGATTCGGTCTCTTCACGCCGGACGGCCAGGGCGACGTCCCGCCTTCCGTTATCCGGCCGCGTCCCGCGCGGCCGGCGTGCTCGGCACGTACGTACCATTCGCCGCGCTTCGCCCAGTTCCTTCCTGCCTCCCTTGGCCGGCGCCGCGTAAAGGACATTGAAACGAGGCGTGGAATTTCATGCCGCGGAGTTGGAGTGAGTGGCATGATCGTCATCGAGGAAGCACGGTCGCTGAAGGACCTGAACGAGGTCGAGCGGCTGCAGGCGGAGACCTGGAGCCCTTCCGTCGTGGTGCCGTCGGAGCTCATGCTGGTGGCAGCCGAGACGGGGGGCACGGTGCTGGTGGCGCGCGCCGAGGGGCGCATCGTCGGCTTCTGTCTGGGCTTCGCGGCCTGGGACGGGCGCGAGGCGTGGCTCTGGTCGCACATGGCGGCGGTGGAGCCGGCCTACCAGAGCCGCGGTGTGGGGGCGGCGCTCAAGCTGCGGCAGAGGGAGGTCGCGCGGGAGAAGGGGTACCGCGTCGTCACCTGGACGTTCGACCCGCTCCAGGCGGGCAACGCCAACTTCAACATCGTTAAACTCGGGGCGCTGGCGCGGACGTTCCTCCCCAACCACTATGGCTTCATGGATGACCCCCTGAACCGTGGCCTGCCGTCGGACCGCCTGCTGGCCGAGTGGTGGGTGGACGGTGCGGCGGGAGCGGTCCCGCGCGTGGACGGCGAGCCCGTGGTGTTCCTCGCCGCGCGGCGACGGGACGACGGGCTTGTCGCGCCGGACGGGGACGCGCCGGCGGGCGGGGGCCGGCTCGCGAGCGGGGGGAGCGCGGCGCCGGCGGGCCCCTGCGGCGAGGACGGCGGCGTGCCCGGCGATGGCCGCAAGGGCGGCCACGGCGGTGACGGCGCCCCGACGCATCCCCTCATCCGGCCCGCGCGCGCGCCCGCTGCGCCGGTCTGGCCGGAGCGTCCGTGGAGGCTCGGCTTCATCGAGATCCCGCTGCACTTCCAGGAACTCAAGGCGGCCGACACGGACCTCGCACTCGCGTGGCGGCAGGCGACGGCGGCGGCTTTCCAGAAAGCCTTCTCCTTGGGCGCCGTAGTGTGCGGATTCCGGCGTGACGCGGCCGCGGGCGTGGGCCGCTACGAATTTATCTTGGGAGGCGCGAAGCTTTGAAGCTCGAACGCGTGCGCTTGCACGTCCTGCGGATGCGGTTGAAGTCGCCCTTCCGGACCAGCTTCGGCGTGGAGCTGGACCGGCGCTTCATCCTGGTGGAGGCCGAGTGCGAAGGCGTCACGGGGCTGGCGGAAGTCGTCGCGATGGATGAGCCGCTCTACAACGAGGAGTTCGTCGACGGCGCGCTGATCGCGCTGGAGCGGTGGCTCGTGCCGGCGCTCCTCGGCAAGCCCTTCGACCACCCCTGCGAGATCGCGCCGCGGCTGGACTTCGTCCGGCGCAACCAGATGGCCAAGTCCGGCCTCGAAAGCGCCCTCTGGGACGCGTACGCCCGCGCGCAGGGGATCCCGCTGTGGAAGGCGCTGGGCGGCGAGGAGCGGCCGATCCCGGTGGGCGTGTCCATCGGCATCCAGGCTTCGCCGGAGGCGCTGGTGGAGGTCGTCGGCGGCTTTGTGGCGCAGGGCTACCGGCGGATCAAGCTGAAGATCGAGCCCGGCCACGACTACGAATTCGTCGCTGCGGTGCGCCGGCGGTTCCCGGACACGCCCATCATGGCCGACGCCAACTCCGCCTACCGGCTGACGGACGCGGACCACCTCGCGCACTTCGACGAGCTCGACCTCATGATGATCGAGCAGCCGCTCTCCCACGATGACATCGTCCACCACAGCCGGCTGCAGCCGCGGCTGCGCACGCCGATCTGCCTGGACGAGAGCATCCACACGCCGGAAGACGCGCGCACGGCCATCGAGCTCGGCGCCTGCCGGATCATCAACATCAAGATCGGCCGCGTGGGCGGGCTGCAGCGCGCCATCGAGGTGCACGACATCTGCCGCGCGGCTGGCGTGCCGGTGTGGTGCGGCGGGATGCTGGAGTCCGGCATCGGGAGGGCGCACAACATCGCCATCGCCTCCCTGCCGGGCTTCACGCTGCCGGGCGATACCTCAGGCAGCGACCGGTACTGGGACGAGGACATCATCGACCCACCCGTCCGGGTGCGTCCGGACGGCACCATCCCCCTGCCGTCCGGGCCCGGCCTGGGGTTCGAGCCGAAGTGGGACCTGATCCGCCACCTGACGGAGAAGACTGTGGAAATCCGCGCGTAGCGGAGCCTACGCGGCCGGCGGGGCCGCGGGCTCACGCGGCCCCGCCGGCCCAGCTCACGCCGCCGGCGCCCGGCGCGCGCCGGCGCGCCGGGCGCTGGCACTGAGTGCACCCACGAGGACGCCTGCCGCCACGCACGCGAAGAGCGTCACGGCCCAGGGCGCGCCCCAGGCCTCGCCGAGCGCCCCCAGCGGCATCTGGCCGAGCGGCAGCATGCCGAGCATCGTCAGCGTGTACATGCTCATCACGCGGCCGCGCATGGCGTCGTCCACGGAGAGCTGGAGCAGCGTGTTGATCACGGACGAGGCGACCACGGAGGCCGCGCCGGCGACCACCTGCAAGCCGAGGCTGGCGGTGAAGCTGCGGCTGAAGGCGAAGGCGACGAGCGCGCCGCAGAGGCCCAGCCCGGAGCCCAGCAGCAGCTTCTCCTTGGCGCGGAAGTCGCCGAGGTGGGCGAGGAGCAGCGCCCCGAGGACGGTGCCGAGGCCGGGCGCGGCCATGAGAAGGCCCAGCCCCTGGACGCCGGCCTTCAGGATGTCCCGCGCGAAGACCGGGAGCAGCGCCACGTAGGAGCGGGCGAAGAAGCTCAACCCGGCGGCGGCCGCGAGCAGCGCGAGGAGATCCGGCCGGCCGCGCACGTACCGCAGGCCCTCGCGCAGGTCATCGGCCACGCGGCGCGGCGCCCTCTCCGGCTGCGGCGGCAGCTTCATGCGCCAGAGCGCCAGCGGCACGGCCGCGTAGCTCAGAGCGTTGAGGAAGAAGTTGCCGCCGAGCCCGATCCACGGCACGAGCGCGCCGGCCAGGGCGGGGCCGAAGACGGCGGCGCCGTTGAACGTCATCGAGTTGAGGGAGATGGCGTTCATCAGCAGCTCCCGCGGGACGAGGGTGGGGATGAACGCCTGGCGCGTGGGTTGGTCGAAGGACAGCACGGCCGCGCTCAAGAGGCCGATGGCGAGGATGTGCCAGACGCGCACGGTGCCCGTCCAGGTGAGGACGGCGAGGAGCAGCGAGAGCACGGCCGCGGCCGTGTTCGTGACGTAGAGCAGCCGGCGGCGGTCGAAGCGGTCGGCCGCGGCGCCGCCCACAAGGGAGAGCGTGAGGAGCGGCAGCGCGCGCACGAGCCCGACCGACCCCAGGTAGACCTGGGAATCGGTGAGCTGGTACACGAGCCAACCTTGGGAGACCGTCTGCATCCAGGTGCCCGTATTGGAGAGCAGGAGCGCGATCCACATCGCGCGGAAGTGGGGGTGGCGCAGGGCGGCGAAGGTGCGGCTCACGCCCCCAACGCCCGTTCCAGGTCCCGGGCGAGGTCCTCCTCGTCTTCCAGCCCCACGGACAGCCGCACCAGCCCGTCGCCGATGCCGAGCGCCGCCCGTTCCTCAGGGGTCAGCGCGCGGTGGGAGGACATCGCCGGGTAGAGGATGAGCGACCAGCTGTCGCCGAGCGTGGTGGCCGGGATCCAGAGGCGGCAGCGCTCAAGGAGCGCGAGGGCGGCGGCGCGGCCGCCCGCGAGGTCGAGGGCGATCATCGAGCCCGGCGCGCGCAGGAGCCGCGCGGCGCGCTCGTGATCTGGGTGGCCCGGCAACCCCGGGTAGTGGACGCGCGCCACGCCGGGCATCGCCTGCAGCCGCGCGGCGAGCGCCGCGGCCGTGCGCGTCTGGCGCTCCACGCGCACAGCGAGGGTGCGCAGGCCGCGGAGGGTGAGCCAGCAGTCGAAGGGCGACGGCACGGCGCCGACCATCTTGTTCAGCTCAAGAAGCGCGCGGCGCCGCTCCGCGGTGGTGCAGATGACGCCCCCGGTGACGTCGCCGTGGCCGGAGAGGAACTTCGTCGTGCTGTGGACGACGAAGTCGGCTCCCCACTCGGCGGGGCGCGCGAGGAGCGGCGTGGCGAAGGTGTTGTCGACGATGACGAGCGCCCCGGCCTCATGGGCGGCGGCCACGAGCGCCGGACCGTCGACCACGCGCAGGAGCGGGTTCGAGATCGTCTCAAAGAGGAAGGCGCGCGGGCGGAGGCGCTGGAGCGCGGCGCGGGCGGCGGCGGTGTCGGTGGCGTCGACGAGCTCCACCTGCACGCCGAGCTCCACGAAGAGACGGCGCGCCAGCGTGAACGTGGCGCCGTAGACGTCGCGCGAGAGAAGGAGACGGTCGCCCGGGCGGAGGCCGGCGCCGAGCAGCGCGGCGTGGATGGCGGCCATGCCGGACGGGTAGGCGATGGCGGCCTCGGTGCCCTCAAGGCCGGCGAGCGCCGCTTCGAGGGCCGCGGCCGTGGGCGTGCCGTAGCGGGAGTAGCTGAAGCCGCGCGTGCCGTCCTCGATCACGCGGTCCAGGGCGGCGGCGTCGGGGTACCAGTAGGCCGTGGCCGGCACGATGGTCGGCGCTGTGGGCTGGCCGGCTTCCGGCGGCGCCGCGGAGTGGCCCTCGCGCGGCCAGCCGGGGCGGCCGGCGTGCACGGTCCACGTCTCCAGGCGGTAGCCGGCGGCGCGCGGCGCACCGGAGGCGGACGGGTCGAAGGACGGCTGTGGACGGTCGGTCATCGTCATCACCCGGATCGTTTTCCATCCATGGTACCGCGGCGCCCGGCGGTCGCGCCGATCCTCGTTCGCTCCCCGGTAGGGAATATCCTTCGTCTCACGAAATAATGCCTCACTTGCGGGACGCCGTCCGCGCCGCGCCCTCGGCGGAGGCGCGGGCCGCGCCCCACCCCGGGACGGGGACCACCTGAGGGGAGTGGCGGAATGGGTCGGAAGATCACGGCTCGGGACCTCTTGGCGCTGCGTTGGGTGGGGGATCCCAGGCTTTCACCGGACGGGCGGCGTCTCGCCTTCGTACGTACGCAGGCGGACGAGATCCAGAACGGCTACAATTCCTCCATCTGGCTCCTCGACCTGCAAGACGGCGGGGAGCCGCGTCGCCTCACGTACGGCGAGAACAAGAACGGCACCACGGTGGAAGAAGCGCCGCGCTGGTCGCCGGACGGGCGCCGGCTGGCCTTTACGAGCAACCGCACCGGCAAGCCGCGCATCTACATCCTCGACCTCGCGGGCGGCGAGGCGCGGCCCCTCACCACGGAGGAGCAGGGGGCCGGGGAGGTGGCGTGGTCGCCGGACGGCAAGCGCCTGGCCGTGGTGCTGCGGGATCCGGAGAAGAAGGAGGGCGACGAGGCCGGCCGCGCCGGCGCGGCCGCCGGTGCGGATACGGGGGCGGCGAAGGCTGCGGCGAACGGCGGCCAGGACGGCAAGAAGCCGCCGAAGCCCGACGTGCGCATCATCACGCGGCTGCGCTACAAGTTCAACGGCGTCGGTTTCATCGACCCCGACCGGCGCCGTCACATCCACATCTTCGATGTCAAGACGGGAGAAGCGCGCCAGCTCACATTCGGCGGGTTCGATGAGGGCGGCATCGCCTGGTCCCCGGACGGCCGCTGGATCGCGTTCGTGTCCAACCACCGCGTCGACGACCCGCATGAGAGCTGGAGCGACATCTTCATCGTCCCGGCGGAGGGGGGCGAGCCGCGCCGCCTCACACCCAGCCGCGGGCCGTCGATGGCGCCGGCCTTCTCGCCGGACGGCCGCTTCATCGCCTATCTGGGCCACGACCAAGGCGACCGCGTGGCGAACGTGGACCTGTGGATCGTGCCCGTGGAGGGCGGCGAGCCGCGCAACCTCACCCGCGCCTTCGACCACACGGCCGGGAACTCCGTGGGCGCGGACGCGAAGTGGGACCACGGCAGCTCCGGGCCGGTCTGGAGCGCGGACGGCCGCACGATCTTCGTCACCTTCACCGAGCGCGGCAACTGCCCGATCTTCGCCGTCGACGTGCAAAGCGGCGATGTCCGCCGCGTCACGCCGGACGAGCCGCTCGTCGTCACGTCGTTCGATGCCAGGGGCGGCACGATCGCCTACGTGGGCGCGAACCCGCTGAGCCCGGGCGACATCTACACGATGGCCCTCGACGGCACCGGCCTCCAGCGCCGCACGGCGGACAACGAGGCGCTCTTCAAGGAGCTTGAGCTCTCCGTGCCGGAGCCCTTCCAGTACGTGGGGGAGGGCGGGCAGCTGCTCGACGCGTGGATCATGAAGCCGGTGGGGCTGAAGCCAGGGGAGAAGGCGCCGCTGGTGCTTGAGATCCACGGAGGGCCGCACACGGCCTACGGCAACATCTTTTTCCACGAGTTCCAGCTGCTCGCGGCGCGCGGGTACGGCGTGCTCTACACCAACCCCCGCGGTTCCACCGGCTACGGCGAGGCGTTCACGCGCGGCTGCGTGGGGGACTGGGGCGGTCAGGACTACCGCGACATCATGGCGGGGGTCGACGCGGCGCTGGAGCGCTTCGACTGGATCGACCGCAACCGCCTCGGCGTGACAGGCGGCAGCTACGGCGGGTACATGACGAACTGGATCGTCGGCCACACCGACCGCTTTAAGGCGGCCGTCACGCAGCGCAGCATCTCGAACCTCTACAGCATGTACGGGACGAGTGACATCGGCTTCCACTTCAACCGGCGCGAGCTGGGCGACGCCGAGATGTGGGACGCCGAGGAGCGCATCATGGAGCGCTCCCCCATCCGCTACGCGCGGAACGTGGTGACGCCCTTGCTCATCATCCACTCGGACGAGGACCATCGCTGCCCCATCGAGCAGGCGGAGCAGTGGTACATCGCGCTCAAGCGCCTGGGGAAGACGGTCGAGTTCGTGCGCTTCTCCGGGGAGAACCACGAGCTTTCGCGCTCCGGCAAGCCCGTCAACCGGCTGGAGCGGCTGGAGCGGATCGTGGGCTGGTTCGACCGCTTCCTCGCGGCGAGCGAGGCCGAGAAGGGCGAGGAGGAGGCCGCGGCGACGCGGAGCACTTAACTTCTTGCGTCCCCTCATCCCTGCTGTTGGTCGACTGTCCCCCCTGCCGTTGCCTCATTCTTCAGGTGTGGGAGGCGGCCCACCGCCCCCGCGCGGCCGCCTCCCGCGCACGGCCGCCCCCGCGCGGCCGCGGAACGCCGCGCAGCCCGTCCGCATAAGCAGGAGACCAGAGGACAGGACCCCTGAAAGGATGGTCGTTGCCGATGTCGGTTTCCTGCATGGGCGGACTTCTTTACGCCGTTCGCAGCGGCGAGACGCTGTTCACGATCGCCGGCAAGTTCGGCGTCACCGTTCAGCAGCTTCTGGCCGCCAACCCGGGGATCAACCCGCAGAACCTGCAGATCGGGCAGATCCTCTGCATCCCCGGCGTGGCCGCATCGTTCTGCCCGGGTGGGCGCCTGCACACCGTGACCGCCGGAGAAACGATGTCGAGCATCGCCGCCGCGGAAGGCGTGACGCTGGCGGCTCTCATCCAGGCGAACCCGCAGATCCCCAACCCGAACCTCATCTTCCCTGGAGAGCAGCTGTGCGTGCCGGCGGTGCGGCCGACCGTCTTCCCGTGCTGCATCGTGCTGCAGCCGACGGCGGCCGCGCCTGGGCTCGGCATCGGCGGCGTCGTGCTGCTGGAGCAGGTGGGCGGTTTCTTCCGCGTCACGTTCACTGGCGTCACGCTGCCGGATCCGCCGTTCTTCGGTAACTTTGACGGCTATCTGGGCCGGCTCGTGTTCCGCGAGATGGTGCTCGACACCCAGCTGTTCCCCACGCCGGCGAGCGCGCGGCCGGCCTGGACGGGTGTGCTGTTCACGGGTGTGGCGGCGAACGCAGCGAACCTCGTGACGATCGCGCCGTTCAACCGGCAGACGGGGCAGGTGGGACCGGACATCCTGTCGGCGAGCGTGCTGACCTGCTGCCGGCAAGCGTGAGGCTCGGGCCGCGCACGTTGCGGCGGTGCGGTGCGCACTGCGCCGGTGCGGCGCGGTGCCCGTTCGCGGCGGTGCGAGGCGGTGCGCGATGCGGGCGGCCTCCGCCCCCCTCCCGCGCACCCTCCCGCACCGCCGCCCGCGCCGCGCCCCGTCGTCGGCTCGCCGCACGCCCGGGTGCATTCTCCTCCGCGGGGCGCGCCTCTTCACGCCTCTGCCGATAATCGCGACGAGGCCCGCGCCTGCACGCGCGGAGCGGCCCGAAGGGCCGCGCCGCAGCGCTTTCCTTCGATTTCCGAATTGTTGCGCACCGATTGACTTGCCCGCCGCCGGTGTGGACGCTAGAAAAGGCAGCCGTGGCTGCGGAGCGCCGCGTCGACGGGGACGCTGTCGAGCCGCATCGACAGAGCCCGCTGAAGTTGACATAATATCCGCAAAGGGAAGTTCGGCCCGGCGAGGGCGGTTCAGCCCCGCAGCGCCAAGTTCGGCGGCGACGCGTGGCCCGCGTGAAGACGACGCGTGGCGGCGTGCCGCTCGCCGGCTGCGCGGGGAACCCATCACGCGGAGCGGACGGCAGGACCCGTGTGACGGCCCTGCGCAGGGGAAGCGCGACGCGGCGCGAATCCGTGGCAGAACAGACTGCGCACATCGGGGGAGGGGTTCATGGATGGCGAAGCGGAAGTGGTTGTCGCTGGCCGCCGCGCTGGCCGGGCTGGCGCTCGTGGTCACCGCCTGCGGCTCCGGCGGCGGCGGCGCGGGCGGGTCGGAGAGCGGCGCCGCCGGCACCATCAAGATCGGCGTCACGGCGCCGCTGTCCGGGGACTACGCCAGCGCCGGCACGGACATCGTCAACGCCGCCAAGCTGGCCGCGGATGAGATCAACGCGAAGGGCGGCGTGCTCGGCAAGAAGATCGAGATCGTGGCCGAGGACGACCAGTGCGACTCGCAAGTGGGCGTCCAGGCGGCTCAGAAGCTGATGGACGAGGGCGTCGTGGCGGTGGCCGGCGGTTACTGCTCCAGCGCCTCGATTCCGGAGACGGGCGTCCTCGCGCAGAAGCACGTCGCGTTCGTGGCGGATGCGTCGACGAACCCGGACCTCACGGACAAGAACCCGGGTAACGTCTTCCGCGTGATCGGCCGCGACGACCAGCAGGGCCCGTTCGCCGCCAAGTTCATCGCGGAAGTGCTGGGCGCCAAGAAGGCGGCCGTCATCCACGACAACACGACCTACGCCAAGGGCCTGGCCGAGGAGGCCAAGAAGGGGCTTGAGGCGGACGGCGTGCAGGTCGTCTACTTCGACGCCATCACGCCCGGGGAGAAGGACTACACCTCCACGCTCACCACGGTGAAGGGCCTGAACCCGGACGTGATCTACTACACGGGCTACTTCGCCGAGGCCGGCCTCCTCGTGAAGCAGGCGCGTGAGCTCGGCATCACCGCGACCTTCATGGGCGGCGACGCCACGCAGGATCCGACGCTCATCGCCACGGCCGGCGACAAGGCGGAGGGCATGATCATCACGACGGCGCCGCTCCCGCAGTTCCTGACGGGCGCGCAGGACTTCGTCCAGAGCTACAAGAGCAAGTACGGCCAGGATCCGGGCCCGTACTCGGTCTATGAGTACGACTGCGTGAAGCTCGTGGCGGACGCCATCCAGCGCGCGAACTCGACCGATCCGGAGAAGATCGTCGAGGCGCTGAAGCAGACGAAGAACTACAAGGGCCTTACGGGCGACATCACCTTCAACGAGAAGGGCGACCGCACCGGCGAGCTCTACATCACCACGATCGTCAAGGACGGCAAGTTCCAGCCGTACAAGAAGTACGAGAACGGTCAGTGGGTCGACATCCAGTGACGGCGGGGCGCGGCCGCGGAGTCACGCGGCGCGCCCTTGCGGCAGGACAGGCGACGGTCGCGGCGGCGGCGATGACCGCCGCCGCGACCTGTCCGGCAAGGAGCGTGGCGCCATGAGCGCGTTTCTGCAGTTCCTCGTGAACGGGCTGACGGTCGGCTCCTTCTACGCGCTGGTCGCGCTCGGCTACACGATGATCTACGGCATCATCCGGCTGATCAACTTCGCTCACGGGGACATCTTCATGGTCGGCGCCTTTGTGGGTTGGACAGTGCTCGCCGCCCTCGCCGCCTCGCACCTGCCGGCGCTCGCGGCGTTGGGCGTGGCGCTGGTCGTGGCCATGGCGGCCACGGGGGCGCTGGGCCTCGTCATCGAGCGCGTCGCCTACCAGCCGCTCCTCAAGGCGCCGCGGCTCTCGATCCTCATCACAGCGCTAGGCGCGTCCCTCGCGCTGGAGAACGGGGTGATGCTGAAGTACGGCGCGGGCTTCGAGACCTACCCGCACCTTCTGGCGGGGGCCGGCTTCAGCGTTCTCGGTGCGCAGGTGAAATACGCGCAGGTGGGCTTTTTCCTTTTGAGCCTCGCGCTCATGGCGGGGCTGTACCTCTTTGTGCACCGCACGCCGGTGGGGACGGCCATGCGGGCCCTGGCGCTGGACCAGGACGCCGCGCGGCTCATGGGTGTGAACGTGGAGGGCGTGATCATGCTCACGTTCTTCCTCGGTTCGGCGCTCGCGGCGGCGGCCGGCGTGATGTACGGCACGTACTACACGCAGATCAACTTCATGATGGGTTTCCTCTTGGGCTTGCGCGCCTTCACGGCCGCCGTGCTGGGCGGGATCGGCAACATCCCCGGCGCGATGGTCGGCGGGCTGCTCATCGGCCTTCTGGAGGCCTTCTCCAGCGGGTACATCTCGGGGCAGTGGAAGGACGTCATCGTCTTTGCGGTGCTGATTCTGGTGCTCGTCGTCAAGCCCACCGGGCTCTTCGGCGAGCGCGTGGTGGAGAGGATGTAGCCCCATGGCCGCCATGGCTGGTCGTCTGGGCGATGCGGCGCGCCGCTTCGGTCTCTGGGCCGTCCTGCTCCTCGCCCTCGCGTTCCCCTACGCCGCGAGCGACTACGCCGTCAGCGTGGGGATCAGCATCCTCACGTTCGCGGTGCTGGGGCTGGGGCTGAACATCGTCGTCGGCTACGCGGGCCTGCTGGATCTGGGCTACGCCGCCTTCTTTGCCATCGGGGCGTACACGACGGCGCTTCTCACCACGGCCGCGCACTGGCCGTTCTGGGCGACGGTGCCCGTGAGCATGGCCCTCGCGGCGGCGGCCGGCGCCGTGCTCGGCTACCCGACGCTCCGCCTGCGGAGCGACTATCTCGCCATCGTGACGCTGGGGTTCGGGGAGATTGTGCGCATCACGGTCACGAACCTCGACTTCACGGGCGGGCCGAACGGCATCTGGGGCGTGCCCAAGCCCTCGTTCTTCGGCATGGCCCTGGATTCCCAGGAGGCCATGTACTACCTGGGGTTGGCGCTGCTCCTTGTGACGCTCTTCTTCTCCCGGCACCTGAGCGACTCCCGCCTCGGTCGGGCCTGGCTGAGCCTGCGGGAGGACGAGTCGGCGGCGGAGGCCGTCGGCGTGCCGACGGTGCGCGTGAAGCTCATGGCGTACGTGTTGGGGGCGCTCTGGGGCGGGCTGGCGGGGTCGTTCTTCGCGAGCCGCATCGGCGTGATCAACCCGCAGAGCTTCACCTACATGCAGTCCGTCCTGATCCTGATGGTCGTGGTGCTGGGCGGCATGGCCAGCCTGCCGGGCGTGATCCTCGGCGCGGTGGTCGTCGTGGGGCTGCCGGAGGCGCTGCGCGCGGCCGCGGCCTGGCGGCTCTTCATCTTCGCGCTGGGGCTCATCGCGCTGATGCTCGTGCGGCCGCAGGGGCTGTGGCCGGCGGCGCGGCGGCGCGTGCGGGCCGCGGCGCGCGGCGCGGCGGTGCGCGGCGCGGCGCCAGGTGATGCCGCGGCTGAGGCCGCGGAGGGCGGCGAGGCGGAGAGCCGCGCGGCCGCCCCGCGGGCGCCGGGCGCGCCCGTCTTGTGCGTCGAGGGCCTCACGCGCAGCTTCGGCGGCCTGCGCGCCGTGGACGACGTCACCTTTGAGGTGCGCCGCGGCGAGATCCTCAGCATCATCGGTCCGAACGGCGCCGGGAAGACGACCGTCTTCAACTGCATCACCGGCGTGGTGAGGCCGGACCGCGGCCGCGTGGAGCTCGACGGCCGGTCCCTTGTGGGCCTTCCGCCCCATGAGGTGGTGCGCGCCGGCCTGGCGCGCACGTTCCAAGGCGTGCGCCTCTTCAAGGGCATGACGGTTGTGGAGAACGTGATGGTGGGCCTCTACTGCCGGCAGCGCGCCAGCGTGGCGGCTTCGCTGCTGCACACGCCGGCCGAACGGCGCGAGGAGCGCGCCGCGCTGGAAGAGGCCCTGCGCTGGCTGCGCTTTGTGGGGCTTGAGGACAAGGCGGACCGCATGGCGAGCGAGCTCGCCTACGGCGACCAGCGCCGGCTGGAGATCGCGCGGGCGCTGGCCAGCCGGCCGACGGTGCTGCTCCTCGACGAGCCGGCCGCCGGCATGAACCCCACGGAGAAGGTGGAACTCCTGCGGCTTGTGCGCCGCATCCGGGATGCCGGCGTGACCGTCGTGCTCATTGAGCACGACATGACGCTCGTGATGGGCGTCTCCGACCGGGTCGTGGTGCTGGACCGGGGACGCAAGATCGCGGACGGCGCGCCGGACGAGGTGCGCGACGACCCGCAGGTGATCGAGGCCTACCTGGGCCGCGAGGACGACGAGGAGACCGGGGACGAGACGGCCGCCGCGGCCCATGGGGCGGGGAGGTGAGCCGCGTGGCTCTCTTGGAAGTGCGCGACCTGCACACGTTCTACGGCAGCGTGGAGGCGCTGAAGGGCGTCTCCCTGGATGTGGACGAGGGCGAGATCGTGGCGCTCATCGGCAGCAACGGCGCCGGCAAGACGACGACCTTGCGCACGATCTCGGGGCTTGAGCGCGCGCGCGCGGGGACGGTGCGCTTCGCCGGGCGCGACATCACACGCGCGCCCGCCCACGAGATCGTGGCCCTCGGCCTCGGCCACGTGCCGGAGGGGCGGCGCATCTTCTCCGGCCTCACGGTGGAGGAGAACCTCAACCTCGGCGGCTATCTCCTGCGGCGCCAGCCGGCGCTTCTCAAGGAGCGGCGGGACGAGGTCTACGCCATCTTCCCGCGCCTCGCGGAGCGGCGCCACCAGCTGGCCGGCACGCTGAGCGGCGGCGAGCAGCAGATGCTGGCCATCGGCCGCGCGCTCATGCTGCAGCCGAAGCTCCTCGCGCTCGACGAGCCGTCCATGGGCCTCGCGCCGATGCTCGTACGCACCATTTTCGGGATCATCCAGGAGATCCGGCGGCGCGGCACGGCCGTGCTCCTCGTGGAGCAGAACGCCCGCCAGGCGCTGCGCATCGCAGACCGCGGCTACGTCCTGGAGACGGGGCGCATCGTCCTGAGCGACGACGCGGCCAAGCTCGCCGCGGACCCGCGCGTGCGCGCCGCGTACCTGGGCGGCCACGTCGAGGCCGCCGCGCGCTGAACCACCCATCACTCTGGCAAAGGAGGCTCGACACCATGGGCAACTTCAAAGCAGAAGCCGCATCGCTGCCGGTGCTGTACGGAGACACGCCGACGATCTTCGGCAAGCCCTACGTGCCGCCGGCGGAACTCGCCGGGCGCGCGGACGTGGCGGTGTCCGGCGTGCCGTGGGAGGGCACGATCACCTGGGGGAGCTGGTCGGGCTGCGAGCTCGGCCCGCGCACCATCCGGCAGGCCTCGGCGCGCTACACCGGCTTCCTCCCGGAGTACGGCGTGGACGCCTTTGAGCACCTGCGCGTCGTCGACTGCGGCGATGTGGTCGTGGACATGCAGAGCCGCGAGACGACGTTCGCGAACATCGAGGAGCGGATCCGGCAGATCGTCCGGGCCGGCGTGTTCCCCGCCACCTACGGCGGCGACCACTCCATCTCCTACCCGATCATCAAGGCGCTGACGGAGACGCTCGGCGGGCCGATCGGCGTCGTGCACCTCGATGCGCATTACGACAACAAAGACGAGTACGACGGCGACCCGTACGCGCGCTGCTGCCCGTTCCGGCGCGTCTCGGAGCTTGAGGGCGTGCGCGGCGAGAACATGGTGCACGTGGGCATCCGCGGGCCGCGCAACACGAAGGCCCAGTGGGAGTACGCGAACTCCATCGGAGCGACGACGCTCTCCATCAACGACATCCGCGCGCGCGGCATCGACGCCGTCATCCGCGAGGCGTGGGAGATCGCCAGCCGCGGCACAAAGGGCGTGTACGTGAGCGTCTGCAGCGATGTGCTGGACGCCGCGATGAACCCGGGCGGGCCGATCGACCCGAACGGCCTCACGACGTACGAGCTCTACCGGGCGCTGCATTTCGCCGGGCGGCAGCCGAACCTCATCGGCTGGGACATGGTCGAGGTCTACCCGCCCTTTGATCCGAACCACACCTCCTCCCACGTGGCCGTGTGGGCGCTCGTCCACCTGCTCGTGGGCATGGCGGAGCGCCGCATCGAGACGGACACGGGGAGCGTGCATCGCTGATGGCGCAGTACGACGTGATCGTCATTGGTCTCGGCGCGGTGGGCAGCGCCGCCGCCGACCACCTGGCGCGGCGCGGCGCGCGCGTCCTGGGTCTTGAGCAGTTCACGCCGGCGCACGACCGCGGCTCCTCGCACGGCGAAACGCGCATCATCCGCACGGCGTACTTCGAGGACCCGGCGTACGTGCCGCTTGTGCAGCGCGCGTTCGAGCTGTGGGAGGACCTCGAGCGGCGCAGCGGGCGGCGGTTGCTGACGTACACCGGCGCCCTCATGCTCGGCCGGCCGGAGAGCGAAGTCGTCCGCGGCACCCTGGAGAGCGCGCGCCGCTGGGACCTGCCGCATGAGGAGCTCGACGCGGCGGCGGCGCGCCGCCGCTTCCCGGCGTTCGCCGTGCCCGAGGACGCGGTCGCCGTCTACGAGGAGCGCGCCGGCGTGGTGAACCCGGAGCTCGGCGTGACCGCCGCTCTGGATGCGGCCCGCGAGGCGGGCGCGGAGCTGCGCTTCGAGGAACGGGTCGTCGGCTGGGACGCCGGCGACGCCGGGGTGGAGGTCGGCACGCCGGAGGGCCGCTACCGCGCGTCGCGGCTGGTGATCGCCGGCGGCGCGTGGAACCCGGTGCTGCTCGAAGGACTCCTGCCGTTGCAGGTCGAGCGCCAGGTCATGCACTGGTTCCTCCCGGACGGCGACATCGCACCGTACCTGCCGGAGCGCATGCCCGTCTTCCTCTGGGAGCGGCCGGACGGCGCCCAGTTCTACGGCTTCCCGGCGCTGGACGGGGAGGCCGTGAAGTTCTGCCGGCACCACGGCGGTGAGACCACCACCGCGGACGACGTCGACCGCTCCATCCGTCCTGAGGACGCCGCGCGCGTGGAGGAGGCCCGGGCCGTGCTCCTGCCGGGGCTGAAGCCAAGTCCGGCGCGGTCCAAGGTGTGCATGTACACGAACACGCCGGACCTGAACTTCTGCCTGGGTCTGCATCCGGCGTTCTCGCGCGTGGCGGTGGCGGCCGGCCTCTCGGGCCACGGGTTCAAGTTCGCGCCGGTGCTGGGCGAGATCATGGCGGACCTGGCCCTGGACGGCGGCACGCGCCACCCGATCGAGCCCTTCCGGCTCGACCGGTTCGCGAAGTGACGACGCGCCGCGATCCTGAAGGGTCGGGGAAGACGAGGCGGCGACGCTACGCGTCGCCGCCTTCGATCTTGTGGCCGTAGTGCTTCTTGATGTTTTCGACGGCGTCGCCGTCGATGAGGTACTCGGCCTCGGGCGTCGTCAGCTTGATCATGCGAGACTTCGCGTCGAACGTCGTGTCGCCGAGGTGGAGTTCGTACGCGTCACCCGCGGCCGTCGTGACGATGATCTCGCCCCAGTGCTTCAGCTCGTTCTCCACGGCCTCCATCTTCACGGGCGTTCACTCCCTGTCGCGCAGTGTGCGTTGGGATCGTTCCGCCTGGTAGTTTTCCCACACGCATGCCGCGGCGAACAGGTCCTGCGCGGCCGTGCCGGCGCTTTTGAAGACGGTGACCTCCTCCGCGTCGCGGCGGCCGGGGTGCTCGCCGGCGAGGACCCGCCCGATGGGGACGAGGTCGTCCTCACGGAGGCGGCCGGCCTTCAACGCGGCGAGGATCTCGCCCGACTCCGCGAGCGCGATCTCCCTCGATTCGACGAAGACGGGCGGGCGGAGGAGCTCCGGCGGCAGCTCGACCATGTCCGGCCGGAAGCTGCCGACGCCGTTGATGTGCGTGCCGGGCTGCACGGCTTCGGCGGGGAAGACCGGTGCGGTGGACGTGGTGGCGCAAGAGACCACATCGGCCGCGCGCACGGCTTCCGCGGCGCTGGCGGCCGGTGCGGCCTCCACGCCCGGGTAGGTCTCGGCCACGCGCCGCGCCAGCGCCTCCGCGCGCTCGCGCGTGCGGGCGAAGACGAGCACGCGGCGGATGGGCCGCACGGCCAGCACGCCGGCCACCTGGTCCCACGCCTGGCCGCCCGCGCCGATCACGGCCAGCGTGCGCGCGTCCGGCCGGGCGAGGGCCTCTGTGGCCGCGCCGCTCGCCGCTCCCGTGCGGACGGCCGTCAGCGCCGTGCCGTCCATGGTGACGAGCGGGCGCCCCGTGACGGCGTCAAGGAGCAGCACCACGCCGGGCGTGACGGGCAGGCCGCGATCGCGGTTGGCCGGCGCCACCGAGACGACCTTGACGGCGACGTACGTGGCGGGCTCGCCCGCGGCGCCACCGCCGCCTTCCACGCCGGCGCCCGCGGCGCGCCCTCGTGACGGCATCACGAGCGTGGTCGCCAGCCCGTCGCGCGCCGGCAGCGCCGCGCGCAGCGGCGCCTCCACCGCGCCGCGGTCCAGCGCGATGTACGCGTCGCGCACGGCGCGCACGGCCTCCTCCGGCGGCAGGAGGCGGCGCACGGCGGCCGCGTCGAGGTGGACGAGCCCCTCTTCCTCTTGCAGGTCCTTCATCCCATCCTTCTCCCCTCGCGGCCGCGCCCTACAGCCAGCCGCGTTCCTTGGCGATGCGCACGGCCTCCGTCCGCGTCCGCGCGCCCAGCTTTTGGATGGCCGAGGACAGGTGGTTGCGGACTGTCCCTTCCGAAAGGTGGAGGCTCGCCGAGATGTCCGCTGTGGTGGCGCCGCCCGCGGCCGCCGCCAGCACCTCGCTCTCCCGCTGCGTGAGGGGCGAGGGGCCCTCCTGCAGCGCCATGAGGGCCAGATCCGGCGCCACCACGCGCTGCCCTTGGAGCACGCGCCGGATGGCCACAGCCAGCTCCGCCGCCGGGGCGTCCTTGAGAAGGAAGCCATGCGCCCCGGCCGCCAGGGCCCGCTGCACGTAGCCCGGCCGCCCGAACGTGGTGAGCATCACCACACGACACTCCGGCAAGGACTCTCGCAGCGCGGCGGCGGCAATGAGCCCGCTGCCGCCCGGGAGCTCGATGTCCAAAAGCGCCACGTGCGGCTGCGTCTCCCGTGCGAGGGGCACGACCTCGTCCGCGCGCGCGGCCTCGCCGACGACGACGATGTCCCCCTCCATCTCAAGAAGCGCCTTCAGCGCGCCGCGCACAAGCGCCTGGTCTTCCGCAAGCAGCACGCGGATCACGCATCGACCGCCTCTCCGGCCGCCGCGCCCCCGTGGCCTGCCGGCAGCCAGGCCTCCATGCGGAATCCGGCGCGGGGCGAGCGTGCGAAGGCGACCCGCCCGCCGCGCGCCTGCACCCGCTCCGCGATGCCGGCAAGGCCGTTCCCGAGCTGAATCCGTCCCGCTTCGGCCGCGTCCGCGCCCTCGCGCCACGCCGGCCCGCGGCCGTCGTCCTCGACGATGAGCCGCACGCCGCCGGCCCGGCGCTCCAGGCGGATCCAGCAGCGCGTGGCGCCGCTGTGGCGCAGCACGTTGGTCGTCGCCTCGCGCACGG
This sequence comes from Bacillota bacterium, assembly GCA_014896375.1. Taxonomy (GTDB): domain Bacteria; phylum Bacillota; class Sulfobacillia; order RBS10-35; family Bu92; genus Bu92. The sequence continues at coordinate 133,037 of JADBKN010000051.1, read as the reverse complement.
CGAAGACGAGAGCGGAGGCGGCGCGCGGCTCCAGGGGCCCCGCATCGTCCTGCACGAGACAGGTGATGCCCGCGTCCTGCAGCACCGCCTTCGCGCGCGCCAGCTCCGCGCCGAGGTCAGGCTGGCGGTAGCCGCTCACCGCCTGCCGCGTCTCGCGCAGCGCCTCCCGGGCTGTGCGCTCGATATCCGCCACCTCCGTCGCCGCCCGCTCCGCCTGGCCGGGCAAGAGCCGCTGCGCCAGCTCCGCCTTCAAGATGATCACCGAAAGCGAATGGCCGACAAGATCGTGCAGGTCCCGCGCGATGCGCAGCCGCTCTTCAGCCGCGGCCAGGCGGGCCGCGTCCCGCTGCGCGCGCTGCAGGGCCAGCATGACGTCAAAGAGCTGCGCGAGGCCGACCATCGCCAGGCCCAGCATGCCGACCTGCACACCGAAGGAGAGCACGATCGTCCACGGTTGGCGGTCGACGGCATACGCGGCCACGGCCAGGAGCGTCGTGCAGGCGACGGCGGCCGCCCCGTGGCGGGGCGGGCGGAGGAAGCCGGCGATGACCGAGGCGTAGATGAAGAGGCCGTCCCAGGCCGAGCCGAACGCCAGCACGAGCGGCACGGCGAGTGCGAGCATCACAGCCACGCCGGCCATGCGCCAGCCGTCCCGCCACACGGGCCGGATGAGGGGCAGGGAGAGCGCGTAGGCGGCGGAGAACGCGAGAAGGGCCGCGCCGCCGGCGAGGCGCTCCGTGGGTGTGCGGTCCGGCCGCAGGAGGTCCTGGATGGGGAATATCATGAAGACGAGCCACACGAGGTTCACGTACCGGCCCCGCTGGACATAGCGGTGCCACGATTCCGGGAGGGCCGACCCGCCGGGCGGCGCGACCGTCGCGCGTCGTTCCTGCTTCAATGCTCTCGACCCCTCCGTCTCCGCCCTCCGGCCGGCCGGCCGCGGGCCGCTCGCCGTGACAACTGTCATGCCGAAACGCGGATGGGCGTCACTGGCCGGCACGGCTTCCTGGAGCCTACCATGGACGGCGGACACCGTCCCCACGGACGGGGGACACCGTCCGCATGCCGGTGAAGGGTGGAACCCATGCCCGCGATTGAAGTGTCCGGACTCGTCAAGGACTACGGAACGGTTCGCGCGGTCGACGGCGTTTCCTTCGCCGTCGAGGAGGGGGAGATCTTCGGCCTGCTCGGACCCAACGGCGCCGGCAAGACGACGACCATGGAGATCCTCGAGGGCCTCCGCCGGCCCACGGCCGGCCGCATCCAAGTGGCCGGCTTCGACGTCGTCCGCCAGCCGAACGAGGTCAAGCGGCGCATCGGCGTGCAGCTGCAGGCCACGGCGCTCTTCGACCTCCTCACCGTGCGGGAGACGATCGCCCTCTACGCGCAGTTCGTGCCGAACCCGCGGCCCGTGGACGAGGTACTGAAGGAGCTGGCCCTTGAGGAGAAGGCCTCCACGTATGCGAAGGACCTCTCCGGGGGCCAAAAGCAGCGGCTGTCGATCGCCATCGCGCTCGTGAACGATCCGCAGATCGTCTTCCTCGACGAGCCGACGACCGGCCTCGACCCCCAGGCGCGCCGCAACCTCTGGGACACGATCCGCGCGCTGAAGCGCCAGGGGAAGACGGTCGTGCTCTCGACCCACTACATGGACGAGGCGCAGGAACTCTGCGACCGTCTGATCGTCATCGACCACGGCCGCGTGATCGCCGAGGGATCGCCCAAGGAGCTGATCCGCCGCCACTTCGAGGCGTCGATCGTCCAGTTCCGGCTGGACGAGCCGCTCGATGCGCAACGCGCCGCCGAGCTCGGCGCGCTCCTAGGGCAGGACGGGCCGGTGAGCGGCCCGGAGGTCTCCGCGCAGGTGGAGGACGTGCCGGGCGTCCTGGCGCGGCTGTTCACCTGGGCCGCGGCGGCCGGCGTGACCGTCTCGGAGCTGGCCGTGCGGACCGCCTCGCTGGAAGACCTCTTCCTCAAGCTGACCGGAAGGAGCCTCCGCGAATGAGGAGCTGGCTCGCCTTCTTCACAGCCTCGTTCAAACAGATGGTCCGCAACCGGCAGGCCATCTTCTGGACCCTGTTCTTCCCGGTCGTCTTCATGACGATGATGGGCTTCCTCGGCCGGAACTCCACGCAGGAAGTCAAGGTGCTGCTCGTCGACCTCGACCGCAGCCCGGCGTCGCAGCAGGTGGCGGCCGCCTTCGAACACGTCCCCGTCTTCAAGGTCACGGAGGCCTCCAGCGAGGCCGCGGCGCGCCGCCAGGTCGCCGACGCCAAGGCGGACGCGGCCATCATCCTGCCCGAGGGCTTCGGCGCGCGTCTTCAGGCGGCCCTCGCGGGGCAGGGGGAAGCCGATCTGCGGGTGCTCTACGGCAACGCGAACCTGGTGAAGGCCCAAGAGACGCGCGGAATGCTGGAGACGACCGTCGAGCACGTGGGCCTGGCGCTCGCGCGGCGCAGCTCGCCCATCGTGGCGCGCTCGGAGGCCGTCGGCACGACGGCGACCGGCTACCTGGAGTTCGTCGTCCCGGGCCTTTTGGCCATGATGATGATGAACACGGGCCTCTTCTCCATCGCGAACGTGGTCACCCGCTGGCGCGACCGCGGCGTGCTGAAGCGCCTGCGCGCGACGACCGTGACGCCGGCCACCATCGTCACCGCGTGGGTGACGACACAGATGGTGAGCGGCATTCTCTCGGTGGTGCTGCTGCTGGGGTTGGCGATCGGCCTCTTCAAGGCGCACCTGACCGTGCATGCGACGGCGATCGCGGCGTTCACGATCCTCGGCATGGGCGTCTTCTTCGCCATCGGCTTCTTCCTCGCCGGGATCGCGAAGGACTCCGAGGCGGTCGTGCCCCTCGTGAACCTCGTCTCGCTGCCGATGATGTTCCTCTCGGGGGTCTTCTTCCCGATCGACTCCCTGCCGCGCTGGCTGTTTAAGATCGTGCACTACCTGCCGCTCTCCTACCTCGCCGACGGGCTCCGCTCGACGCTGACCTCCGGCGCGACCCTCGCCTCGCTCGGGGCGGACGTGGCGGCCCTGGCCGTCTGGCTGCTCGTGGCCATCGTGGCGTCGGTGCGGGCGTTCCGGTGGGAGTGAGGTCCCGGCCGCGGATGCGCGCCGCCCGCTGTGGTACCCTGGGAGGTAGTGAAGGAGGAGTGCCATGCGGCTCTTGGGAGACGACATCCGCAAGCGCGTCCTGGAAGCGCTCGGCGACATGGACGCGCCCGTGGAGCTGGTGCTCGTCGCGTCGTCCGGAGCGGACACGGAAGAGGTGGCCGCGCTCCTGGAAGAGGTCGCGGAGATCACGGACAAGCTCTCCACGGTGCGCATCACGCCGGAGGAGGCGGCCGCGCAGGATCTGCGGCCGGCCTTGACCCCAGCCGTCTACATCCGCCGGTCGGGGGAGCGCGCCGCGCGCTTCTACTTCGCCGGAGCGCCGGCGGGGTATGAGTTCGGCACGCTGATCGAGGACATCGTCGATGTGTCGCGCGGTGGCAACGGACTCTCCGAGGAGACGCGCGCCTTCTTGGGAGCGCTGGCGGAGCCGGTGGTGCTCCAGGTCTTCACCACGCCCACCTGACCGTACTGCCCCCGGGCCGTGCGCCTGGCGCATCAGATGGCGATGGCGAGCGACAAGGTCGAGGCGGTGGCCGTCGACGCGACGAGCTTCATGGAGCTCGCGATGAAGCATCAAGTGTACGCGGTGCCGAAGACGGTGATCAACGACCGCGTGGGCATCGAGGGTGCGGTGCCGGAGCGCGTTCTCGTGCAAAAGATCCGCGAAGCGTTGGGACAGCCGTCTTGACGGCGGAGCCCCGGCTGGCCTAGCATTACGGCCAACAACCGCATACGCGGGCCATGACGGGGCCTCCCCGCCCTCGTCGCGCGTCCCAGAGAGCCGGCCGCGGCTGGAAGCCGGCACGCGCGCGGGAGGGGTCTCCCCCCGGAGCCGTCCGCCCGAAGGCACGCTTCCCCCGCGGCTGGTAGGGCGGCCCGGTCCCGTACCGGGACCGTTACCCGAAGGAAGGCGCCGGCCGGCGTCCGGACCGCGCGCCGCGCAGCCAGCCTCCCGGCACAGCCGGAGGCGCGGGCGCGCGGCGGGCGGGGAGTGGGCGCGCCGGCGCGAAGCAGGGTGGTACCGCGAGCGAAACCTCGCCCCTGTCGGGGCGGGGTTTTGACGTTTTTGAAGGGAGTGTCGCGACGGCCATGGCGATTCCAGCAGAAGCGGCCGGCCATCCGGCGCCCACCGCGCCGGCCTCGACGGCGTCGAAGAAGAAGGAGATCGAAGGCGGGCTCGCCTTCTGGGGCGGGCGCATCGTGCCTCTGGCGGAGGCGAACGTCAACATCGCCACGCACGCCCTGAACTACGGGACGGGGTGTTTCGAGGGCATCCGCGCGTATTGGGTCGAGGAGAAGGAGCAGCTCTACCTTCTCAAGTTGCCGGAGCACTACCGGCGGTTCCTGAAATCGTGCGCTCTCTTGCGCATCGAGTGCCCGTACACGGTCGAGGAGCTCTGCGCCTGGACGGTGCGGCTCCTGCGCGAGGGACGCGTGCGCCACGACGCCTACGTGCGGCCGCTGGGCTTCAAGGCGTCGCGCGTGATCGGCGTCGGGCTGAGCGGGCTGCGCGACGAGTTCGGGATCTTCTACGCGCCGCTCGGCAACTACGTCGCCATGGACGGGCTGCGCGTCTGCGTCTCGCCCTGGCAGCGCATCAGCGACAACGCCGTCCCCTCGCGGTCGAAGACGACCGGCTCTTATGTCAACATCTCCCTCGCCGTCGACCAGGCCCAGCGCGACGGCTACGACGAGGCCATCCTCCTCAACGCCCAGGGCCACGTCTCCGAGGCGAGCGGCGCGAACATCTTCCTCGTGCGGAACGGCCGGCTCATCACGCCGCCGGTCACGGAGGACATCCTTGAGGGCATCACGCGCGACGCCGTGATCGAACTCGCGCAGGCGCTCGGCATCCCCGTGGAGGAGCGTCCCGTCGACCGCACGGAGCTCTACGTGGCCGACGAGATCTTCCTCACGGGCACGGCCGCGCAGGTGGCGCCCGTCACGTCCGTCGACGGCCGGCCGGTGGGCGACGGGCGCATCGGGCCGATCTCCCGCCGCCTGCAGGAGGTGTACCTGGACGCCGTGCGCGGGCGCAATCCTGCGTACGCCTCGTGGCTGACGCCGGTGTACGAGGAGTAGGCGGCCCGGCGAGCGGCGCGCCGCGGCTGGCGCGCGCGGTGAAGCGTGGAGACGGGCGAGGAGCGGAGGGAGCCGGATGAAGGAAGTCGTGATCGTTGACGGGGCGCGGACACCGATCGGATCCTTCGGCGGCAGCCTTCGGGACGTCCCCGCGGCGAAGCTGGGCGCCATCGCCATCCGCGAGGCGTTGCGGCGCAGCGGCGTGGACCCGGCGGAGGTCGAGGACACGATCATGGGCTGCGTGGGGCAGGTGGCCGAGGACGCGTACCTCGCGCGCGCGGCAGCCCTGGAGGCCGGCATTCCGGCGACGAGCAACGCGATGACCGTCAACCGGCTGTGCGGCTCGGGGCTGCAGGCGATCATCTCCGCGGCCCAGGCCGTCCGCGCCGGCGACGTGCGCGTGGCCGTGGCCGGGGGCGCGGAGAACATGAGCCGCCTCCCGTACTACGTGCGCGGGGCGCGCTGGGGGCTGCGCATGGGAGACACCGTCCTACAGGACGGGCTCATCGCGATGCTCAGCGACCCCTTCGGCAGCGGCCACATGGGGTGCACGGCGGAGAACGTGGCACGGCGCTACAGCGTGACACGCGAGGACCAGGACCGCTTCGCCCTGGAGAGCCAGCGGCGCGCGGCAGCGGCCATCGCGCGCGGCGAGTTCAAGGACGAGATCGTGCCCGTGCCGGTCCCCGACCGCGGCGGCGAGCGCCTCTTCGACCGCGACGAGCACCCGCGGGAGACCTCTCTTGAGAAGCTGGCGGCGCTGAAGCCGGTGTTCCAGGAGGGCGGCACGGTGACGGCCGGCAACTCCTCCGGCATCAACGACGCCGGCGCGGCGGTCGTCGTCATGGACGGGGACGAGGCCGTCCGCCGCGGATTGAAGCCCAAGGCGCGCTTCGTGGGCTGGGCGATGGCGGGCGTGGAGCCGGCGTACATGGGATATGCGCCCGCCTACGCCATCCCGAGGGTTCTGGAGAAGACCGGGCTGCGTCTTGAAGACATCGACGTGGTGGAGCTGAACGAGGCCTTTGCCGCGCAGGCCGTGGCCGTGATCCGCGACGCCGGCCTCGACCCGGCCCGCACCAACCCGAACGGCGGCGCCATCGCGCTAGGGCACCCGGTGGGGGCCACGGCCTGCATCCTGACGATCAAGGCGATCGAATACCTGCGCCGCCATGGGAAGCGGTACGCGCTCGTGACGATGTGCATCGGCGGCGGCCAGGCGCTGGCGGCGGTGTTCGAGCGGCTGTGAGGCGCCAGAACCCGCCGGCTACCCGCCCCGCGACTCGTCCCCGTACTCGTAAAACCCGCGCCCGGTCTTGCGCCCTAGGCGGCCCGCCCGGACCATGCTCTTGAGCAGGTGCGGCGGCGTGTAGTACGGGTCGCCGAACTCCTGCCGGAAGTATTCGAGGACGTGATGGTTCACGTCGTTCCCGGTGAAGTCCATCAGCGTGAACGGCCCCATCGGGTAGTTCAGGCCGAGCGTCACCGCCTTGTCGATCTCCTCCGGCGTGGCCACGCCCTCTTCCACCAGCCGCAGCGCCTCGATGAACTGCGGCATGAGAATGCGGTTGACGATGTAGCCCGGCGTGTCCTTGCGCACCTCGACGGGCACGCGCCCCATGCGCTCGGCGAGGGCCTTGGCCTCGGCCACGGTGGCGTCGCTCGTCTCCAGGCCGCGGACGACCTCGACGAGCTTCATCACCTGCGGCGGGTTGAAGAAGTGCATCCCGACGACGCGGTCCCGCCGCTTCGTGGCCGTGGCGATCTCCGTGATCGACATGGAGGAACTGTTCGTGGCGAGGACGACGCCCTCGCGGCAGATGCGGTCGAGCTCGGCGAAGGCCGCCTTCTTGGCGCCGAGGTCCTCGATGATCGCCTCGATGACGAAGTCGGCCTCGGCGAGGCGGTCGCGCTCCGTGGTGAAGTGCAGGCGCTCCCACACGGCCTGCCGCTCCTCTTCCGTGAACTTGCCGCGTTCGATGCGGCCTTTCATGAGGCCGTCGATGCGGTGGCGCGCGCGGTCCAGGATGTCGGCGGAGACGTCGACGCAGACGGCCGGAAGGCCGTGCAACGCCGCCGTGTGGGCGATGGCGGCGCCCATGGTGCCGGCGCCGAGCACGCCGAGAAGGCGCACACGCGGAGCGGACTGGGGTTCGGTTGCGCTCACGGGTTTGACCTCCCTCTGGGCCGCTGCGGACATGCGGCGGCCCAGAGAGGAGCATTCTCCCCGCGGCGGCTCCTTCCTGCGCGGCGCGGGAGGCCGCGCGGCGGGGGGGGGGGGCGGCGCGCGGGGGTGACGGCGCGCGCGGGGGAGGCGGGAGCGTGATGCCCGCGTCCTCACCGCCGCTCCAGAAGGTACCCCACATACTGCAGGATCGCCTCGGCGCAGTGCTCGCAGAAGCCCTCGCGCGCGATCAGCCGCTCCTTCACCTCCCGCAGGCGGGCGCGCTGGTCCTCGTCGGGGATCTTCGAGGACACGGTAGTGCGGATGGTGCCCTGCAGGTCAGCGAAGAGGCGCGCCTCGATGGCCTGCTTCAGCTTGGGGTGGCTGTCGTAGCGGAAGGTCTCGCCGCGCCGCAGGCTGCCGGCCACGCGCACCATGAGCTCCTCGCGGAACGACTTGCGCGCCGCGGCGCTCACGCCGATGAGGTCCTCAAGGGAGCGCATGAACTTCTCGTCCGGCTCGACCCACTCGCCGGTGACGGGATCGCGGATGCGGTCGTTGCGCAGGGAGGCCTCGGCCATGTCGAGATACTTCTTCAGGATGTCCTGCGCGGCGTCGTCGAAGGCGGCGATGAACGCGCGGCTGACCGTTTTCACGGCCCAGTCGTCGTACTCCTTGCGCACCTCCGCGAGCGCGGCGACGAGCGCCTCCGACTCCTCCTTGGTCTCCGCGCCGGCATGGTGCGCGAGGGACTCGCGCAGCGCTTTCAGCGCGTCCACCGGGTGGATGCAGGGCACCTTGGCGGCGACGAGCGCCTGGGCGAGCGCGTTGATGACCTGGCGCGGGGAGACGCCGCGCATGCCGTCGCGCGGGGACTGCTCCCGCGCCTCCTGGGCGTGCGCAGGACGGTACTCACCCTCGAACTGGCCGTCGTAGAGCTTGAGCTTGAGGGCCGGCGGGTACTTCTCGTTCTTCTCGTAGCGGCTGAGAAGCGCCCAGGCGGCGGCCGCCTTGAGCGTCCAGGGCGCCACGTGCCCCCGCACCGAGGACTCGGCGAGGAGCTTCTCATAGATGCGCACCTCGTCCGACCAGCGCAGGTTGTACGGCACGCGGATGACGTACGTGCGCGACTGCAGCGCCTCGTTGCGGCGCTCGGCGACGAAGCGCTGGAACTCCGCCTCGTTCGTGTGGGCGAGGAGGACCATGTCGGCGTAGACCAGCGCGAAGCGCCCGGTCTTGATCTGGCGCTCCTGAGCCACCGTGAGGAGCGTGAAGAGCAGCTCCGATTTGCTCTTCAAGAGCTCGATGCCTTCGAAGATGCCGCGGTTGGCCACGTCGAGGGCGCCGTCGAAGCGCCAGGCGAGCGGGTGGGACTCCACGCCGAACTCCTGGAGCTTGACGAGGTCCATCGAGCCGACGAGGTCGCTCACGTCCTGGACGTTCGGGTCCGACGGGGCGAAGGTGGCGATGCCCACCCGGGCCTGCTCCGAAAAGACGATGCGCTCCACGGGCACGCGGGCCACGTCGCCCTCCCACTCGTTGGCCAGGCGATGCTGACACACGGGACAGAGATCGCCCTCGACGACGATGCCCGTCTCGCGCCGCAGCCTCTCCCGCGCGGTCGGGTTCAGCAGGTGCAGCGGATCCTCGTGCAGAGGGCAGCCGGCGATGGCGTAGACGGCGCCCTCCGGCGTGCGCGTGTACGCTTCAAGACGGCGCTTGAGGAGCGTGACGATCGTCGACTTCGCGGACCCGGGCGGGCCGACGAGAAGCAGGATGCGCCGGCGGATGTCCAGCCCGCGCGCGCCGGCCTCAATCACGCGCACGATCTGGTCGAGGACGTCGTCGAGGCCGAAGATCTCGCGCTCGAACATGCGGTAGCGGCGCGGCGGCGCCGTGCCGTCGGGCGCCTCGCCCGCGGACGGCTCGCTCACGCCGGCCGCGAGGATGGCGTCGTGGAGAAGGGCGTGAGCGCCGCGGGCCAGGCGCGGGTTCTCCAGCACCTTGGGGAAGTACTCGGCGAACGTGCCCTTCCAGCCTTCCGGTTCCGGTTCGGGAGAGAGGTAGTCGTTCAGCAGGGTCACACCGCCACCCCCTTCAGCTCTTGTCCCGGCGCCACGAGCCACGCCTCGCCGCGCCAGAGGCGGGCCAGGGCCTGCAGCACCACGCGCGCGTAGCGCTCCTCCACCGGCGTCTCGGCCTCCAGCACCAGGCGACGGGCATCCCACTCGCGCACGTGGACGTCCACCTCCGGCAGCGCCGGCACGGCGCGCACCAGCGCGTCGCGCAGGATCTCCCACGCGGGCGGGTCGCCGGGCTCGCGCCGCGCCTCGATCTGCAGCGCCACCTCGCGCAGGGTGTCGTCGCTGTAGACGAGGCGCTCGTCGATGCGCCCCACCAGGGAGCGGTCCGACTCTTCCCGTGCGAGGGAGAGGATGTCGACGCCCTGGGCCGCGAGGTGCTCAAGGATCGTGAGGCCCAGCCAGTACGGGTTGAGCAGGCGGCGGTCGCCCGGCCCGGCCACCCACGCGTGCAGGCGCGCCTCCTGCACGGCCCATCCCTGCGGCGCGCGCCAGGCGCGCAGGATGCGCTTGTGCCAGAAGGAGGCCCAGCCCTCGGCGAGGATCTTGATCCGCGCCTGCGGCAGGAAGTAGAGCGCGGCCTCGCGCACGGTGGCGAGGATGTCGCGCTCCCAGTCCTCCACCGGGGCGTGGGTGATGAGGAAGCGCAGGAGATCGCGCTCACCGAGGCTGCGCCGGGCACGCTCGGCGTCCGCGCGGCGGCGCGCGCGGCCGGCGTCCGGATCGCGGCGCGCCCCCGGGAAGAGCGGCGCGTAGGGGTCCGGGGGCGGGTCGGCCGGAGGGTGCGGCGGCGCCATCTCTTCCGGCGTGGCGTGCCACATGAGCATGTGGGCGGCATCGATCGTGCGCTCCACGGCCTGCGGGCCGTGCTGGCGCGCATAGGTTTCGAAGCGCAGGCTGGCGGCCGCCAGCACGCGGTCCATGTCCAGCCGCTGCTGCCGGTGGAAGGCGTTGCGCCCGAAGAGGTCGACATGGCCCAGTACGTGCGCGGCCACGAAGGCCTGCTCGGCGTCGCCGTTCTGGTCGAGGAGATAGGCCTGCGCCGGCTCGAGGTTGACGACGAGCTCGTAGATGCGCGCGCGGCCTTGGTCGTGCCGCGTGCGCTCCCGCTCGTAGTTGCGCCCGAACGACCAGTGGCTGTACATGCCGGGAAGGCCCGTGGCGGCGAGGGCGTAGAGCTCGTGCGCCGTGACCTCGAAGAACTGCGTCTCGCGCGGTTCCAGGCCCAGGTCCTCGGCGATGCGCCGCAGCTCCGGAAGCGCCTCACGCCACATGGCCGCCACCTCCGAACACGGCGCCGAGCCAGCCGGCCACCTCGGCCGGGTGGCGGATCGTGCCGGCGCGGTAGCGCGGCAGCTGCGCGGCCAAAGGCTGCAGGATGTCCAGGGCCCGGTGCGGCCCGCGACCCGCCTCCACCTCACCGTACGCCACGAGCTCGCAGGCCTCGTGGAGGCGGCGCACGGCCGCGATGAGATCCTCGCGGTCGCCGGGCCAGTTCTCGCCGTCACTGAAGAAGAGCACGTAGCGGTTCCACTCCTGGCGGGGGTAGCGCGCCTCCAGGATCTCGGCCGCCAGCTCGAGGCCCGTGGAGATCAGCGTGCCCCCCATGACGCCCACGTGGAAGAAGGCGTGCTCGTCGACCTCCTCGGCGGCGGTGTCGTGGACGACGAACGCGCTCTCCACGTGCGGGTACTGCCTGCGCAGCCAGGAGAGCGTCCAGAAGGCGGCCGCGCGCACGCGGAAGCGTTTGTCGTCGTCCATGCTGCCGCTGGCGTCGCGCACGAAGACCACGACCGCGCGCGCCACGGGGCGCGGGCGGGGGCGGGCGTCGCGGAAGCGCAGGTGGTCCTCGCGCAGGGGGCCGCCCGTCTTCAGGCGCTCCAACAGCGTGCGGCGCCGGTCGAGGCGCGGCGCCGGCCCCTGCCGCGCCACGCCCTCGACCGCCTCCTGCGGGGTCTCGTCTTCGGCGGTCTTGGGTTGCAGATTGGGCAGCCGCAGCGTCTCAAAGAGGAGGTCGGCGATCTCCTCCAGCGTGAGCTCGACCTCGACGGCCGGCTCCTCGTGGTCGAGGCCCGGCAGGCCCTCGCCCCCCGCCGCTGGCGTGGCGTCGTCCCCGGCCGGCGGGGCCGGCCGGAAGCGGACGTCGTCGAGGAAGCGCACCGGCACGCGCAGGCGTCGCCCGGTGGGGGCGGTGACGATGTCCTCCCGCGCCACGACCTCCGGCAGGCGGCTCTTGAGAGCCTCTCGCACCCGTTCCTTGTGCCGCTGAACGTCCTGGGAGATCCGGTCGGCGATCATGTCGGCCACCCCGGTTTCACTCTTTTCGCCATGTGTATTGCGGGCGGGGCGCCGAAGTGCAGGAGTCTGTCCGCGTCAGTCTGTCTTTCGTGGTTTCTGTGACGAGCCTGCTGTTCATTTGCGTGCGGGAAGAGGCCGTCGAGCGTCGGGGGGCGAGCGGCCTGGTCCAAGAGTGGCTTGCCGGGCTGCGGCTCGGCTTCCGCTCCCGTCTGATCCTGCGCATCCTCCTCGCCGCGTGCGTCGCCAACTTCGCCCTGGTGCCGCTCGACATCATCCTCACGGCGTGGGTGAAGGGGCCCATGCACGGCGGCTCCTTCCTTCTGGGCGTGATGAGCGGCGGGTTCGCGGCCGGCGCCATCGCGGGCGGCATGGTCCTGGGAGCGGTGGCGGAGCGGGCGCAGCTGAAGACCATCCTGGCCGGCGGGCTGACGGCCCTGGGCGTCTGCGTGGGGGCGGTGGGCCTCTGGCCGAACGCCGTCTGGGACACGTCCCTGATCGTCGTCGGCGGCGTCGCTGTCGGCCTGCTGAACGGATCCCTGTCCGCCCTCTTCCTGAGCGTGGTCCCGGAGTCCATGCGCGGGCGCATGGCGGGCGCGCTCGGCGCGTTCAGCACGTTCACGGGCCCCGTCGGTGTGTCCCTCTTCGGGGCGCTGATGGTCCACCTGCCGCTGTCGGCGCTGTGGTTTCTCATCGGCGGGCTCGTGGTGGCGAGCGGGCTGAGCTTCTTCGTGCCCGTGGAAAATGACGTGGAACGCGTGTTGGCAGGCGCCGCGGCCGCCGGTTGACGGCCCGCATGGGAGGCGGCAGTCGTGAAGACCGGCGCCTCAGGCGCGAATCGCAGGCCGGCCGCAGGGCACGCGGCGGCGAAGGCGAATCCAAGCCCCGGAGGTGGTCGCAATAGCGGGACGAGACGTCACGATCCTCATCGGAACCTCGAAGGGCGCGTTCATGGCGCACCACCGGGGAAGGGGCCGGTGGTCCTTGGAAGGACCTCTGATGGAGGGGTGGGAGATCCTCCATCTCGTCCAGGACCGCCGCACCGGCGTGCTGTACGCGGCGGCCAACTCGCCGTTCTACGGCCCCTCGGTGCGGCGCTCGGACGACTTCGGCCGCACGTGGGACCGCGGCGGCACGCCGCCCGCGTACCCGGAGGGCGATCCCGAAAAGGTGACGCGCGTCTGGCACATCACCCCGGGAAGGGAGGGGGAGCCCCACCGGCTGTACGCCGGCGTGGAGGCGAGCGGCCTCTTCGTCTCGGACGATGAGGCGGAGACCTGGACCGAGGTGGCCTCGCTGCGACGCCACCCCACCCACGACTCGTGGTGGCCGGGCAACGGGGGCAAGTGCCTACACACCATCGTGCTCGACCCGTTCGACGAGCGCTGCATGTTCATCGCCTGCTCCACCGGCGGGATCTACCGCTCCGACGACGCCGGCGAGACCTGGCGCCCCGTCAACCGGGGCATCCGGGCCGAGTTCATGCCGGAGGACCAGCAGTTTCCGGAAGCCGGCCAGTGCGTGCACAAGGTCAGTGCCAGCTCCGTCCAGCGCGGGCGGCTGTATCTCCAGAACCACGGGGGCGTGTACCGGTCGGACGACGGCGGCGAGCACTGGCAGCCGATCGACGCCGGGCTGCCAGCGAACTTCGGCTTCCCCGTCGTGGCCCACCCGCGCAAGCCGGACACGGCGTACGTCATCCCGCTGATCAGCGCGGAGCGGCGCCGCTTCCCCAACGAGCGCCTGGCCGTGTGGCGCACGGACGACGCCGGCGGGACCTGGCGGGAACTCCGGGAGGGGCTTGCCGAACCGAGCTATGTGGGAGTCATGCGCGACGCGTTCGCCGCGGACGATGCCGACCCGGCCGGCCTCTACTTCGGGACGACGTCCGGCAGCGTCTACGCCTCTTTCGACGAGGGCGAGTCGTGGATGGAGGTCGCGCGCGATCTGCCGCGCATCGTGTCCATCGAGGCGGCGCGTCCCGCGTGATCTGGGTGCACCTGCCGCGCGACCTCGCCCAGTTGATGGGCCTCGACGGGACGGAGGTCGAGGTGGCGGGCGCGGCCACGGTCGGCGAACTGATCGACGCCCTGGACCGGCGCATCCCCGGGATCCGGCACCGGTTGGTGGAGTCCGATGGCGCGATCCGCCCGCACGTGAACATCTTCGTGGGGGAGTGCAACGCGCGCATGGACGGCGGGCTGGCGCTCCCCCTCGACGGCGCCGGCGAGGTCTGGATCCTGCGCGCCGTGTCCGGCGGCGCCGCGCCGCCGTAGCGTCCGATCCGTCATGAAGGGGGAGAGAGCGATGCTCACTGTGCGGCAGGCCGATCTGACCACGATCGAGGCGGATGCCATCGTGAACGCCGCCAACGGCGTGGGCACGCTGGGCGGCGGCGTGGCGGGCGCGATCCGCCGCGCGGGCGGCCAGATCATCGAAGCGGAGGCGCTGCAGCGCGTGCGGGAGCACGGCGGGCCGTTCCCGCGCGGCAGCGTGTACGTGACCGGCGCCGGCCGCCTGCCGGCGAAGTGGGTGCTGCACGCTGTGACCATGGTGCAGCCGGCGGAGCCGGCGGACCTGGACAGCGTGCGCCGCTGCCTGCAGGAGGTGCTGCGCACGGCGCGCCGCCTGGGGGTGCGCAGGCTGGCGCTGCCGGCTTTGGGGACCGGCGTGGGCGGCCTCTCCAAGGAGGACGTGGCGCACGTCTACGCGGAGGAATTGCGCGCTGTGGACGACCTGGACATCATCGTGTGCGACATCGACGGCGTGTTCACGGGGGCCCTGAGCCGGATTCTGCGCGAGTTGGAGCAAGAAGGCGACTGACTGGGCCCAGCCGAGGCCGACTCGAGGCTTGGGCGATCGTGTCCGACAGGGAGGATCGACCATGTATCGAACGATCACGGAGTTTCTCAAGGACTGGAAGGGCGAGGCGGCTCGCACCCAGAAGCTGCTCGGCCGGCTCACCGACGATTCCCTTGCGCAGAGCGTGGCGCCGGGGCATCGCACCCTCGGCCGCTTGGCGTGGCACATCGTCGGCACCATTCACGAGATGATGACCCACGCCGGGCTAAAGTTTTCCGCCCCCGGCGAGGACGGCCCCGCGCCGGCGAGCGCGCGGGAGATCGCGGAGGCGTACAGCCGGGCGAGCGCGGCCTTCACGGAGGCGCTGCGCCAGCAGTGGACGGACGCCACGCTGTCGGAGACCCGCAAGATGTATGGGCAGGTGTGGACGGGGGCGGAGGTCCTGACGACTCTAATCCGGCACCAGATCCACCACCGGGGCCAGATGACGGTGCTCATGCGCCAGGCCGGCCTGAGCGTCCCCGGGATCTACGGTCCGTCCAAGGACGAGTGGGCGGCGATGGGGATGCCCGCGCCGGAAGCCTGAGGGACACGGTCGGCGGTTCAGTCGCGCCCGCGCGACAGCCGCAGCCCTTTCGTCAGAAGGCGATCCCGGACGCGGTCCGGCAGCCACCTCAGGAGCCGCGTGGTGCGCGCGCGGCGCGGCGGCGCGACGAGGTACCGCGTCCGCGGGCGCGGCGCCGTGAGTGCGTGCGCCACGGCGCGGGCCACCTCTTCCGGCGCGATGCCCGTCTCGCCAAGGCGCGCGGCGTAACGCTGGACGGCCCGCATGGCTCTTCCGTAGAGCCTCTCCGCCTCCGGCGGGAAGCGGTCCGCCATCCGCTGGGCGAGCGCCGCGCCCTTCTGCCAGATCGGCGTACGCACGCTGCCCGGCTCGATCAGCGCCACGTGGATGCCCCAGGGAAGCAGTTCCAGGCGGAGGCTGTCGGCGAGCGCCTCCAGCGCGAACTTGGAGGCGGAGTAGGGCCCCATGAAGGGCAGCGCCAGCAGCCCCGAGACGGAGCCCATGAAGACGATGCGCGCCGGCGGGTCGGCGCGGCGGAGGAGCGGCAGGAACGCCTGCGTGACGGCCAACTGCCCCGTGACGTTGATCTCCATCTGTTCCCGGAAGGCCTCTACGGGCAGGAACTCCAGCGGGCCGGCGACGGCCACGCCGGCGTTGTTGACGAGGCCCGCCAGCCCCGGGACCGCGCGCTGCGAAAGCTCCGACGCCACCTGATCCGCGGCCGCGCGGACGGCGGCGGCGTCGAGGAGGTCGAGGCGGACGGGGAGGACGCTCGGTCCCAGGGCGCGGGCGGCGTGTTCGCCCGCCTCGCTGCGCACGCCCGCGAAGACGAGGAAGCCCAGCCCAGCCAGGCGGTGCGCGCAGGCGAGACCGATCCCGCTGGACGCCCCCGTGATGAGCACCGCGCGGCTGGGGCCGCCGGCTTCCACGCGCCCCGCGTGCGTGCGCGTGCCGCCCGCGCCGCCGCGCTCCGGCTCCGCCTCCATGCCGCCCGTCCCGGTCATGCGCGCGCCTCCGTCACCAGCCCGCGGTCCACGTCCGCGACGGACGCAAGTCCGCAGAGCCCGAGGGTGAGGTCCAGCTCCGCCATGAGGTTCCGGATCACCATGCGCACGCCGGCCTCCCCCGCCACCGCCATGGCGTAGAGGTACGGCCGCCCCACGAGCACCGCCCGCGCGCCCAGCGCCAGCGCCTTCAGCACGTCCGCGGCGCGGCGCACGCCGCTGTCGAAGAGCACCGGCACCCGCCCGGCCACGGCCGCGCACACGTCCGGCAACGCATCCAGCGCGGCCACGGCGCCGTCCACCTGGCGCCGTCCCAGCCGTAGTAGATCCACTCAAAATCCGCTTCCTTGCCGATCGTGGCAAAAAAAATCCGCCACTGCCCGAGGACGATCATCTTTCACCTTCCGGAAAAATCGGCGCCGTATTGTTGGTCATGAGCGCCCGAGCACCGCCTCACTCCGTCGGCGTCCCCAGCCCCCGTAGCGCTTCCCCTCGAAGTCCCGGACCGAGCGGATGCCCGCCTCTTTCAGCGCGGCAAACGCCGACGTGTTGTGCTGATACAGCGTCCCCAGCGACACGACCGGCACGCCGCTCGCCCGGGCATACGTCACCTCTTCCTGATAGCTGTAACCGAAATCCGCCCGACCGGCGCACCGCCTGCGCCACCCGCTTTCCCCGGCTGGACGATCGACACGTCCAGCCCTCCGCCGCGAACAGCCCTTTCTCCCGAGCCCAGTACACAGGCCGAGGGTGGTTCGTGTTCGGATACCAGTCGAGCATCACCGTCACCGACTCCGCGCCCCCCCTCCGAAGGCGCCCCTTGTTTTTCGTTCCGCTCCGCACGCACTCAGGGCCAGGAGGCCGAAGACCGCCAGGGGGCGAACGCCCACCCCTTCATCGTTTCACGCACCGCCGTCGCCTCCTTGATGAAAAAGATCTCATCGCGCAGACGCGCAATTTTTCATTGGATTGACGCGCGCCCTTTCCGCATGATCCCGCTCATTCCGCATGGACCCCGCATTCCGCTTCAACTTGTGCGCCGAAAAATCCCGCTTTCGTCCCGTTTCCCGCTCGTCTTTTGGTTCACCCTCGTTGGCCGGCAGGTCCGGCGGCAGGACGGCCTTGTACGCCGTGCGCACGCCGGCCTCGAGCCCCGCCCAGGTGGTGTTGATCGAGCCGCGCACCGCGGGGCTGGAGCCGGTGAAGTCGGCGATGAAGCGGCCGTCGCGGATCGTCACGCGCACGCGGATGGGGATGGGCGCGTCCGTCACGCCGTCGTCGTCGATCACGTCCTCCGCCTCGAAGACGCCCTGCGGGAGGCGCGCCAGGGCCTGGCGGGCGCGCGCCTCGCCGCGTTCGATCACGTCGCGCATGGCGGCGCGCACGGCCTCGACGCCGTAGCGCTCGCAGAGCGCCTGGATGCGCCGCTCGCCCACGCGCAGCGCGGCCCACTGCGCGCGGAAGTCGCCGAGCGTGGCCTCCGGCGTGCGCACGTTGGCGGCGAGCGTGGCGAGGAGCGCCTCGTTCTCGCGCCCCTCCTCGACGATCTTCACAAACGGCAGCTGCACGCCCTCGCTGAAGATGTCCGGCGTGTCGGTGGCGAAGCTGCCGGGGTTGGCGCCGCCGATCTCCGTCCAGTGGGCCTTGTTCGCGCCGAAGCCGATGAGCTCGCCCTTGTAGAAGTACGGCATCACGAGAGAGACGTCCGAGAGGTGCGTGCCGCCGCCCACGTACGGGTCGTTGCCGGCGATGACGTCGCCGGGCCGGAAGGTGCCGCGGTGGCGGGCGATGGCCTCGCGCGTGGCGGAGGCGACCGTGCCGAGGAAGCCCGTCACGCCGTTCCCTTGCGTGATGAGGCGGCCCTCCTCGTCCGTGAGGCCGCTCGCGTAGTCGAGCACCTCGTAGATGATCGGGCTCTGGCTCGTGCGCGCGAGCGTGAGGAACATCTCGTCGCCCGCCGCCACGAGGCCGGCCTTGATCACCTCCAGCGTGAAGGGGTCGATGCGCCCCGCCATGTCACGCCCCCTCCTCTTCGATGAGGATGTGGCCGAAGTCGTCGACGGCGACGCGCTGGCCGGGCAAGACGAGCGTCGTCGACTCGTCCTCCTCGATCACGACGGGCCCGCGCGCCTCCCAGCCGGCCGGCAGGTCGCGGCGCTCGTAGACGGGTGTCTCCCGGACGCCGTCCTCGTCCCAGTCGACGGGCCGCCGCCCCGAGGGCGCGGGGCGGGCCCGGCCTCCGCGCCACGGCTTGAGGGGCGGCCGCTCCAGGCGGCCGACGGCCGTCACGTGCAGGTGCACGATCTCCACAGGATTCTCAAGGCGGAAGGTGTAGGCGCGCTCGTGCAGCGCGTGGAAGTCCGCGACGGCCCGGGAGAGGGTCTCGGCCGTGACCTCCAGCCCCTCGCCGCGCGCGGTGGTCGGAAGCGGTACGCGCACCGTGTGCTCCTGGCCGGCGTAGCGCATGTCCAGGGCGTGCTCGATGCGCATGTCCTCCGGGGCGATGCCCTGGGCGCGCAGCCAGGCGCGCGCCTCGTCCTCCATGGAGGCGACGGCCTCGGCCCAGCGGCGCACGGCGGCGGCGGCGGCGAGGGAGGGGCCGTCGCCGGCCGGGCTCGCTGCGCCCCGTGAGTGCTCGCTTCGCCCGGCCGGCGACGTCCCGTCCCCCGCGCTCGCTGCGCCCCGACAGTGCTCGCTTCGCGTGGCCGGCGACGTCCCTTCCCCCGCGCTCGCTGCGCCCCGCGAGTGCTCGCTTCGCCCGGTCGGCGACGTCCCGTCCCCCGCGCCCGCGGCCTGCGCCGCGCCGGCGCGGAGCGGGCTCGCGGCCTCCGCCGCGGGCACGGGCACGCGCCCGGGCAGCGTGCGGCTCCAGCTGCGGCGCAGGTCGGCGGCAAGCATGCCCCACGCGGAGAAGACGCCCGGGTAGCGCGGGATCAGCACGCGCTTCAGGCGCAGCTCGCGCGCCAGGGCGGCGCCGTGCACGGGCCCCCCGCCGCCGTAGGCGACGAGCGTGAAATCGCGCGGGTCGTGGCCGCGCCGCAGGGAGACCATCTCGATGGCGTGGCCCATGCGCGCGTGCGCGAGGCGCAGGATGCCGCGCGCCGTGGCGGCCGCGTCCAGGCCGTGGCGCGCGCCGAGCTCCGCGAGCGCCGCCTCCGCGGCGCGCCGGTCCAGGCGCATGCGTCCGCCGAGGAAGCGGTCGCCGTCGATGCGCCCGGCCACGAGGTTCGCATCCGTGACCGTCGGGCGCCGCCCGCCGCGGCCGTAGCAGGCGGGGCCGGGGTCGGCGCCGGCGCTCTCCGGGCCGACGTGCATGGCGCCCGTCTCGTCCGCCCAGGCGATGGAGCCGCCGCCCGCGCCGACTTCGACGATGTCGACCGTCGGCACCTGGAGCGGGTAACCGGCCCAGTCGGGCCGCCGCTCGATAGCGTACTCGTCCACGATGCGCGGCCGGCCGTCCTCCACAAGAGAGGCCTTGGCCGTCGTGCCGCCGATGTCGAGCGCCACGATGCGCGGCTCGCCCACGGTGCGGCCCACATACGCGGCGCCGATCACGCCGGCCACGGGGCCGGACTCGACGAGGTGGATGGGGACGCGGCGGGCGTCGGCGAAGTCCATCGTGCCGCCGCCGGACTGCATGAGGTAGCGGCCGCCGGCCGGCACGCGGCGCGCGTCCAGCGCCTCGCCGAGGCGCTCCACGTAGCGCGCCACCACGGGCTGCACAAAGGCGTTGAAGACGGCCGTGTTGGAACGCTCGTACTCCCGCCACTGGCGGGAGATGTCCGTGGCGGCCGTGACGTGCACGCCGGGCAGGAGCTCCCGCAGGCGGCGCGCGCAGGCCTGCTCCAGCTCCGGGTTCGCGTAGGCGTTGAGGAGCGCCACGGCGACGGCCTCGATGCCCTCCGCGCGGCAGAACTCCGCCGCCGCGACGACGTCCTCGTCCGCGAGCGGCTCCACGACGCGGCCGAGCGCGTCCACGCGCCCGCGCACCTCGAGGCGCCAGCGGCGCGGCACGAAGGGCTTCGGCTTCTCGTAGAGCATGTTGTAGAGGTCCGGCCGGTTGGCGCGGCCGATCTCACAGCGGCAGCGCGCGTGATGATCGCCCGGCGCTCGCCGGCGACCCGGAACTGCTCATCGCCGACGAGCCGACGGACGGGCTCCTTATCGCCACGGTGCAGGCGCAGATCCTGCGCCTTTAGCGGAGCTGCAGCGGAGCGGCGCCTGGCCGTGATCTTCATCACTCCACAACGTGAGTCTCCCTCTCCGGGGTTCGCGGACCGCGTGGCTGCCACACCAAGTGTACGCCGGAAGGGCGACGGTGGAAAGCGCGGGCCCCACGCCGTGGCAAAGCTCCAGCGCCCGCAGCACCCCACACGCAGCCGTTCTCGCCGCGGCGCGCCGCGCCTTCCGGCCCGGCGCGCGGCGGCTGGCGGCCATCGAGGCTCTGCCGTTCTCGCTGCGGGAGCGGCCGCGGGCTTCTGCCCGCCGACTGCTGCCCGCGCGCGGCCGGGCCGGCCGCGGCGGCGTCGAGCGCCGCGGCCACGCCGCGCTCGAATTCGGGCGGCGTCGACGGCACCTTGGCGACGATCACCTCGCCGGTGGCGGGATCGAGCCCCACGAGATCCGTGAACGTTCCCCCGATGTCGGTCGCGATGCGCAACGGCTCACACCTCTCCTGCGAAGTGGCAGCGGGCGCGGTGGCCGCCGCCGAGGTCGATGAAGGGCGGATCCTCCCGTGTGCAGACAGCCTGCGCGGCCGGGCAGCGCGGCGCCAGCGGGCAGCCGCCGGCAGGAGCCGTGCCGCCGGCCTTCAGCTGCGGCTCCGGCAGGCGGCCGGCCTCCATGCGCGGCAGGGAGGCGATGAGCGCCTTCGTGTAGGGGTGCGCCGGCCTCGCCAGCACGCGCGCCACCGGCCCCTCCTCCACGATGCGCCCGCGGTACATCACGGACGTGCGCTCGCAGAGGAAGTCGATCACGGCCAGGTCGTGAGAGATGAGGAGATAGGTCAACCCGAGGCGCTCGCGCAGATCCTGCAAAAGGTTCAGGATCTGCGCCTGCACGGAGACGTCGAGCGCGGACGTCGGCTCGTCGAGCACCAGAAACTTCGGTTCCAGCGCCAGCGCCCGCGCGATGACGACGCGCTGACGCTGCCCGCCGGAGAGCTCGTGCGGGTAGCGCCGCGCGTGCTCAGGGAGCAGTCCCACCTGCTCCAGAAGCTCCGCCACGCGCGCCCGGCGCTCCGCCTCCGGCAGGTCCGGCCGGTGGACGCGCAGGGGCTCGGCCACGGCGCGGCCCACCGTCCAGCGGGGATCGAGCGCCCCCGTGGGATCCTGGAAGACGATCTGCACCCGGCGCCGGAAGGCCTGGAGATCCGCCCCCCTGAGCCCGCGCACGTCCCGGCCCCAGAAGCGCACCTCCCCCGCCGTCGGCGGCGTGAGGCCGAGGAGCGTGCGGATGAAGGTCGTCTTGCCGGAGCCCGATTCGCCCGCGAGGCCGTGCGCCGTCCCCGCGCGCTCGATGACGAGGTCGACGCCGTCGACGGCCGCGATCCAGCCGCGCACGCGGCGCAGGAGGCCCGTGCGCACGGGGAAGTGCTTCTTGAGCCCGCGCACCTCGAGCACCGCCGCCTCGGTCTGCAGCGCGCCCACGCCCGTCACTGCGCCTCACCTCCGGGGAAGAAGCAGGCCACCGCGTGTCCCGCGCCGGCCGCCAGGCCCTCTCCCGCCGCCAGGCCGTCGCCCGTCGCCGCGCCCCCGCCCGCTGGCCCGCCCTCGCCCACCGGCGCGAGCCGCGGCGCCTCCACGCGGCAGCGCTCGGCCGCGCGCGGGCAGCGGTCGGCGAAGGCGCAGCCCCGCGGCCGCTCCCGCAGCGAGGGCGGCAGGCCCTCGATGGCCGCCAGCCGCCGCGCGCCGGAGCCCAGGCGCGGCGCCGCGGCGAGGAGCAGCTGCGTGTAGGGGTGCTGCGGGCGCTGGAGCACCGCGGCCGTGGGCCCGCACTCCACCACGTCGCCGGCGTACATGACGGCCACGCGGTCCGCGAAGCCGGAGAGGAGACTCACGTTGTGGGTGATGAAGATCACGGCCAGGCGCCGCTCCCGCTGCAGCTCCGCTAAAAGGCGCAGGATCTGCGCCTGCACCGTGACGTCGAGAGCCGTCGTCGGCTCGTCGGCGATGAGCAGTTCCGGGTCGCCGGCGAGCGCCAGGGCGATCATCACGCGCTGCCGCTGGCCGCCGGAGAGCTCGTGCGGGTAGCGCCCCTTCCCCACGAGCCCCGGCAGCCCGACGCGCTCAAGCAACCGCTCCGCCTCCGCGCGCGCGGCCGCGCGGCTGAGGCCGCGGTGGATGCGGAGCGCGCGGATGAGCGGCTCGTCGACCGGGAACACGGGGTTGAGCGAGGTGGACGGGTCCTGGAAGATCACGCCCACGCGCCGGCCGCGCACGGCCGCGAGCTCCCGCGGCCCCGCGCCCACGAGCTCCCGCCCGCGGAAGCGCACGCTGCCGCCGGTGATGCGCGCGTGCGGCGTGGGGAAGAGCTGCACGACGGCCATCGCCGTCAGCGTCTTCCCGGAGCCGGTCTCCCCCACAAGCCCCAGGACCTCACCCGGGTAGAGGTCGAGCGCCTGCACGCGCAGGATGGGCCGCATCCCGTCCGGCCCCGCGATGTCGAGCGCGAGGTCGCGGATGGAGAGCAACGGCTCGCGCGCCCCTACCGCGTACGCGTCCGCCGCGCGCGCCTTCTCCGCCATCACACGCGCCCCCTCGTGCGCGGGTCGAGGATCTCCCGCAGCCCGTCGCCCAAGAGGTTGAAGGCGGCGACGGTGAGGAAGATCGCCAGACCCGGGAAGGTGACGTACCACCAGTTCGTCAGGAAGAAGTTGCGCCCCGTGTTGATGAGGAGCCCCCACTCCGGCTGCGGCGGCTGGGCGCCGATGCCGAGGAAGCTCAGCGCCGCGAGGGTGAGGATCACGGAGCCGAAGTCGAGGGAGGCCTGCACGATCACCGGCGCCAGCGCGTTCGGCACGAGGTGCTCGAAGACGATGCGCCAGCCGGGCACGCCCAGCGCGCGCGCCGCCTCGACGAACGGGCGCTCCCGCAGCGACACCACCTGCGCGCGGACGATGCGCGTGTACCACGGCCACCAGGAGAGCGCGATCGCCGCCACGGCGTTCGTGAGGCTGTGCCCCAGCATGGCCGCGATGGCCGTGGCCAGAAGAAGCGAAGGGAAGCTCAACACGACGTCCGTAAAGCGCATGATGAGCTCGTCCCAGAAGCCGCCGGCGTAGCCCGCCACGGCGCCCAAGGGCACGCCGATGGCGAGCGCCGCGGCGATGGCGACGGCGCCGGCGGCCAGCGAGATGCGCGCGCCGTAGAGCACGCGCGTGAAGAGGTCGCGGCCGAGCTCGTCCGTGCCGAAGGGATGGCCGGGCCCGGGCGGCAGGAGCTGCTGCGCCGGGTGCACGGCGGAGAAGGCGTCGCCCGGCGCCGGCGCGAGGACCGGCGCGAAGAGGGCGAGGAGCGCCAAAAGCAGCACCGTGACCCCGCCCACGGCCGCGAGCGGGTTGCGCAAGAGAAGGCGGAGCCCCTCCGCCCGCCGCGCCGCGGCCGGCAGCGCGCGCGGACCCGGCGCCGGCGACGCGGCCTTCGCTGTCGAGCTCACGATGCCACCCCCGTCCGGATGCGCGGGTCGAGGAGCGCCTGCACCACGTCCACCAAGAGGTTCAGCGCCACGTACATCACCGCCACCACGATGGTCACGCCCATGATGGCGGGGTAGTCGTTCGTGATCACGGCCTCCGCCGCGTAGTTGCCGAGCCCCGGCCAGTCGAAGACCGATTCGATGAGGAACGTGCCCGTCAGCGAGTAGGCGAAGGTGAGCGCCATCACGGTAAGCGTCGGCGCAATCGCGTTCTTCAAGGCGTAGCGGTAGACGACGACGCGCTCCTTGAAGCCGGCCGCGCGCGCCGCGCGCACGTAGTCCTCCCCGAGCGTCTCGATCATCGAGGAGCGCAGCATGCGCACGATCAGCCCCAGCGGGTAGGCGGCGAGCGTCACCGCGGGCAGGATGAGGTGCGCCAGCGCGTCCTTGAAGACCGGCCAGTTGCCCTCCAAGAGCCCGTCGAGGAGGAAGGAGCCGGTGATGGGCTGCACCGGGTGGAGGAGCGGCGTCATCGTGTCGATGCGGCCCGAGAGCGGCAAGAGATGCAGCTGCTTGAAGAAGACGAGCTGCAGGATCATCGCCAGCCAGAAGGTGGGCATCGACACGCCGCCGATGGACGTGAGCCGCGTGAGGTGGTCGAGCCACCGCCCGGAGCGCGCCGCGGCCGCCACGCCCAGCGGGATGCCGAGGATCACGGCCAGCGCCATGCCGGCGACCGTCAGCTCCAGGGACGCCGGCAGGAAGGTGCGGATGTCGGCCGCCACCGGCTGGTGCGTGCGGATGGACACGCCGAGGTCCCCGTGCAGCAGCTGGCCCAGGTAGCGCGCGTACTGCACGTAAAGAGGCTTGTCCAGCCCCAGCTCCACGCGGGCCTGCGCGATCTGCTCGGCCGTGGCGTGCGGCCCCACCCAGCGCGCGGCCGGGTCGCCGGGCGCCACGCGCGCGATGGCGAACGTCACGACCGTCAGGCCCCAGATCACGACGAGGCCCAGAAGAAGCCGCCGAGCGATGTACGCGGCCACAGCCGCTCACCTCCTTCGCATCCCCGCCGCGCGGCCCCGGCAAGCGAGGCACCGGCCCCCGGGGGGGCCGGTGCCGGGGCGACCCGCTGTGTGATCCCATCGGGCTCCGCGCCCGCGGCGCGGGGGCGCGGCCGCCGCGCTCACTTCCGGTACGTGTTGTAGAAGAAGACCACGTTCGGGTACGCCGGGTTGTCCACGTAGCCGCCGAAGGACTTGCGGATCGGCCGCACGTAGCTCTGGTCGTAGATGAACACGGCCGGCGCGTCCCGGACGAGGATCTCCTGCGCCTGGGCGTACTTGGCCTCCGCCTGCGAGCGGTCGGTGGCGGAGATCCGGTTGGCATCGTCGATGAGCTTGTCGAAGTCCGGATTGCTGTAGTACGCCAGGTTGAAGTTCACCGTCTGCTCGCTGTGGAACATGTTGAAGAGGAAGCTATACGGATTCGCATAGTCCGGCCACCAGTACATCATGAGGATGTCCTGGCGCTTCTGCGGATCCGTGGCCTTCGCCAGCTGCCACTGCGGATCCCACGGCATGGCCTGGATGTCCAGTGTGATGCCGAGCTTCGCGAGTTCCGCCTTCCAGAGCTCCGCCACGCGGCGCTCGTTCTCGTCGCCGGAGGTGTAGGTCAGCGTCAGCTTGAGGCCCGGCTTCACGCCCGCCTGGTCCAGGAGCTGCTTCGCCTTCTCGAGATCCTCCTGGTACTGGAAGAGGTTGTCGTCGTGGCCCCAGAGGCCCGCCGGCACCGGACCGCGCGCCTGCGTGGCCATACCGTGCATCACGTCGTCGATCACGCTCTGGTACGGGAACGCGTACGAGAGCGCCTGCCGCACGCGGACATCGTCGAGCGGCTTCTTCTTCGTGTTGAAGAAGGCCAGGAGGTTCTGCCAGGAGTTCGTCTTGACGATCTCCACGTTCGGATCGTTCTGCAGCGCCTGCAGCTGCTCATACGGCAGCTGGTCGACGACATCCGCCTGGCCGGCCTGCAGCATCTGCATCTTGGTCGAGGTCTCCTCGACGGGCTTGATGATCACCGTGTCGAACTGGTTCGTCTTCCAGCCGCCCCAGTAGTCCGGGAACTTCTCAAGGACCAGGGCGTCGTTCTCTTTCCAGCTCTTCAGCATGTACGGGCCGGTGCCCGCCTCGTGGTGCTGGTTGAACCAGTCGTCGCCGTTCTTCTTGAGGACGTCCGTGTCGAAGACGTAGGCGGCATAGGGCGAGCTCACGATGAGGTCCATCGGCGCCGGGTACTTGAGGTGGAAGACCACCGTGGAGTCGTCCGGGGTGTCGATGGACTGGATCGGGTCGAGGATGTAGGCCGCGCCCTTGCCGTGCTGGATGGTGCGCTCAAAGGACGCCTTCACGTCCGCGCTGGTCATCGTCTTGCCCGTGTGGAACTTCACGCCCTTGCGCAGCGTGAACGTCCACGTGAGCGCGTCCGGCGAGCTCTTGTAGTCCGTCGCCAGCACCTTGATGAAGGAGTTCGTCGACGGATCATAGCGCAAGAGCGTCTCGTACATGTTGTTCATGGCGATGATCTCGTTGGAGAACCCGTCGCTGGGGTCCCAGAAGATCATCGGCTCGGTGGTGACGGCGTAAACGGCCACGTTCGACCCCTGCGCGCCCTGGCCGCCCTGCGCCTCCGAGCCGCCGCCGGCGGAGCCGGAACCGCCCGACCCGCACCCGGCCAGGAGCACGGCTCCCGCCAGGAGCGCGGCGGCGATGCGCCAAGCCCGCCGCATCGTCCTCCTTCTAAGGTTGTCCACGGTGCGACCGCCCCCCATCGCAGTCAGCGTCAACGAACCACGCTTCAACCACATTGAAACCGGTCGAGATATTGGTTTCAAGATAGTGGAAAGCAATTCAAGCGCGCAAGCGGTATTTGGGGCGCGGGCGAGGGGCGCGGGGGTGGGGGCGGGGGGCGGCCGCCGACGCGGTCATCGTCGTCGGACTCGACCGTGACGAGGAAGGCGCACATTGCGCCCTATCAGTTCACATAATGCGTTACGCCCACCGGCTTAGGCTCAGTGTGCGCCCTATTGGTTGACATAAAGAACAGTCGGACAGGGTGCCCCCCGGAATAGGGCATCGGATGCTCCTGAAGGCGAGCCCAACCCCCGGATGTGGCGGGGCGAAGTCGCAAAATGCGCCTAACGCGCTGGGATCGCCCCCTTCCCCCGTTGCTCCTGAGGCGCTGGGGTCGCCGCGCTTCGCCCGTCGACGCGCCGCGCGGCGAGCAGGCAACCGTCCGCTGAACTCGCGTTCCCAGCCCTCCGGCGTTTTCCCAGCCGAACCCGCTCCCTGCCCATCCCCCTCCCCTTGTCTCCCGGACCGGCACCCCTCCCTCCCACCCAGCTTGATTGACGGCGAACGTGTGTTCGTCTACGATGGCCGGGAAGGAGGAGCGGCGTTGCCGATCGGCGTGCGCGCCCTGAGGCGGCTTTTGCTCTGGCGCCAGGGGCTTTTGCAGGCGGATGCGGTGGATGCGGGGCGGCCGTGGCGGGAGGAACTGCGGGGCCGTGAGGGCGCGCTGGACGCGATCCGCCGCCTCGAGTGCGTCCAGGTGGATCCGGTGTCGGCCGTCGCGCCGAACCAACATTTGGTATTGGCGGCGCGGGTGGCCGGGTACCGGGCCGCGGACCTGGAGGCGCTGTACCCTGCGGGGCGCGTGTTCGAGTACGCGAGCCAGGCGCGCTGCATCCTGCCCGTGGAAGACCTGCCCACCTACGCCGTCGTGATGGAGCATTTCTGGCGGGCGGCGCTGGCATCGCCCCACACGGATCGCGTCGCGCTGGACCGCATCGTCGAGAGCCTCACGCGCTCTCCCGACCAGACGGCGCGCCAGCTCGGCACGCCGTCGGAGTCGTGGTCGGCGGGCTACATGCCGGCGGGCGACACGCCACGGCCCGACGGCATCCCTCCCCTGGGCCAGCTCCTCTTAGGCGGGCGGGTCGTCGTCTCGCGGCGCAGGGGGATCGAGAAGGCGTACGACGTTCCGGAGCGCCGGCTGCCGCCGGAGTTGTGGCGCCAGGTCGAGGCCGTGCGTGGCCTGCCCGGCTTGGCGGAGGCGCTGGCGGAGTTCCGTCGCCGGTTGAGGTGGAAATATTACCGCGCCCTGCGGGTGTTCGACCTGTCCGATTTCCGCTTCGGGTGGAGCGCGACGCCCCCCGCCGAGCGCCGGCGCCTGGCGGAGGAGGACAAGCGCCAGGGCCTTCTCCGCGAGGTGCGCGTCGACGGTGTGCGGCGGCCGTACTTCATTCTG
The DNA here is from genome assembly GCA_014896375.1 of Bacillota bacterium. Classification (GTDB taxonomy): domain Bacteria; phylum Bacillota; class Sulfobacillia; order RBS10-35; family Bu92; genus Bu92. Next base: position 104,984 of record JADBKN010000051.1, on the reverse strand, counting down.
GAGGAGGATGCGGAGCCGCTGCCGGCGCTGGAGCGCGCCGAGGTGGAGCCGTGCCTCACCTTCGTGCCGCCTTTGGACAACCTGCTATGGTCGCGGCGGCGGCTTGAGGATCTCTTCGGGTTTTCGTACTCGTGGGAAGTGTACACTCCCAAGGAGAAGCGCGCCTTCGGGTATTACGCGATGCCCATCGTGGAGGGCGACGCGTTGATCGGCCGCATCGACCCGCGTTTGGAGAAAGGGTCGTCGACGATGCGGATCGCGCGGCTCGCGTTGGAGCCGGGAGTGGAACCGGATCGCGCGCGGGTGCGGCGGCTGCGCGCGGGGTTGGACGCCTTCGCGCGCGCGCACGGCGCCGCGGCGTGGACGGTGGAGCGCGCGGAGCCGGAGGTGCTCTTGCCCCGGTTGGGACGGGCGGCGGGGCGCGGGTAGGGGGCGGGGGTCCGGGGTGCGGGCGCGGGGCGGCGGCGCGGGCCGTGGGCCGCGGCCCGCGCCGTTTGGCCGGCGCAGCGCCGGCCATCGCCGTCACCCGTCGGTCCTCCTGAACGCCGCGGCGGCCGTAAGGCCTATACCGCATCTAACCGCAGCAGATTGCGGCGCGGCCGGGACCATAAGGCTGTTTTGAATCTTGGAAGGTGACCGGAAGGTAGAGTTATGTCAACCACAGCGTCGGATGAGGCCTTCCCAGGCCTTATCATCGCGAAATCCCGGCCTCTCGGCCCGTTTAAAGTCGTTTCGGCCTCTAACCTTTGAGCCGCGGCTGAGCTGCGGCGCCGCGCCGCCCCAGATGGTGCGAGGGACGGTCCTGTGCGTGCCACCGTCGCGGTCGCGCGCCGCCGTCCCGGTCGTACGCCCCACCGTCGCGGTTGCGCGCCATCGTCGCGGTGCTGCGCGACGGTCGGCGCTCGTGCGTGTCACGGTCGCGCGTGGCGCGCCCACCGTGCTCGGCCGGGGCGTCTCCTCTCCCGGCGATGCGCATCGTCACCGCGGCATCGCCCACTGGAGGAGCGTGCACATCTCACGGTGGAAGCCGGCCATTCACGGCCATACATGGGGAGTGATGCGGCGCATGCGCAGGCTGGCCGGAACCGAGTGGGAACACGTGTCCCTGCTGTGCGCCGCCCTGGCGGAAGGCGCCTTCGGCGCCGCGTTCTACGGCTACGGCCCCCTCTTCATGCGCGAGGCGCTGGGATGGACGCACCTCTCGCGGGTCACGTTGACCACGGGTGTCGCGTCCTTCGTCACGTTCGTGGCGGCCGCGGCTTGGGGGCGGCAGGGAGATCGCACGGGCCGGCCGCTGGCGCTGGCCGCGTGCGGCTTGGGGCTCATGGCGATGGGCCTCGCGGCGCTCTCCGTCACCCGGGGCGCGGCGGCGTTCCTCGCCGAGGCCGTGGCCACGACGGCCGCGCTCGCGGCTGTGCCGGCGCTCGCTCCGACGTGGCTGACGCTGCGTCACCCCGACCGGCCGGCCCAGGCGGCCGCCGGCTTCTACCGCGCACGCACGGGCGGGTGGTTCGCGGGCAGCCTCTCCGCCGGCCTCTGCGTGCGCCAGTTATACTGTTCGTGGCGCTCCAGGCCAGCGAGGCGTTCTTCGCCCCTTCTCGGCTGCACCACCGAGCACCTGCACGCTAAGGACTATGTGGGGTTTATCCTGGCCGCCTCTGGAAGCGCGTTGGGGATCGCGCCGTCCTCGGGCCGGTCGGCCGGCTGGCCGACCGGTACGGCCCGAGCGCGTGCTGCGCGCTGGCGCGCTGGGGTACGTCCTGATGTTCGCGGTGAGCATCGCCGTGCGCGATCCGCTGTCACGGCGGTCGCATGTTGGCGCCCATGTACTCCGCTCGTGACGGTTTGGTGCGATGGGCTGGCTCGCGCGTACCGCACGCCGCGCGAGAGCGGCGAGGCCGTCGGCATCTGCGAGGGCATCGGCGGCCCTCGCCGCCGCGCTCGGCGCCGTCGGAGCGGGCGGTGGCGGACGCGTGCGTTTATGCGCTGCCGGTGGCGTCGCTGGTGGCGGCCGGTGTGGGGCTGGGGATCGCGTGGCCTGCCGTGCGCCCGGCGAACGCCGCGGCGGCACGGGCTGATGCCGGCGGCCGCTCGCGACGTTCGGCGGCGGCGCTCGCGGCGAGGGAGAAGGCAGTGGCGCGGCGCCGCGGGCGAGGGCGACGCCACGGGCGGCGAGCGCGGGCGGCGGCTCGACGCGCGCCCGGCCCGGGCAGCCCCTCCACGTGATGCGCTCGCCGATGCGCACCAGCCGCCGGCTCACCGGCCGCAGCCACGCGCGCGCCCGCCACAGCGCGGCCGCGGCGAGGGCGCCGACGACTGCCGCCGCGGCCACGTCGCTCGGCCAGTGCACACCCAAGTAGAGGCGGCCGGCGCCCGTCAGCGCGGCCAGCGCCAGTATCCAGCCGCGGAGGCGCAGCCGCGCGAGGAGGGCGACCGTCGCCCACGCGAAGGCCAGCGCCGCGTGATCGCTCGGGAACGAGCTGTCCGCGCTATGAGGCACAAGCGCCCGGAAGAGGTGAGGATCCGCGACGAACGGGCGCGGGCGGTACCAAAGGTGGGACAAGAGCGCGTTGACCGCGAGGGCCGCGATCCCCGCCCACATCGCGTCGATCACCGCCAACCTCACCGAGCGCCCGGCCACTTCCACGCCGCCGCCCGGCTCCGCGCCCTTGTCCACGCCCGCCTCCTCCTCCGCCCCGCGGCGGCGCGCGCTGCCGAACCAGACGGCCACCCATAGGAGCAGCATGAGAAGGGGCCCGTACTGGCCGAAGAGGATGCCGAGCGCGTCGAGCCACGCGTGGTGTCCGGCGAGGCTCGTCACCGACCGTTCGATGGACAGGTCGATCGCCGGCACGCCCATCACGACGCCTCCCCCGCCGGCACGCCCATCACGACGCCGCCTCCCCCGCGGCCGCGCGGACGTCGCGCACGCGGCTGAAGAGAAGGATCCCCGCGAGCGACGCGAGCGTGACCGTACCGAAGAGGCCCGCGTCCCCGGCGTGCCGCGCCGCCACCGCGAGCAGCACCGGCCCCGCCGCAAGGCCGATCGTGCGGAACACGGCCACGAGGGAAAGCGCCTCCCCCGCCCGCTCGTCACGGTAGAGCGCGAGCGCGATGCGGTTGAGGGGCGCGCCCATCGTGAAGGCCGTGCCCATGCCGAAGAAGGCCATCGCCACCATGAAGCGCGCCACCGTGAGATGCGGCAGCGCGAGCAGCACGCCGCCCACCGCGCCCGCGGCCAGGCCGATCTGCAGCACGCGCCGCGGTCCGATGCGGTCGACGAGCACGCCGCCAACGCCGGCGAGCACGGCCCCGGAGACGGCGGCCGGCATCACCGCCAGCCCCGACCCGAACACGCTGAAGTGAAGCGCGCGCTGCGCCAGGCCGGGCACGAAGACGGCGGCCGCCATGTCGAGGCCGACGATCGCCGCGCCGGCCACCAGCGTCGCGCCCGCCGTGCCGGTGATGGCGCCGGTGTCGAGGAAGGGTGTGCGCGCGCGCCGCTGCCGGTAGGCGAAGAGGGCCGCGAACAGCGCGGCGGCGGCCCACGCCGTCCAGCGGGAGCGCGCCGCACCGCCGAACGTCAAGCCCAGGAGCAGGCCGGCCACGGTGCCGGCGAAGGCCAGCCCGCCGACCACGTCCGGCAGCTCCCGGCCGTGCCCCGGCGTCGCCGGCAGCGTGGGCACGAGCAGCAGCACCACCGCCGCCAGGGGGATGTTCACGAGGAAGATCGCGGGCCAGCCGAAGGCCTGCGCCAGCGCCCCGCCGACGTTCGGCCCGATGATGCTCGCGAGGCCGAAGACGGCGCCGAAGATGCCGAGCGCCAGCCCGCGCCGCCCCTCGGGGAAGAAGCGCACGCCCTCGGCCTGGGCGTTGGGGAAGATCGTGCCCGCGCCGGCGCCCTGCACCGCGCGGCCGAGGAGGAAGGCCGCGAACGTGCCCGACGCCGCCGCCACGGCCGACCCGGCCCCGAAGAGCAGCATCCCCAGGGCGAAGAGCAGGCGGCGGCCGTAGCGGTCGCCCAGCGCCCCCGCGAGCACCGTGGCCGTCGCGTAGGCGACGGTGTACGCCGTCACCGTCCACGCGTCCCACGTGAGGGAGATGCCGAAATCCCGCGCGATCAGGGGAAAGGCCGGCCCGATGACGCTCATGTCCAAGGCCCCGACGAACACACCGAAGAGGTAGACCGTCAACGCGCGCGCCATCGCTTCGCCTCCCACCGAATTGCGTGGCCGCTGGGCCGCCGTCCCTGCGTTGCCCCGTACGGCGGCCTCTTGGGCGGCGTCAGTCGGCCGCCCGGCCGTCCGCCTCGGCCGCGCGGCCGTCCACGTCCGCCTCCGCTGCGCGGCCCTCCGCGCCTGCCGCGTCCTCCTCGGAGATCACCCCGTGGCGGCGCAACACTTCCGCGAAACCGCCCGGCCCCCGGAGGACGTCGTCCGCGAGAAAGCGCGCCGCCGGCACGCCGTGCTCCGGCGCCACGGCGACGCCCGCGAAGCTCAGCATGGGCAGGTCATTGATGCCGTCGCCGAACGCCATGGTGGCCTCCCGCGGGATGCCGAGGCGCTCGCAGAGCCACGCCAGGGCCAGGCCCTTCGTGGCGAGGCGGTGCGTGATGTGCAACACCGTCGGGTCATCGCGGTCCGGCAGCGCCAGAAGGCGGATCTCGCCTTCAAGATGCCCGAACGCGCGCAGAAGGCCCCGCACCGTCGCCCGCCCCACGGCCACCACCTGGAACGGGTCGCGGTCCAGGGAGCGGGCGAGACCGTCCACCACGCGCTCGAAGGGGCGCAGCTGGTACGGCGGGCTGTCCGGATTCCAGAAGTCGCTGCCCGGATGGCGGTTGAAGAGGAAGGCGTCGTCCAGGTCGACGCGCACCGGAACGCCGTGCGCGTCCGCCCAGGCCACGGCCTCCCGCGCCACCTCAGCCGGCAGGCGCCAGCTCTCCAAGAGGCGCCCGTCCGGGTCCTGCACCAGCGCACCGCCCGTGGTGATGGCCGGCACGTCCGGCCCCAGCTGGGCGACGTATTCGCGGCAGGCCGCCCACGTGCGCCCGGTGGCGACCACGAGGCGCACCCCGCGGCGCCGTGCGGCGTGCAGCGCGGCGAGATCCGCGGGGTGGATGCGGCCGTCCCGGCCGAGGAGGGTGTCGTCCAGGTCCAGCGCGATGAGGCGGATGCGGCTGGGCTGCGTCGCTGTTTGCGGTTCCAGGCTCATACGGCCATGGTAGCAGATTCGCCGCGGCGCGCGGTCGGTATGGCCGGTCGGGTTCGTGCCCGGGCCGCGGGGGCGGCCGGGCGCGGGCGGACGGGCGCGGGCGGACGGGCGCGTGCCGGCGCCGGCCGCCGGGGTGGGTGCGCGGTGTCGGTTCACGTTTAAATCGTTTTCAACGTGACCTCCGTTTGGCGTATGCTATCTACGGAAGGAGGGATCCACCCATGGCCGGCGCCGCTCATCGCGCGCGAGAGCTCCTGATAGAGGCACTCGGCCGCCAGAGCGCCTTCTGGGGCCTCGGCAAGGCGCCCGGGGAGATCTACGCCGTGCTCTACCTGGCCGGCCGGCCGCTGAGCCTCACAGAGGTGGCTGAGGCGCTGGGCGTCACCAAGGGAGCCGTCAGCCTCGCCGTGCGGCCGCTGGAGCAGCTCGGCATGGTGCGCCGCTCCTGGCGGCGCGCGGACCGCCGCGTGTATTTCGAGGCGGAGACCGACTTTTGGCGCATCGGCCTGGCCGTCCTGAGCCGGCGCCAGAGGCCGGAGTTCGAGGCGTCCTTCCGCCTGGTGGAGGAGGCCGAGGCGGCGCTGGCGGCCGCGGCTGGGGACGCAGCTGCGGACGCGGAACCCGGGGATCCCGAGGCGGCGGAGGCCGCGCACGCCCTGCGGCGTGTCCGCGCCCTGCGCGATTTCTACCGGGCGCTGGATGACGTGGTGGACGCTCTCGTGCGCCTTCAGCCGCGGGAGTTGGAACGCTTCGCGGCGGCGCTCGCCGACCTCGCGCGGGCCGCCGCGGGCGACGGAAAGGGAGGGGTTGGACGATGAACGTCGTCGTGACGGGTGCAGGCGGATATCTTGGGCGGCGGGTCGTGCGGCAGCTGCGGGAGGCCGGGCACCACGTACGGGCCGTGCTCCGCGCCGCGCCGGGCGATACCGCCGCGGCCGGCCGTTCCGCTGCGCGCGGCGCCCGGCCCAGCGGCGTGGGTGTGGCGCCCCTCACGGGGGCGCTGCGCGGCGTGGAGATGGCCGTCGCCGACGTCCGCGACCGCGCCGCGCTGGAGCGCGCGCTTGAGGGAGCGGAGGCCGTCGTCCACCTCGTGGCCGTCATCCGGGAGCGCGGCGGCGCCACCTTCCACACCGTCAACGTGGAGGGGACGCGCAACGTGGTCGCGGCCGCGGAGCGGCAGGGCGTCCGGCGCATCGTGCACGTGAGCGCCCTCGGCGTGCGGGACGACCCTCACCTTCGTTATGTCTACTCCAAGTGGCTCGGCGAGCAGGCGGTGCGCGAGTCGCGCTTGCAGTGGACGGTCTTGCGCCCGTCGGTGATGTTCGGCGAGGGCTTCGGCTTCCTCGACCGGATCGTGCAGTCGCTGCGCATGACGCCGCCGCCCTTCGTGCCCCTGCCTGCGGGCGGCCGCACGCGGTTCCAGCCGATCGCCGCCGACGACGTGGCGCGCTGCATCGTCGCCTCCCTGGCGGACGAGGCGCACGCCGGGCGCGTGTATGAGCTCGGGGGCCCGGAGCGGCTCACGTACCGCGAGATCCTGGAGCGCGTCATGGAGGCCCTCGGCCTGCGGCGCCTCCCCGTGCCGGTCCCCGTGTGGCTCATGCGCCCCGTCGTGCCGGTCATGGCGCGCCTTTTGCCGGACCCGCCCGTCACGGCGGATGAGCTGGCGCAGCTCGCCTTCGACAATGTCACGGATCCGGATTCGGTGCGCCGCGCGTTCGGCTTCGAGCCGCTTGCGATGACGACGGACGCCATCGCGTATCTGAGAGACGCCTGACCGCAGCGCATGATCACACCCATGGCAGACCGCGCCGCTCTCATCGACCTCTAATCTTCCCCTAACGGCCGCCTAACCGCGCTTCTCGATGATGGTCATGGGCGTGAGTCACCCCATGACCGGAGAGGAGGTGATCGCATGAAGAAGGTTGTTGCGCTCGTCACAGGGTTGATGCTTCTCCTGGCCGCGGGCGGCGCCGGCGCGCATGCCGTCTTTGCGAAGGCGGGGACATCGGAGCATCCGGCCGCCGTCCAGCCGAGTGAAGCCGCCACCGCCGGCACCGCCGAGGCCGACGTTCAGGAGGGCGAGCAGGCCGCCCCGGATGACGAGGGTCAGGTGGAAGACGGCGCACAGGGCAACGTCGACAACGGAGAGCAGGACAACGCCCAAGACGGCGAGCAGGGCAACGTGGAGAACGAGTCCGGACACAACGACGGAGCCGAAGGTGCCGGCGACAACGCCCAGGTAGAGGCCCAGGGCGACCACCAGGACGCGGGAGAGACGGACGCGGGCGATGCCGGCCAGGCGGCCACCGGGAAGTGAATACCCGGCTCCTCCATAGCGACCGCCGCGCCCGCAAGGGCGGGCGGTTGCTTTCCGTCTCCCCCGGCCGGCGCACGTCTCCAGCGGCGCGCCGTGAGACAATGATCTCACGGGGCCGGACGGGACGGCCGGGGGCGCCGCCCCCTCCGGCGCCCTTCAGGAGGTGTGGGGGAGACATGCCCGCTTCCATTCTCGTGGCCGAGGACGAGCCGGACCTGCGCCGTTTCCTGGTGCTCGAGCTGCAGCATGAGGGCTACGACGTCGTCGAAGCCGCGGACGGGCGAGCGGCGCTGGATGTGATCCTCGAAGGGCGCTGCGACGCCGCCATCCTAGATGTGATGCTGCCCGGCTTGAACGGCGTGGAGGTGTGCCGGCGGGCGCGCCAGGCGTCCGCGATCCCCATCCTCATGCTCACGGCGCGGGATGGGCTCACCGACAAGATCGGCGGGCTGGACGCCGGCGCCGATGATTACGTGACCAAGCCGTTCGCCATCGAGGAGCTCCTCGCGCGCCTGCGCGCCGCCCTGCGGCGGCACCGGATCGCCGAGGCCGCCCCGCAGCTCATCGCCGGAGAACTCGTCCTCGATCCGCAGCAGCACTCCGTGACCGTGCGCGGCGTCCCGGTGGAGCTGACGAAGACGGAGTTCGCGCTTCTGGAGTGTTTCCTCCGCCACAAGAACGTGGTGCTGAGCCGTGAAACCCTGATGAACCGCGTCTGGGGGTACGACTACATCGGCGATTCCAACGTGGTCGACGTGTACGTCCGCTACCTGCGCGCCAAGCTTGAGGAGCCGTTCGGCTGGAAGCTGATCCACACCGTCCGCGGCGTCGGCTACGTGCTCCGCACCCCCGCGGACGCCGGAGCCGACCGGTGACTCCGGAGATGGCGGCATGAGACAGAGCATCACCGCGCGGCTCACGGCCTGGTACGCCGCCGTGACCGCCTTTGTGTTGCTGCTCTCCGGCCTCTTCGTCTACTCCGGGGCGTCGGCCGCCTACCGCAACGCCACGCTGCGGGAGCTCCAGACCCAAGCGGACACCGTCCTCGCGCGCCTCGCCAGCTCCGGCGAGAACGAGGCCCCCGCGGCGGACGGGGAGAGCACAGGCAACCACGCGGGCCTCTTTGACGAAGACCTCCTCGCCGGCCTGGACGGCACCGCGGCGCAGATCGCGGACACCGCGGGCCGCGTGCGGGTGCGGACGCCCGCCGCGCCCCCGCGCATGCCCCTCGCGCCCGTCGGGCGCCTGTCGTGGTTCGAGAGCCGGGGCCTCACCATGGCGTACCTCGTCACGCCGGTTCCGCAGGGCGGGCGCACCGTCGCCTTCCTGACCGTGGCCGTTCCGTGGGAGCCCGCGGAAGCGTCGCTCGCGGAACTCCTGAAGCGCCTGCTCTGGGACGGGGCGGCGGGCCTCCTCATGGCCACGGCCGGGGGTTATGCGATCGCCCGCGCGGCCATGCGCCGCGTGGACCGCATCACCACGACCGCCGCGCGCATCGGCGCCGAGGACATGTCCGCGCGCCTGCCCCTCTCGGGACCGAAGGACGAGCTCTACCGCCTCTCGGCGACCTTCAACGCGATGCTCGACCGGATCCAGGCGGCGTACCTGCGCCAGCGGCGGTTCGTGGCCGACGCCTCGCACGAACTGCGCACCCCCATCACCATCCTCCACGGCCACGCAAGGATGCTCTTGCGCTGGGGCAAATCCGACCCCGGCGTGCTCGATGCGTCGCTCGCCGCGATCGAACGGGAGACGGCCTATCTGGGCCGTCTTGTGGAGGATCTCCTCCAGCTCGCGCGGGCGGACGAGGGCAAGGGCGGCTCCCTGCCGCTCCACCCCGCCCGGGTGGACCTGGCCGCCCTCGCCCGGGACACGCTGGAGACGGTCCGCTCCGTGGCCGGGCGGCGGTCGCTCAAGTACGAGGGGGAGCCGTCCCTGGAAATGACCGCGGACGCCGTGCGCCTGCGGCAGATGCTCCTCGCTCTCCTCGACAACGCCCTCCGTCACACGGCCGACGACGGCACCGTGCGGCTCAGCGTGCGGCGCGGCGGCGGCGGCGCCACCCGGGAAGCCGCGGCGGTGCTGGAGGTGGCCGACGACGGCCCCGGCATTCCGCCGGAGTCTCGCGAGGAGGTCTTTGAACGCTTCGTGCGGCTGAAGGGCGGTCCGCGCCGCACTTCCGGCGGAGCCGGACTGGGCCTCGCCATCGCGAGGGAGATCGTGGAGGCGCACGGCGGACGCATCGAGGCCGGCGAGGCGCCGGAGGGCGGCGCGCTCTTCCGTGTGTGGCTGCCGCTCGAGGCGCGGGCGCGGGAGCGGTGAGGGGCGCGGGGGCGGCAACCGAGGGGTCAGGACCGCGTGCGGGGCGCGAGTGTGCGGGCGCCCATCGGCGTAAGATCCCGGCCCCAATCCCCCACGCGGGCACAAAAATACGCGGGCAGGCGGCGGTTGCGCCCACCTGCCCGCTGCTCCGATGATGGCGACCGGCGTTACGATGAAGCCGACTCCGTCGGCCGCTCCGTCGGTGAGATCGCCGTCCACGCCGCCGTGACCGCGCCGATCACGCCGGCGAGGAACGTCACCCAGGTGTCCGTCGTCATGTGGGAGAAGCCGAACACCCAGGGCGAGACGGCCTGCCAGGCGCTGAAGAGCGCGGCCAGCCACTCGCGCCAGCTCGATTCCCGCGAGGCATCCAGAGCGGTCCAGACGCCCGCGATGAGGATGAGAAGTCCGAAGACGAGGAAGTTCCAGAAGACTCCGCTGTTCTTAGCGGCTGACGCCAGCGCCCACGCGCTCACCATGAACCAGGCGCCGACCAGTGCCATCAACCATTCACGCCAAGCAGTCCTGAGCATTCCTCTTCACCTCCCAGTACCGGACGCGAACGTCCGGAACGAGTCGAGTGAATCGGAATAATTCGGTGAACCGGGGAACTTCTTCCGCCGATTCCGCCTGCATTATGTAACCTGGAACCGGTGGCAGCCAAGTGACGGCACGGCCGGGCGGCGCGTGGAACGAAGAGGCAATCCCGGGACGGCAGGAAAAGGGCCGCCTCTCTCATCCGTACTCATTCGGACGAGTCATGGCGGGCTCGCTCGCGACCGCGGGGAGGCGGTGGGAAGGGGCGCGCGCAGGGGCGGGATCGGGCACGGGAAGGGCCGTGGGTCGTGCGCCCGGGAAGGCGGGAGGGACGGGCGGAGGCCCCGCCGTCGGGTTGGCCGCGGCGGGCCACAACGTCACCCGCCGCCAGCGCTCCCTGCATAAGGCTCCATCATGCCTTAAACGTGACTCCCGCCGCTGTGGCGGGAGCTTTAAGGCACCTTCGAACGCTAAGTCGGAGGAGATGCTACATAAATCGCCGTTACGTCCCCTGATAGCTGCGTTTCCGCACTAAAGTTCCGCCTCCGGGCCGGCGGACGCGATGTTGAGGCCTTTGAAGCACTTACGACGCTCCGTTGCCTCCGTGCGTGGCGTCGGCAGCGTCGACCGGCTGCGGCGAAGGCGTCCATCGACGGCGCCCGTCGCCTCCACCGCCCGCGCCCGAGGCGCTTACCGACGGCGCTCGAGGCGTCCATCGCCTCCAACGGCCGCGTCCGCGGCCTCGTTCGACGGCAGCTGCCGCGCGCGTCGCCGCGCCCCGCCCGCGCCGCCGCGCCCCGCGCGCTGCCCGTGCCGCCGCCTTGCCTCGCCGCCCCCGCGTCGACTACCCCTCGCCGCCCCCGCGCGCCGGCATCGCGCCCCCGCCTGCGGCCGCGCCCCCGCCTTCGCCCGTGGCTGCGGCCGCGCCGCTGCGCGCCTGGAACACCTCGCCGAGCGCCCCCACCGCGCCGAGGAGGTTCATCAGGTCCGACGGAATGAAGATCTTCGTCGCCTGCCCGTCGGCGACGGCGCGCAGCGCGTCCAGCGCCTGCAGCGCCAGCACCGCCTGGTCCGCACCGGCCTCCCGCAGCAGCCGCAAGCCCTCCGCCTGCGCCTGGCGCACGCGCAGGATGGCCTGCGCCTCGCCCTCGGCCTCCAGCACCTGGCGCTCCTTCGCCGCTTCCGCCGCCAGCACCACGGCCTGCTTCTCGCCCTCCGCGCGGAGGATGGCCGACTGCTTCGCCGCTTCGGCGGCGGTGACCGTCGCGCGGCGTTCCCGCTCCGCCTTCATCTGCATCTCCATCGCGTTCTGGATCTCGGCGGGCGGCTCGATGGCGCGCAGCTCCACGCGGTTGACCTTCACGCCCCACTTGTCGGCCACCTCGTCGAGGTGGATGCGCAGCTTGGCGTTGACCTGCTCACGGGAGGTGAGCATCTCGTCCAGTGTGAGGTCGCCCGCCACGTTGCGCAGCGTGGTCTGGATCAGCCGTTCGATGGCGATGTGGTAGTTGCTGATCTCGTACACGGCGCGCTTGGGGTCCACCACCTGGATGTACGCGATGGTGTCCACCTGCACCGTCACGTTGTCCTCCGTGATGACGGGCACCTTCTGGAACTCGACCGGCTGCTCCCGCAGGTCCAGCACCGCGCGGACCGAGTCGATGAACGGCACGATGAGGTGCAGGCCCGGCCCCAGCGTGGTGTGGTACCGTCCAAGGCGCTGGATGATGACGGCCGTCGCCTGCTCCACGATGCGCACGGAGCGCATGAGGAGCGTGACGGCGAAGAGCGCGACGATCACCCAGAGGATGGTCGTGAACATCAGGCGTCTCTCCTTACGATGAGCGTGATCCCCTCGATGGCCTCGACGACGACGCGCGTGTCCTCCGCCAGCGGCTCGTCCGCGCGGGCCGCCCAGTCCTCGCCGCCCACGCGCACGCGGCCGCCCTTGAGCGGGTCGATCGCCTGCGTGACGTAGCCGGCGGCGCCGATCAGCGCCTCCGCGTTTGTGGGCCCGCCCCGGGCCCGCACGCGGCGCACAGCGAACGGCCGCAGGAAGAGCAGCGCCGCCGCCGCGGCCACCGCGAACGCGGCGATCGACCCCGTCCAGCCGCCGCCGAAGCCGGCCGCCGCCGCCGCGACGATCGCCGCGGCGCCCAGGGACAGGAGCACGAAATCGAGCGAGAAGATCTCCAAAATGAAGAGCACGAGTCCCGCCGCGAGCCAGAATTCGGCGATGGTCATGCATTCACCGCCCTTCCGCTTCCCTTCGACGGTGTGGTCGCCTCAAGTCTATGCGATGAGACGTCGGATCGGCGGTTGAAGTTCAACGGCGGGTTCCGGCAGCGGCGGCGGCGCTCTCCAGCTCTTCAGAGAGCCGCAGGTTCGCGGTGTAGTCGATGGGAACCTCGATGATCGTGGAGCGGTCCGCCTGCGCAGCCGTCTCCAGGACGGACGCGAGCGCCTCCGCCGTCGGCGCGTAGGCGTAGTGCGCGGAGAAAGCCTCCGCCAGGCGGGAGAGGTCGGGGTTCGTGAAGGACGTGCCGAAGACGCGCCCGAACTTCAACTCCTGCTTCCAGCTGATCAGGCCATAGCCGCCGTCCACCCACACGATGATGATGATCGGCGTCCCCAAACGGTGCGCCGTCTCCAGCTCCGCGCAGGTCATGAGGAAGCCGCCGTCGCCGGCGAGCGCGATGGCCGGCCGGTCGGGCCGCACGAGCTTCGCGGCCACAGCGCCCGGCACGGCGATGCCCATGGCGGCGAAGCCGTTCGAGATGAGGACCGAGTTCGGGCGGCCGGTCTGCAGGTGGCGCGCCACCCATACCTTGTGCGCGCCCACATCCGAGACCACCGTGGCGCCGCGCGCCAGCCAGGGCTCAAGCGGGCGCAGCGCAGCGCGCGGGTCGAGGCCCGCGCGGTCGCGCGCGGTGGCGGCGCCCGCGCCCCAACCCAGGATGCGCGCCTCGACCAGCGCCCGCCAGCCGGCGGCCGCCTCGCACGGCACGCGCCGCCCCACCGTCGCGCGCAGCCGCTCCAGGGCGGCCGCGAGCCCGCCGATCACTTCCGCGCAGACGGGGTAGTGCACCTCAGGATCGGGCGGCGTGCGGCTGATGTGCACCACGGGCACGCGGCCACCGGGGTTCCAGCGCTCCGGCGCGTACTCGATGGCGTCGTACCCGACGGCGATCACGAGGTCCGCTTCCTCCAGCGCCACCATGGGATAGTCGCGCGACTGCAATCCCACGGTGAGCAGCGAGAGCGGATCCTCCGGGGGCATGACGCCCTTGGCCATGAAGGTGTTGAGCACGGGGATGCCCAGCTCCCGCGCGAAGCGGCGCAGCGCCTCCACCGCGCCGGCCCGCACCACGCCGTGGCCGGCCAGGATCACCGGCCGGCGGGCGTCGCGGATGCACGCTGCGGCCGCGCGCACAGCGGCATCGGAGGGCTCCGGTGGCGCGGCGGCTTCGCGCGAGGGGGCGCGCACCCAGAGGGCGTCACCGTAGACCGGCGACTCCGCCACGTCCTCCGGCAGCTCGATGTGCACCGCGCCCGGCTTCTCCGCCTCCGCCAGGCGGAACGCCTTGCCGACGATCTCCGGCACCGTCTCGCCGCGCAGTACGCGGACGCTCCACTTCGTCACCGGTTCGTAGAGGGTGCGCGAGTCGATCGTCTGGTGCGATTCCTTATGCATGTGCGCAAGGGCCGTCTGGCCGGTGATGGCCACGACGGGCGCAAAATCCTGTGTGGCGTCGGCGACGCCGGTGAGCATGTTCGTGGCGCCCGGGCCGAGCGTGGCGAGGCAGACGCCGGCGCGGCCGGTGAGCCGCCCAAGGACGTTGGCGATGAAGGCGGCGCCGGACTCGTGCCGCGTGGGCACGAAGCGGATCGAGGAGTCCGCCAATGCGTCGAGCAGGTCGATGTTCTCCTCGCCCGGCACGCCGAAGACGTGGGTGACGCCCTCCACCTCCAGGCACCGCGCCAGAAGCCGCGCGGCGGTGGGCCGTCCGTGCCGTTCGCACTCAGGCATGCGCTCTGCACCTTCCCATGGTCAGTATACCGCTCGGCGCGGCATCGCCCCGGGCCTCGCTCCGCGCCCTCGACCCCGGCCACCCGCGCGCCGCCCGTCACACGTCGCCGCCGACCGCCACGAGGAGGATGCCCGCCGCCACAAGCAACGCGCCGATCATCTGCGTCCACGTGTAGGATTCGTGCAGGAGAAGGCTGCTCACCCAGACGGTGAACACGGGAGAGACGGAGAGCGCGACCGCCGCGCCGCCGGCCGTGCCCCACTTCAGCGCCAGATAATAGAAGAGATCGCCCGCCAGGGTGGCGAGGAAGGCCTCGATCCCGAGGTAGAGCCAGTCCTTGGGCGCGATCTCCGCCAGGCGCGAGGCGCGCCCCGCCCCCACGATCCAGGCGAGGACGAACGACATCGTCACGATGGTGCGCGCCACAAGGCCGTCGACCGGGTGGATGTCGCGCAGCCCCAGCTTCCCGAACACGGGCGCGATGCCCCAGCAGAGCGCGCCCAGGAGCCCCAGGAGAAGCGTGTTGTTCACGGTCCGTACTCCACGATGCGCGGCAGCGGCCGGTAGCTGTCGACGCCCATCATCTTCGTCTCCGGCGGCTGGCCGGGCCGCTCGATCGTCACCCAGGTGCGCACCGTGACGCCGTCCAGCCCCTCGCCCAGCACGCGCTCCTCCCCGTGCGGCAGGGCCGGGTTCGGCCGGCGGATCGTCGGCGCCTTCACGCGGCCGAGCTCCTCGTGGTGCCAGGTCACCACGGGCGGGTCATAGGAGCCGTACAGGGCGATGTAGAGCGTGTTGTCCTTGGTGTCCGACCAGATCACGACCGGCTTGTCGCGGTTGTTGCGGAACTTGAAGTCGAGCGCGCCCCAGACGATCGTCGCGTCGCGGCCGGGCGGCACGTAGGGCACCGGCATGCCGTGCGGGTGGCGCTCCACCACCTGGAGGTCGGCGAAGACGACGGCGTTGTACATCGTCGAGGAGATCTTGCACACGCCGCCGGCGATCGTCGGCACGATGCGGCCGCCGATGTAGGTGGGGCCGTCGCGGTAGCCGCGGTCGGCGGTGAAGGGCCCGATGGCGTGCAGGACGGAGAACACCTGGCCGGGCTGCACGACGTGTCCCGCGAGGAGATCGGCGGCCAGGCCGATGTTGTACTCCTCGTTGAAAAGCGGGTTGGGCAGCGTGGTGCGGAAGGCGGAGACGAGGCGGTCGCTGTGCGTCTCCGCGAGGAGTTCCTGCAGGCGGGGAGGCGGGGAGGCGGCCCACGGCAGCTGGTCGGCCGAGACGCGCCCGTAGAGGCGCGCGTCGGGGGCGCCGGGCTTGCCGCACTGGGCGTCGTCCGCGGCCGCGGCCGGCTGCACGGCCGCCACCGACGGCGCGGTGGCGGGCGGGTGGGCGCCGTGGAGAAGGACGGCCCAGGCCATGAGGGCGCCCGCCAGCACGCTGCCGAGGCTCTTCAGAAATCCGGCCCGCAGACGGATGACCAAATCCCCTCAGTCCTTTCCCTCTAGCCGCGCACATAGACGTGTATGCGAACGACGGCTCCGGTAGGTGTGGGGGAATCGCCATCGCTGCGCTCAAGCTGGCGGTGCTGATCCGGGCGGCCGGGGACGTCCTCCTTTACGCCTACTTGCCCATCTACCTCTACGCGCATCTGGGCGAGGAGCGCCTCTGGGTGATCGGCCTGCTGCCGGCGGTGCCCGGCGCCGCGCGCTTCGTGGCGGCGCCCTTCTGGGGGCGGCAGGCGGATCGCCTGGCGCGACAGCGGCCGTTTCTCGTCGGGGGGCTCGCCGCGTACGCGGCGCTCATGCTGCTTCTCCCGCGCGTGACGGCATCTCTGCAGGCGGTGGCGCTGGTGGCGGCGGCGTCGGCCTTCACGTGCGCCTTCAACCCCGTCGCGCGCGTGTGGTGGACGCTGCGCGCTCCGGGCCGCGCCGTGCTCGACCTGGCCGGCTGGTACCGCGCGGAGGCCGCCGGCTTCCTCGGCGGCAGCGCGCTCCTCGGTTGGGCCGCGGGCTCGGGGGCGGCCGCGCTGGCGGCGTGGATGTGGTCGATGGGGGCGCTCTTCGCGGCGGCGGCCGTGTGGGTGGCATGGGCCGTGCCGGACGCGCCGCGGCGCGAGGGGTGGGGCGGTGGCGGCAGCGGCGGCGGCCCGCGCGGCAGCAGCCGCGCCGGTTCCCGCATCGCCGGTCGAGGCCCCGCGCCCAGCCCCATGCGCGCGGCCGCGCCGGTGCTGGGATTCGTCCTCCTCGCCTCGCTCACATGGGAAGCCGTGGCGGCGACGTACGGCGTGTACGTCACGCAGGAGCTGGGCGTGCCGGCCCCCCTCTACGGGCTGACGATCGGCGCCTCGACGGCCGTGAACCTCTGGGCCTACGGCCCCCTCGCCGCCGCCGCCGAGCGGCGCGGCGGCGGGCCGCTCTTTCTCTGGAGCGCGCTCGGCTACGCGGCCATGTACCTCCTCATGGCCACGCGCTCACCGTGGGCGGCGAGCCTCGCCTACCTCGTCCCGATGAGCGCCGTGCTGCGCACGGCGACGAACGCCTGGCTCGCCGCGCGCGTGCCCGAGGGCGCGCGCGGTCGCGCAAGCGGCCTGCTCGACGCGGCGGAGGCCTGCGCGGCCATGCTGGGCGCGTTCCTGGGCGGCGTGGCGGCGCACCGGCTGGGGCTGGCGTTTGTGCCGCGCGCCGCCCTGGCGGGCAGCCTGCCGCTCTTGCTCATCCTCGCCTGGGCGCGCGTCCGCGGCCGCCGGGCGCTGTGACCGGCGTCGAGGCGGCCGGCTCAATCGAACCACAGCGCCACGCCGGCGAAGGCGCAGCCGGTGCGCTCCACCACGTGCTCCGCGGAGGCGACGCGCACGGCCGCCGGCTCACCGCGCAGGCGGTTCGCGAACGCTTCGAGGACCATCGCCCGCACCACCCGCTCCGCCTCCTCCCGCGAACCGCGCAGCGTGTGCTCCACGATCACGCCCGGGCGCCCCGGCCCCCCGAGGCCCACGGCCACGGCCGCAGCCAGCCGCGCCCCGGCCTCCGTGGAGCGGATGGCGCCGTAGGCGATCGGCACGAGCGCCCCCGGCGGGAACTCCAGCCGCTCCACCTCGCGGCAGCCGGGCGGCAGGATGCTCGAGACCTTCAAGAGGTTCACGTCACCGATCCCCGCGGCCAAAAGGGCGGCGTCGAAGGCCGTGAGGGGTTCACGGCCCTCCGCCGCCCCGCTCACCAGGGCGAAGCGCGTCGGTATGGGCAGCATCGGCGTCCCTCCAGATCGTCGTGATCGGCGCCCGCGCAGGCCGCGGCGCGTCGGCGCGAGTGCGCAAGACGTGAGAATGGTATGACGGCGGGGCGGCGGGAGTGCCACCCGCCGGCCGCAGGACTTGCGCGCGGGGGTGTGGAATGGCGCTGCCAAACCGCTCGAGGAGGCAGAGCCATGGGTTACGCCGACAAACCCTGGCTGGCTCACTACCCGGCTCACGTCCCGCCCCACCTCGACTACCCCGAGATCTCCCTGGGCCAGCTGCTCGCAGAGACGGCGCGCAGGAAGCCGGACGGCACAGCCGTGCGGCTGGGCTCCTTCCGGATGACGTACCGTGAGCTCCACGGCGCGGCGGCCGCCTTCGCCGCCGGGCTCCAGCGGCTGGGGGTGAAGAAGGGCGACCGCATCGCCCTGATGCTGCCCAACCTGCCGCAGTACGTGATCGCGTATTACGGCGCGATGATCGCCGGGGCGATCGTCGCGCAGGTGAACCCGCTCTACGTAGAGCGGGAGCTGGAACACCTTCTCAACGACTCCGGCGCGGAGGTCATCGTGGCGCTGGATGCGCTCATGCCGCGCGTGGAGGCGGTGCGCGGCCGCACGCGGCTGCGCCGCGCCATCGTGGTGCGCACGCCGGGCGCGGGCGCGGCCGGCGCCCCGGCCGGCGCGGAGCCGGCCGGCCCTGATGTGCCGTTCGCCTTGCCGTTCGAGGCGGTGGCCGTGCCCGCCGCGCCCGCGCCGGTGGAGATCGACCCGAAAGAGGACGTCGCCGTCCTCCAGTACACCGGCGGCACCACGGGCACCAGCAAGGGCGCCATGCTCACGCACTTCAACCTCGCGGCCAACGCGCTGCAGATCGCCACGTGGGTCTCCGACATCCTCGGCGAGGACGAGGTCATCCTCACGGCGCTGCCGCTCTTCCACTCCTATGGCATGACGGTCTGCATGAACTTCGCCGTCCACACGGGCGGCACGATGCTCCTTGTTCCGCGCTTCGAGCCGCAGGCGGTGATGGACCTGATCCGCGCCTTCCGGCCGACGTCCTTCCCCGGCGTGCCCACGATGTACGTCGCCATCAACAACCTGCCGGGCGTCACGCCGGAAGACCTCTCCAGCTTGCGCGTCTGCAACAGCGGCGGCGCCGCCATGCCGGTCGAGGTCATGCGGGAGTTCGAGCGGCGCACCGGTGCGACGGTCGTCGAGGGCTACGGCCTCTCGGAGGCCTCGCCCGTCACGCACACCAACCCCACCACCGGGCTGCGCAAGCCCGGCAGCATCGGCCTGCCCGTGCCGGACACGGAGTGCCGCATTGTCGACCTCGACACCGGCGAGCGCGACGTGCCCGTGGGCGAGATCGGCGAGCTCTGCATCCGCGGCCCGCAGGTGATGAAGGGCTACTGGAACCGCCCGGAGGAGACGGCGGAGGCGCTGCGCGACGGCTGGCTCTACACGGGCGACATCGCCCGCATGGACGACGACGGCTACTTCTACATCACCGACCGGAAGAAGGAGATGATCATCGCCGGCGGCTACAACGTCTACCCGCGCGAGGTCGAGGAGGTGCTCTTCGCGCACCCCGGTGTGAAGGAGGCGGCCGTCGTGGGCATCCCCGACCCGTACCGCGGGGAGACGGTGAAGGCCTTTGTGGTGCCGAAGCCCGGCGTGACGCTCACCGCCGATGAGCTTGCGGCCCATTGCCGCGCGCACCTCGCGGCGTACAAGGTTCCGCGCGCCTACGAGTTCCGCGACGACCTGCCGAAGAGCATGGTCGGCAAGGTGCTGCGGCGCGTCCTGCGCGAGGAGGAACTGGCGCGCCGGCGGGAGGGGCAGGCGGGGGCGTGAAGGGGCTCGACTTCGGCGGCCGGCGCGTGGCGCGGGCGCTGGCGGAGCACGGCGTGACGCACCTCTTCACCCTCTGCGGCGGACACATCCAGGCCATCTACGATGGCTGCCTCGACCACGGCATCCGCGTGGTGGATGTGCGCGACGAAGCGACGGCGGCCTTCGCGGCCGACGGTTGGGGCCGGCTGACGGGCCGCGCCGGCGTCGCGGCGGTGACGGCGGGCCCCGGGGTGACGAACGCCGTCACCGCGCTCGCCACCGCCCTGCGCGCGCAGAGCCCGATGGTCCTCCTGGCGGGCCAGGCGCCGCTCGCCTTGGCCGGGCAGGGGGCGCTGCAGGAGATGGACGCGCTCTCCGTGGTGCGGCCGGTGTGCAAGGCGGCCTGGCGCGTGACGGACCCGGCGGACATCGCGGCGGCCGTGGAGCTGGCCTTCGCGCTCGCGGAGACGGCGCCGCCGGGCCCCGTGGCGCTGGAGCTGCCGCTGGACGTGCTCTACGGGGTGGCGGCGCCGGTGCGGGAGGCCGCGGGGCACGAGGGGTGGCCGGCCGAGCCTGCCCCCCTGCCGCCCCCGGAGGCCGCCGCCGTGCGCCGCGCGGCGGAGTTGCTCATAGAGAGCCGCCGGCCGCTCGTCTTCGCCGGCAGCCAGCTGCGCTGGGCGACGGCGCCGGAGCGTGTGGCGGCGGACGTCGCCCGCCTCGCGGAGCGCCTCCTCGCCCCCGTCTACGCGAACGGCCTCGCGCGCGGCATCCTGCCCGCGGGCCACCCGCACGCCTTCGCCGCCAGCCGCAAGAAGGCGCTCCAGGAGGCGGACGCGGTGGTGTTGCTGGGCGCGCCGCTCGACTTCCGCCTGGGCTACGGCCGCGCCCCGGCGTGGAACGAGCGCGCCGCCCTCATCCGCGCGGACATGGACCCGGCCGAGCTGCACCGCAATCGCGAAGCGCAGGTGGCCGCCGCGTGCGAGCCGGCCGCGTTCCTGCGGGCGCTCCTCGAGGAGCTTGAGGTGCTCGTCTCCGTCGTGCGCGGGCGCGCCGGGCGGTTGGGGCCGGGGGCCGGGGCGGCCGCGGCGGCCTCGGAGGAGGTCGCAGCCGGCCGCCTCGCCTGGCTGGAGGCGCTCAGGGAAGAGGAAGAGCGGCGCGCGGCGCGCATGGAGGAGGGCCTCCGTTCCGAGGAGAGCCCCGTCCACCCGCTGCGCTTCGCGGCGGAGATCGAGCGCGCGCTCCCCGATGGCGCCATCGTCATCGGCGACGGCGGCGACATCGTCGCCACCGCGGCGAACGTGGTGCGGCCGCGGCGCTGGCCGGGCGGTTGGCTGGACGCGGGGCCGCTCGGCACACTGGGCGTGGGCGCCGGCTATGCGCTGGCGGCGCGGCTCGCGGAGGCCGAAGCGCCCGTCCTGGCCGTCTTCGGCGACGGGGCCTTCGGCTTCAGCGCCATGGAGCTCGAGGCGGCCGCGCGCCAGAACATCCCCTTCGTGGCCGTGGTAGGCACGGACGGCGCCTGGACGCAGATCCGCCGGGAGCAGGTGAAGATCCACGGCGCGGAGCGCGCCGTGGCCACCTCCCTCTCCGCGGACGCGCGCCACGACCGCCTCGCGGAGGCGCTGGGCGCGCGCGGCTGGCGAGTGGAACGGCCGGAGGAGATGGCCGCAGCCCTGGAGGCGGCGCTGGCTTGCGGGCGGCCGGCTGTCGTCGACGTGCGCTTGGGGGCTTCGGACTTCCGCGAGGGCGCGATCAGCGTGTGAGCGGCGGTGCGGCGCGCGTGCCACACGACGCCCACGGCCTAGGCGGGCTCCGGCGCGGCCTCCACGCGGCGCATCGACAGGGAGAAGTAGACGAGCCCGGCAAGGATGACGGCGCCGCCGACCGCCTCGGGCACGGTGGGCGTCTCGCCGAGGAAGAGCCACGCAAGGAGCGTGGAACCCACCGGCTCGCCGAGGATCACGATCGACACGGCCGCGGCCGGCACATGGCCCAGCGCCCAGTTGAAGAGCGTGTGGCCGAAGATCGTCGGCACCACGGCCAGCGCGAGGAAGATCAGCCACTCGCCGGCCGGGTAGGGCCAGAGCGGCACGCCGGCCGCGGCCGCCACCGCCGCCAGCACGGCCGCCGCCGCGGCGTAGACCCACAGCGTGTAGGCGAGATTGTCCACCCGCCGGCGCACGTCGCGCCCGATGACGATATAGCCGGAGATGAAGAGGGCGCCCAGGAAGGCGAGGAAGTCGCCGTAGAGCGCCGGCCCACCCAGCGCGTAATCCCCCCACCCGATGAGGACCGTTCCCAGCACGGCGAGCCCCCCGCCGAGATAGGCCCCGGGCGGGAGACGGTCGTCGCCCACCAGAAGCCCCAGCGCGGCCACGAAGAGAGGGTGGCTGGTGACGAGGACCACGGAACTGGCGACCGTCGTGTAGGCCAGCGAGGCGATCCACACGGCGAAGTGGAGCGCGAGGAAGACCCCGCTCGCCAGCATGGCCGCGATGTCCCGCAGGGCGGCGCCGCGCGCGTGGGCGAGCGGACCGCGCACGGCCCGCTGAACGGAGCCCCGCCGCGCTCCCATGAGGCCGAGCAGCGCGAGAATGGGCAGGCTCAGCGCCAGACGGTAGAAGGACAGTGCGATGGCCGGCGCGTGGGAGAAGCGGATGAAGATGCTGGAGAAGGACACGGCCACGACGGCCGTCACCAGCGCCAGAACGACCCGCCGTTCCACGCTCGGCCCACCGCCCGGGCTGAAATGTACCACGTTCGCGCGTCCCGCGAAACGCGGCCGTGCGCGCCGGGGAACCCGCGGCAGGCGCCGCCGTCCAAGCGGGTGAGGCACACGGGATGCGGCCGCCGCATCCGGTGCGCCGACACCCTCCGCCGCCGGCGGGCTCCCCGGCTGCGCGGCGGAAGAGACGAGGTGCGCACATGCGGAGCGTACGGCAGAGACCCGCGCGCGCCGCCGCCGCGCTGGCGCTGGCCCTCACGTGGGGCGCGTTCGCGGCCCTCGGTGCGGCCTGCGGGCGGGAGGACGCCGCCCGCGCCGGAGCGGGGGCGGGTTCGGAAGCGTCGGAGAAGCAGAGCGCATCCGCCCCATCTATCCGCCACGTGTCCGAGGAGGATTTCCCCGCCGCCGAGATGCGGGAATGGCTGGCGGTCAACCGCCAGTACCGCGGCTGGACGTTCTTCACCTTCGGCGACACGCGCTACCTCATGATCAGCCGCGGTGAGAGCCCCAACCCCGGCTACCGCGTCGAGGTCACGGACGTCGCCATCGGCGGCGACGGCGTGGCGCACGTGCGGGTCGCATGGAAGAACCCGGACCCGGGCGCCGTGTACGCGCAGGTGGTGAGCTACCCCGTGGACATCGTCGCCACCCCCGCGGAGGTGACGGCGTACGAGCTCGTCTTCGAGGGCGAGGGCGCGCCGCAGTCGCCGGGGAGGGTGGAACCCAACATCGTGGTGACGTCGCCCCGTCCGGGCGATGCGCTCGCCGGCACGCTCAAGCTCCGCGGCCGCGCGCGCGCCTTTGAAGGCGTGGTGCAGCTGGCCCTGGAGGACGGCCACCGCGTGCTCCTCCGAAAGACGCTGCAGGGCGAGGGCGCGCCCGCGTGGATGAGCCTCGACGGCGACTTCACGTACGACGCTCCCTCCAACGAGCACGGCATGCTCATGGTCTACGTGGACAGCGCCCGGGACGGGTCCAAGCAGGATGTCGTGATGGTGCCGGTGAGGTTCGGGAAGTAGACGATGAGGGGCGCGGCCGCGCCCCTCATCGCTCCATGCGGATCGCCCCTATCGCTCCACGCGGATGCGCCCCGCCGGGCCGGACGTGACCTCGCCGATGACGGCGCGCGCCGGCGTGCGGAACTCCTCAAGAAGCGCCAGCGCCGCATCGAACTGCGCCCGCGGCACGGCGATGAGCAGGCCGCCTGAGGTGACGGCATCGCAGAGCAGCATGCGTTCGACGTCGCCCAGGTCCTCGTCGAACTCCACCACGGGCGCGACGAACTGCGCGTTCTTGCGGCTGCCGCCGGGGAAGAGGCCCTGCCGCGCGTACTCCCACGCCTCCTCCAGCACCGGCACGGCGCCCGCGCGGATCACGAGCCCCACGCCGCTCTCCCGCGCCATCTCGGCCGCGTGGCCGAGCAGTCCGAAGCCCGTCACGTCCGTCGCCGCGCGCACGCCCACGTCCGGCAGCCGCTCACCCACGCGGTTCAGCTCCGCCATGACGGCGGTGACGCGTTCCACCGCGGCCGCTGGCACAGCGGTCCGCTTGATCGCCGTGGTGAGGACACCCACGCCGATCGGCTTCGTCAGGACGAGCACGTCGCCGGGCCGCGCCGCCGCCTTCGTGAGCAGGCGGTTCGGATGGGCCACGCCCGTCACCGCATAACCGACCTTCGGTTCCGGGTCGTCGATCGAGTGGCCGCCGATCACCACCGCTCCGGCCTCGCCGATCTTGTCCAGGCCGCCCTGGAGGATGCGGCCGACGAACTCCGCCGGCAGCCTTCCGGCCGGCACGGCAAGGAGGTTGAGGGCCGTGAGCGGCCGGCCGCCCATGGCGTAGACGTCCGAAAGCGAGTTCGCCGCGGCGATCTGGCCGAAGGCGTACGGGTCGTCGACGACCGGCGTGAAGAAGTCGACCGTCTGCACGATGGCCAGGTCATCCGCCAGCCGGTAGACGCCGGCGTCGTCCGGCGCGGCGAGGCCGAGGAGCATGTTCGGGTCGCCCTGCGGCAGCCGGATGCCGGCGAGGATCTCTTGCAGGTCCCCCGGACCCAGCTTGCACCCTCAGCCGGCCTTGGCCGTCATCTGCGTGAGACGCAGCTCGTCCGCCATGCGGGGTCACCTCCCTCACCCCGGCGCCCGGGCGGGCCAGGGTTCGCAGCCCGGCGTGGCCGGGGCGGTTCACGCGAACCGCCCTGCGAGCGCCGGGGCCTGCCTTCAGGGTAGCGCAACGCACAGCCACCGGGGCGACCGCCGTGAGCGCCGTCCGGAGGGGGGTGCGGCGCCGGGTCGGGATCCGCCGGGGGGGCTGTGCAGGCAACCGGGCCCAGAGGGTGACGCGGGTCCGCAGGGCGCCGGCCCAAGAGTGCGACGGCGCAGGTGTGGCCAAATCAGTTCGCCTATTTTCGGTCGGGGACCGTTCAAGACGGGTTTAGGCCAAAACATTTGGCCTAATTTCGGAAAACGGGTACGAGGTATACTATGCCCAAATCCGTTCCGCCCCAGGAGGCTGCGATGCACCTGCGCACAGCCGCCCGTTGACCTGCCCGGGCCGCGTTCCGCCCGGGCCGTCACATCCGGCCGGCCCCGCGCGCATGCGATGCGGCATGCGCGCGCCTCCGCCGGCCGCCACGGGAGGGACGTGCTGTGCTCATTGTGCGCCACCTGTCCTTTTCCTTCGGAGAGACACCGCTTTTCAAGGACATCGGCTTCCAGCTGCAAAGGGGCGAGCGCGCGGGGCTCGTCGGGCCGAACGGCGCCGGCAAGACGACGCTTTTGCGCATCCTCGCCGGTGAGATCGCGCCGCCGCCGGGTACGGTCGAGTGGGTGGGACGCGCGCCGCGCATCGGCTACCTGCCGCAAGAAGACCCTGTGGCGCCGGAGGTGGCGCCGGAGAGCGGCGGCGAGCGCATGCGGCGCCGCTTGGCGCGCGTTCTGGCGGCACGGCCGGAGGTCCTCCTGCTCGACGAACCCGGCAACCACCTCGACGAAGCGGCGCTTGAGGAGCTGGCGGCCGCCCTGCGCGCCTTCGAGGGCGCGATCCTCCTCGCCAGCCACGACCGCTGGCTGCTCGATGCCGTGTGCACGCGCATCCTGGCCCTCGATCGCGGCGCCCTGCGCGCCTACCGCGGCCACTACAGCGCCTACGCGGCACAGGTGGAGGCCGAGCGCCTTTCACATGAGCGGCGGTACCGCGAGTGGGATCGGGAGCGGCGCCGCTTGAAGGAGGCGGCCGAGCGCCAGCGCCGCTGGGCCGAGAAGGCGCATCGGGACGCGGGGGAGCGCGATCCGGCCGCCAAGAAGAAGGCCGCCGTCTTCATGAAGAAGGCGCTCGCCACGGAGCGCCGGCTGGCGCGCCACGAGGCGGCCGCCGTGCCCAAGCCCTGGGAAGAGGCGCGACTGAAGCTCGCCTGGCGGCCAGTGAAGCGGCTGCCGGAGCGCATCGCCGCGCTCGACGGCGTGACGTTCACGTACGCGGGCGCCCGGGCGCCGGCGCTGCGAGACGCGCGCCTGGAGGTGCGGCGCGGCGAGCGCCTGGCGCTTGTCGGCCCGAACGGCAGCGGCAAGACGACGGTCCTGCGCCTCTTCGCCGCGGCGGCGGGAGCGGAGCCCCCGCCGCCGGGCACGCTGCGCGGCCGCGTGAGCGTCACGCCGGGCGCCGCCGTGCTCTGGTTCCGCCAGGAGGCGACGATCGACGGGCGGCGCACGCCCCTCGACCTCCTGTTGGCCGCCGGTGCGCCGCAAGCGGCCGCGGCGCGCACGCTCCTCGGGGTTTTCGGCATCATGGGCGATGCGGCCCTGCGCCCGGCCGGCACCCTCAGCCCCGGGGAGCGCGTGCGTCTCGCCTTCGCGCTCGCGATCGCGTCCGGCCCGGACCTCCTGCTCCTCGACGAGCCGACGAACCACCTCGACCTCCCCGGCCGCGAGGCGCTCGAGCAGGCGCTCTGCGCCTTCCCCGGCACCGTGGTCTTCGCCTCGCACGACCGCACATTCCGAGAGCGCACGGCGACACGCGTGGTGGAGCTGGCCGGCGGCCGTCCCGCGGAGGCGGCGCCCCCCGCGCTGCCGGACCCGTGGGCGTTGGCGCGGCAGTTGCGCCAGGCGGAGCTGGCCGCGCGCATGGCCGCCACTCGCATGGCGGCCGCGCGCCCGGAGGAACGGCCGGTCCGTGAAGCGGAGGCGGAGCACGAAAGGAGTTCGCCCGCGAGGGACGAACCATCCACCCGACGTCCTTCGTGACTCGAAATATGTCGAGGAGGGGCCGCCGCATGGAGAAGCGCCTGTCACGCTCGGAAGTCCCCGTGGAGCTGACCTGGGACCTCTCGCACATCTACCCCTCGGACGAGGCCTGGGAGGCGGACCTCGCCCGGCTGGAGGAGGACGCGGCCGCGGTGGCCGCCTTCCGCGGCCGGCTGGGCGAGGGCCCGACTGTCCTCCTCGCCTGCCTCCGCGCGCGCGACGCGCTCCTTGAGCGCATGCGCAAGGTGGGCGCGTACGCCTCGCTGCACGAGTCCGCCGACGGCACGGACCCCAAGTACCAGGCCATGAACGCGCGCGTGCACGCGCTCTTCGCGCGCCTGGGCGCGCGCCTCGCCTTCCTGGAGCCGGAGCTCCTGAGCCTGCCGGAGGGCACCCTGGCGCGCTACCTGGAGGCCGAGCCGGAACTGGAGACGTACAGGAACCAGCTGGAGCGCATCGAGCTGCGCCGGCCGCACACGCTCTCAGCCGAGGTGGAAGAGACGCTCGCCGCGCTATCGGAGACGCTGAGCGCGCCGCGGACGATTTACGACCGCGTCATCGCCGCCGACCTCGCCTTCCCCTCCGTCACCGACGAAACCGGCCGCGAGGTCGAGATGTCGGTGGCGCGCTACGACCGCCTGCTGCAGTCCCGTGACCGCGACGTCCGCCGCCGCGCCCACGAGGCGCTCCTCGCCGGCCTCAACCGCCACAAGAACACGCTCGCGGCCACACTGGCCGCGCACATCCGGGAGAACGTCACCCTCGCGCGCCTGCGCCGGTACAGCTCCGCGGAGGAGATGATCCTCAAACCGCAGCAGATCCCGTATGAGGTCTACACCAACGTGCTCGACGTCATCCACGATGAGATCGCGCCCCACGTGCGCCGGCTCGTGCGCCTGCGGCAGCGCGTCCTCGGCCTCGACGCCGTCCACGGCTACGACCTCACCGCGCCGCTCGACCCGGACTTCAATCCCAGCGCCACGTTCGAGGAGGCGGAGCGTCTCATCACGGAAGCGGTGGCGCCGCTGGGCGAGGAGTACGGCGAGATCATCCGCGCGGCCTTCCGCGACCGCTGGATCGACCGCGCGGACAACGCCGGCAAGCCGCACGGCGCCTTCTGCGCCGGCGTCTACGGGGTCCACTCCTACATCCTCATGACGTGGTCCGGGAAGATGCGCAACGTCTTCACGCTGGCGCACGAGCTGGGCCACGCCGGCCACGGCATGCTCGCGGCGCGCCACCAGGTCATCAGCAATACCTGGTCGACACGCTTCTTCGTGGAAGCGCCCTCCACCGCGAACGAGCTGCTCCTCGGCCACCACATCCTCGACACCACCACGGACCCGCGCATGCGCCGCTTCATCATCCTGCAGTTCCTCGGCACGTTCATCCACAACATGGTCACGCACCTCTTGCAGGGGCATCTGGAGCGGCGCCTCTATCAGATGGCGGAGGCCGGCCAAGCCCTCACGCTCACCACGATCATGGAGGCGCAGGGGGAGATCCTGGAGCGCTTCTACGACGGCACGGTGGTCATCGACGACGTCGAACGGCTCGCGTGGATGACGGTGCCGCACTACTACGTCGGGCTCTACCCGTACACGTACGCGGCGGGCCTCTCCTGCGCCTGCGCGGTCGTCGACGCCATCCGCCGCGAGGGGCCGCCCGCGGCCGAGCGCTGGCTGCGCACGCTGAAGGCGGGCGGCACGCTGCCGCCGCTGGAGCTCATGGCCATGGCCGGGGTGGACATGCGCAGCCCGGAGCCGCTCCGCCAAGCGGTGGCCTTCTTTGGGCAGCTGGTGGCGGAGCTCGAGGAGAGCTTCACGGCACGGGCGACGGCGTAAGGCACCGCAGTCGCTCCGTGTGAGGCATGCGGGGCGCGCTATCGGTTTCGGATCTCCTGAGCCAATGCCGAGCAGCTGGCCAGTACCTCCGCAAAGGCCGGCTGCTCGGCTTCTTTCAATTCCCCTAGGTACGACCAGTCCAGATGGTCCCAGTACGCTGCCAGGAGCTGGACAGCCCACTCTTTGGAACTCTCGTCCCGCCAGTAGGCGGCGGCACGCAGGCGGTCGGCTAAGATGTCCTCAAGACCGATGATGTAGGCCGTCCGTCCGCCTACGTCCACTTCGACGACGCGTTGCGGGTCCCCGTGGAGCGGTTCGGGTGGAAGGTCCACGACCACCATCGCTTTGTCGTGGTGAAAGGACGCCCCGCCCACCTTTTCAAACCCAAGGCGCTCCAACACACTTTGGATCTCCCGGAGCCCCTCGACGATGAGGTCGATATCCATCGTGAGGTAGGAGCCCCGCGTGTAGAACTCGAGGGCGGAGCCACCGACGACCACGGGCTTTAGACCCAAGGGAGCCGCAAGCTCCGTGATGGCCGCGGCGGCGCGAAGGTGCCTTTCGAGGGGATCTGGGCTTCGGACGAACTGCTCGAACTCTTCCGGTGTCATGGGCCTCACTTCATGCGCCAACGGCGCGGCCCGACCTGCTCGAAGCGGTCATCCGAACGGATGCGATGGATCGTGGCTTGAACAAGGGCGCGGAGCGCGTCCGGGTCACGCGGGCGGGTGCGCGGGCTCCGCCTGAGAGGGTTCCGCACGCGCAGGCGCACGGCTTCGGCGGCCCGCTCCGACTCCGCTTCCCAGCCTTTCCAGCGGTACTTGCGCGGCCTGTCATCCATCGCTCTCACTGCCCCGTTCCAGTCTAGCGCGTCCGGTTTCATGTGCGGCGTTGAAGATTCACCCCGCACGCCGCTGCGCCGCGCGGCCGTCCCACGCCGCGCTCAGGGCCTCGAGCAGGAGCGCGGCCGCCGTCAGCATGGTGCGTCCGGTCGGGTCAAAGTACGGGTTCACCTCGACGAGGTCGATCCCCACGATCGGATGCCGGTCGCCCGCGGCACGCAGCGCCGCCTTGACCTGCGTGTACGTCAGCCCTTCAGGCTCCGGGCTGCCGGTGCCGGGACAGAGCGACGGGTCGAGGCCGTCGATGTCGATCGTCACGTAGAGAGGCTCGCCCGCCGGGAGCGTCTCCAGGAACCGCGCGATCGCCTCCGGACCGTCACGGCGCGTGGCCTCGTGGATGTCCCGCGCCAGCACGGGCGTGGCGCCGTAGCGGACGGCCGCCTCGTAGTCGACGGGCGACGTGCGCAACCCCCGCACGCCGAGGTTGACGACGCGCCCCGTGAAGGGGAGCTCGGATGCGCGGCGGATAGGGCTCGAGTTCGCGAGCCGGACGCCGAGGAGCTCGTCGCGGAAATCGAGGTGCGCGTCGAACTGAAGGATGTGCAGGCGGCGGCCGTGCCAGCGGCCGCCCTCGGCAAACGCCGGCGCGAAGCCGCGGATGCCGGGGAAGGTGACGGAGTGGTCACCGCCGAGGACGAGCGGCACGGCGCCGCGAGCCACGATCTCCGCCACGGCCGCGCTGATCCGCGAAAACGTCTCCTCCGTGTCCAGGTAGAGCACGTCCACGTCGCCGGCGTCGACGAGGCCCACGCCGGCCAGGCGCGTGCGCCCGGTCTCCACGTCCCAGAAGCCGCCGGGCGCCAGGGCGTAGCGCGCCGAGGCCTCGCGGATGGCGCGCGGCGCCGAGCGCGCGCCCGGACGGTAGCCGACGCCCCAGTCATACGGGATCCCGAGCACGGCCGCACCGGCGTGCCAGTCGCCGCTGCGGTCGACGAGAGGAGCCTTGGCGAAGGTGGCGACCCCCGTGTACGGCAGTCCGGCCTCGCCGTTCACGGGCGCCCCTCCCCTCGCGCCGCCGCGCCGCCTTCCACGGCGCCGCCCTCCGCCTCCCAAGCCTCACGTGCGGCGGTGCCCGCCGCGGTGCCGGCCGCGGCCCCAGCCGCTCCGCCTTCCTCGGCGCCACCCCCGGCCTCCCACGCCGCCTCCGCCGCGGCCGCGCCCTCCCCGCGCGGCACGCGCGCGCCGGCGCGCGCGAGGACCGCCTCCAGCGCCGAAAGCACGGCCAGCACGTTCGCCCTCCGCGCCCCGTGCCCCATGAGCCCGATGCGCCAGATCCGCCCCTGAACGCGGCCCACGCCGCCGCCGATCTCGATCCCGTACTCCTCAAGAAGCGCCCGGCGCACGGCGGCATCGTCCACGCCCTCCGGCACGCGCACCGTGGTGAGCTGCGGCAGCCGGTGGCCGGCTTCCGCGAAGAGCTCGAGCCCCATCGCCTCAAGCCCCGCCTGCAGCGCCCGGCCCACGCGGCGGTGGCGCTCGAACGACGCCTCCAGCCCCTCCTCGAGGAGGATGCGCAGCCCCTCGCGCAGGCCGTAGAGCATGTTGACGGGCGCCGTGTGGTGGTAGAACCGCTCCCCGCCCCAGTAGCGGCGGATCATCGTGAGGTCCAGGTACCAGCTCTGCACGGGCGCGCGGCGCGCGTCCAGCGCGGCCTCGGCCCGCTCGCCGAACGTCACGGGCGCGAGGCCCGGCGGCACGCTGAGGCACTTCTGCGTGCCGGCGTAGCAGGCGTCGATGCCGAGCCGGTCGACGTCGACCGGAATCCCGCCGATCGCCGTGACGGCGTCGACGACGAGCAGCGCCCCATGCTCCCGCGCCGCGGCGGCGATCGCCTCCAGCGGCTGCCACACGCCCGTCGACGTCTCCGCGAGCACGACGGCCACGAGCTTCGCGGGGCGCGCCGCCAGCGCCCGGCGCACATCGTCCGGGTCGATGGCGCGGCCCCACGGCGCCTCCACCACGGCCGCATCCGCGCCGCAGCGCCGCGCCACGTCCACCATGCGCTCCCCGAAGAGGCCGTGGACGCAGACGAGCACGCGGTCCCCCGGCTCCACGAGGTTCACGAACACCGTCTCCATGCCGGCGCTGCCGGTGCCGGACATGGCGACGGTGAGGCG
Source organism: Bacillota bacterium (assembly GCA_014896375.1). Taxonomy (GTDB): domain Bacteria; phylum Bacillota; class Sulfobacillia; order RBS10-35; family Bu92; genus Bu92. The sequence continues at coordinate 73,658 of JADBKN010000051.1, read as the reverse complement.
GTTGCGCGTGCCGAACGCGACGCGCAGGCCCTCCATCGTCTCGTTCATGAGCTCAAGGAAGCGCGGGTCCAGGTGGCCGATCGTCGGCATGGCCATCGCCTGGAGCACACGCGCCGGCACGGGGCTCGGCCCCGGCCCCAAGAGCAGCCGTTGCGGCACTCGAAACGCGTTCATCCCGTCACCCCGCCCGAATCCGTCACGCGCCGCCCGCCCCGCACGACGACGCGGCCGCGCTTCACCACCGTGTCCGCCAGGCGGACGCCCATGCGGTACGGAAGGTGGTCCAAGGTGGGACAGTTCCAGACGACGAGGTCGGCTTCCTTGCCGGGCTCCAGAGAACCCACGCGCTCCCCGCGGCCGATGGCGTGCGCCGCGTTCAGCGTCACGGCGACGAGGGTCTCCGCGGGTGTCATGCGCAGGGTGAGGCAGGCGATCGACATCACGAGCGGCAGCGAGCCGCCGGGCTGCGTGCCGGGGTTGTAGTCCGTCGCCAGCGCCACGGGCACCCCGGCCTCGATGAGGCCGCGCGCCGGCGCGTGCTTCTCCTTCATGAGGAAGAACGACGTGGCCGGCAGGAGCACGGCGATGGTCCCCGCCGCCCGCAGGGCCTCCCAGTCTTCCGGCGGCGTGACGACGAGGTGGTCGGCCGAGACGGCCTCCAGCTCCGCCGCCAGCCGCGCCCCGCCGAGGTGGACGACCTCGTCCGCGTGCACCTTCACGCCGAGCCCGAAGCGCCGCGCGGCTTCGAGGATGCGCCGCGTCTCCTCAAGCCCGAAGACGCCGTCCTCGCAGAAGACGTCGACGTACTCCGCCAGCCCCGCGCTGGCGATGGCCGGCACCATGGCCTGGGCCACCATCATCGCGTACTCCCGGCCGCGGCCCTGGAACTCCGGCGGCACGGCGTGCGCGCCGAGGAACGTGGGCACGACGTCCTGCACGGCCGCCGCCGCCGCGCGCCGGACGGCCTGCAGCTGCTTCACCTCGGCGCCCAGCGCGAGCCCGTAGCCGCTCTTGATCTCGACGGTCGTCGTGCCGAGAAGGAGGATCTCTTCCAGCCGCTCGATCAGGCCGGCGACAAGCTCGTCCTCGCTGGCGGCACGCGTGGCCCTAACCGTCTGAAGGATGCCGCCGCCCGCCTTGAGGATGTCCAGGTAGGCCGCGCCGCGGATGCGCAGGCCGAACTCCTCCGCCCGCCATCCGGCGAAGCAGAGGTGCGTGTGCGCGTCGACGAGCCCCGGCGTCACCAGGCGTCCCGCGGCGTCGATCCGCACGGCGTCGGGCTCCGGCTCGACGGACGCCAGGACCTCCGCCTCCGGGCCGGCGGCCACGACCTTGCCCTGGTACGCCGCCACCGCGCCGCGCTCCACGACGCCGGCCTCGCCCTGGGCCGGCCCGGCGGCCGGCCGGCCGCCGTGGCCGGCCACGGTGCAGAGTTGCCCGGCGTTCGTGACCAGAAGGTCCGCGGGTTGCTTCACTTGCGTTCACCTCGTCGCCTCCCATGCTACCGCAGGGGGGCGGGGAGCGGGCGCGGGACGGGCGCGGCTCAACCGATGAGGACGTGCGGCGGGCGAAAGCGCAGGAGCGCGCGGAAGGGACCGTCCACGGCCGCCAGGCGCTCCGCCGGGCCCCGCTGGACGATGCGGCCGCCGTCCATCACGAGGACTTCGTCGACGAGGTCGAGGTCTTCCACGGAGTGCGTGATCCACAGCACCGCGCGGTCGCGCGCCCAAGAGAGCAGCGCCCGCATCACGCGGCGGGCCAGCGCCGGGTCCAATCCTTCCGTGGGCTCGTCGAGGAGGAGGATCGGGGCGTCCTTGAGCACCGCGCGGGCGATGGCCAATCGCTTCCGCTCTCCCCCGGACAGGGCGAGGCCGCGTTCTCCGACTGGCGAGTCCAACCCGTGCGGCAGGCTGTCCACAAACCGGTCCAGCCCCGCGATCTCGAGGGCCCGGCGCAGTTCGTCATCGGTGGCGCCCGGTCTCGCCAACCTCAGATTCTGGCGAAGCGTCGCGTCAAAGACGTGGGGGAACTGCTCCACCACCGCGATGCGCGCGCGCACCGCCTCCGGGTCGAACCGCCGGATGTCGACGCGCGGCAGGTCGCCCGCCGACAGGGTGATGGACCCGAACTGAAACTCGTGCAGGCGCGTCAGCACGGCCACGACGCTCGACTTCCCCGCGCCGCTCGGGCCGACCAGCGCCAGGTGACGTCCCGGCGCGAGCGTCAGGGAAAAGTCGCGAAGCACCCAGGGATCGCCCGGACGGTAGCGAAAGCGGACATTGCGGACGACGATCCGCGGACGCTCCGGCACCGGTTCGGTCAGCGGCGCGACCTCGACGCCCGGGTGCCGTCCCTCCAGTTCCGCCAGCCGGCGCCGCGCTTCCTCAATCGCACCACGCGTCTCAAACGCCTCAGGCAACCGCCCGACGGCTTCGAACGCCGCCATCGCGAGCAGCGCGGCCACGGGCAGCAGGATCCCCGGCAGGCGCCCCGCCTGCACCAGGAGGACGCCCACGGCCGCGACGGCGGCCACCGTCAGGTGGGTGAAGGCGGCCGTGGCCGCGGCCGTAAGGCCGCTGGCGCGGTGCAGCCCCACCTCAAGGCGCCGCCAGTCGCGCTGGAGCCCGTCCAGCCGCGCCGCCGCGCGATCCTCCGCGCCGAAGGCCAGCACGTCCGTCAGCCCGTTCATCGTCTCCACCAGGTGCTGGCTGAGTTCGGCCCGCAGCGTCACGCGGCGCGCGGCGCCCCGGCGGGCGAGCCGGTCGGCCATCCACGGGAGCGCGAAACCCGCCGCCAGAAGGCAGCCCACGAGGACCGCCGCCAGCCACGGGTGCATCCAGGCCGCCAGCGCCCCCGCGAGGACCAGCCCCGCGGCAGCGATGGCGACCGGCGCGCGGAGGCCCAGAAACTCGTTCTGCAGCGTGTCCACGTCGGCCACCAGCCGCGCGAGCAGGTCTCCGTTGCGCAACCGGTCCCCGCCCTCGGGCAGCAGCGGCTCCACAAGGCGGTAGACGCGCACACGGATCTCCTTGAGAAGCCGGAAGGTGACGTCGTGGGAAAAGTACCGTTCGGCGTAGCGGAACACGCCCCGGAAGATGCCGAAGAAGCGCACGCCCACCACGGGTACCCAGAGGAGCAGGACAGTCTCGGGATGCTGCGCGGCCCGGGCGATCAGGTACGCCGAGGTGGACATCAGGCCCAGGTTGGCCGCAACCGTGGCCGCGCCGAAGGCCAGCGCCAGGACCACCCAGAGCCTATCGCGTGAAGACAGGGTCCGGAATCCGAAGTTCACCGGCATCGCCCCCGCTTCCGTCGCGCAAGCCGCGCGGCAGGCCCGGACGGCCGGCGAGGCTCGCAAGCGGCCCGGACCGCACGAGCACACCATCCCGCAGGACCCAGACCTCGTCCACGAGTTCCAGCGTGGCCAGCCGGTGCGCGATGACGACGGCGCTCCGGTTCGCAACGAGTTCGCGCAGCGCTTCCAGCACCGCCGCTTCGCTTTCCAGGTCCAGGTTCGCAGTGGGTTCGTCCAGGAACACGTACGGCGCGTCGCGGAGGAAGGCGCGGGCCAGGGCCAGCCGCTGGAGCTGCCCGCCGCTCAGCCGTGTGCCGCCCTCGCCCAGCCGCGCGTCCCAGCCACCGGGGAGGCTCTCGATGAAGTCCAGCGCGCGCGCCTGGCGCGCGGCGCGGCGCAATTCGTCCTGGCGCGCGCCGGGCCGGGCGATGCGCAGGTTCTCCGCGACGCTGCCCGAGAACACGTAGGGTTGTTGCGAGATGTAGGTGATCTGCCGGCGCCACCAGTCAAGCTCGAGTTCCCGGAGAGGGACGCCGTCCACCGTCAGGACCCCGCCGCTCGGCGGCGCGAACCCCATGAGAAGGGCCAGCAGCGTGCTCTTGCCGGACCCGCTCGGCCCCACCACGGCCACGCGCGCCCCGGGCTCCAGGACGGCGTTCACGCCGCGCAGCGCGTCCGACTCGCGGCCCGCGTACCGGAAGCGCAGCCCTTCCGCGGCCACGCGCCACGGGCCGCGCCCCGACACTCGCCGCCGGCCGCCGCCGCGCGCCCACGCCGGCAGCTCGAGCAGGTCGAAGATGCGGCCGGCTGCTTCCACGCCGTTCAACGCGTCGTGAAACTTCGCGCCGAGCGCCCGCCACGGAGCGTAGAAGTCCGGAACGAGCACGAGGAGGAAGAACGCCGTCTCGAACGGGATGCGCCCCGCCACGAGGCGGAGCCCGACCGACACGGCCACCATCGCGATGCTCAGCGAGGCGAGGAGTTCCAGGACGAGACCGGACAGGAAGGCGAGCCGCAGGGTGGCCATCGTCTCGCGCCGGAAGTCCTCGCTGGCGCGCGCGATCCCCTGTTCCTGCGCGCGGCTGCGTCCGAGAAGCTTCAGCGTCTCCAGTCCCTGCAGGACATCCAGGAAGTGAGCCCCCAACCGGCCGAGCACGCGCCAGCGGCGCTGCGTCGCCCGCTCGGCCTGTCGCCCGACGAGGATCATGAACACCGGGATCAGCGGCACAGTGAAGAGCAGAACAGCGCCGGTGAGCGGGTCCGCCAGGGCCACGCGCGCGAGGATGACGCCGGGGACGGCGACGGTGAGCGCCAGTTGCGGTAGGTAGCGCGCGAGGAACGTCTGGATGCTTTCGACACCTTCGGTGAGGATCTGGACCAATTCGCCGGTCCGTTCCGCGTGAAGCGCCAGCGGCCCCGCGGCCAGGAGGTGCCGGAACGCGCGCTCGCGGAGGTCGGCCTGCACCGCCGTCGCCAGGTTGAGCGACAGCGTCTGGCTGAGCCCGGTCACCGCGGCACGTGCGACGACGATAAGAAGTAGCACGAAGATCGGTCGCGTCGCCTCGCGCGCGCTCCAATGCGCGACGTAGACCCCGCTGACGAGGCGCGCGAGCACCTGTGCTTCCCACACGATCAGAAGCCCGATGAGCACGCCCGTGACGCCCACCAGGGCGAGAAGTGGCCGTGTCGCGGACGACGCGCGCCAGATCCGGCGGTCGATCGGACCGCTTCGCGTCCGTTCGCGCTCGCCCGACATCTGGACCGCCTCCTCGTGTCGACCGTACAAAGCGCGCGCGCGCACGCCAACGGACCATGGTCCACGGCCATCCGGCTCACGCCGCCGGTCCATTCGTTCATTTGCGCGTGGAACGTTGGTCGCACGCCGCTTCCGACGACGTGCCGTTGGCGGGGACGAAGCCGTCGCCGGACCATGAAAAGCGGAGGATCCGCGACCGCGCGCTCGTCACGGAACGCGCGCGCGGATGTCATTCCCGCTGGAAGGGGCGATCGCGGTGACAGCCTTGGACCTGGCGAGGCTGCAATTCGGGATCACGACCGTCTATCACTTTTTCTTCGTGCCGATCACGATCGGCTTGGCCGTGCTCATCGCGATTCTGGAGACGATCTACGTGCGCACGGGGCGCGAGGAGTACAAGCGCCTCGCACAGTTCTGGGGCCGTCTCTTTCTCATCAACTTCGCGGTGGGCGTCGTCACCGGCATTCTCCAGGAGTTCCAGTTCGGCATGAACTGGGCCGGCTATTCCCGCTTCGTCGGCGACATCTTCGGGGCGCCGCTGGCGATCGAGGCGCTCCTCGCGTTCTTCCTGGAATCGACGTTCATCGGCATCTGGCAGTTCGGGTGGGAACAGGTCTCCAAGCGCGTGCACCTCTTCTCCATCTGGATGGTCGCGCTGGGCACGACGCTTTCCGCCTTCTGGATCCTGACGGCCAACTCGTTCATGCAGGAACCCGTCGGGTACGCGCTCCAGGGCGGGAAGGCCGTGATGACGGACTTCCTGGCGCTCGTCAAGAACCCGCAGCTGTGGGTGGAGTTCCCGCACACGATCTTCGCGGCGTACCTCAGCGGCGCGATGTTCATGCTCGGCATCAGCGCCTACCAGATCCTCAGGGGGCGCGACGTCGAGCTCTTCAAGAAGTCCTTCCGCGTCGCGGCGATCACGGCGTTCGTCGCGAGCGTCGGGGTGATCGGCGTCGGCCACCTGCAGGCGGACCACCTGGCCACGAGCCAGCCGCTCAAGTACGCGGCGGCTGAGGCCATCTGGAAGACGACGCCGGATCCCGCCCCGCTCAGCCTGATCGGCGTGGTGCATGAAGATCGTCACACCGTGTCGCCGGACATCTCGATTCCGTACCTGCTGTCCCTGATGACGTACTACCGTCCCAGCGGGGCGGTCACGGGACTGGACGAGCTACAGGCCCAGTACGCGGCCAAGTACGGCCCGGGCGACTACGTGCCGCCTGTCGCGCCGACGTACTACTCCTTCCGCGTCATGGTGTTCGCCGGGGTGGCGATGCTCGCGCTGGCGGCGTACGCCACCTGGCTTCTGAGGGGCGGCCGCTTCGCGACGCGGCGGCGCTTCCTGAAGGTCCTGGTCTGGGCGATCGCGCTGCCGTACCTGGCCAACACGGCCGGCTGGATCATGACGGAGGTCGGCCGGCAACCGTGGGTGGTCTACGGGCTGCTGTCGACGGCCCGCGCCGTGTCGCCGACGGTGACGCCGGCCGAAGTGTGGACGTCGCTCGGGTCCTTCACGCTCATCTACACCGCGCTCGCGGCGGCGGCCGTGTACCTCTTCAAGAGGGCGATCGACCTCGGCGCGGCCCCGATGGCGCAGCGCGCGGCGGTGCCGGGCGAAGTGGCCAGCTACGTCGACGTGGCGATGTGAAGGGGGGTGTCCGGTGATGGATCTACAAGTATTCTGGTTCGCGCTGGTCGTCGTCCTGTTCGCCGGCTACTTCTTCCTTGAGGGCTTCGACTACGGCGTCGGCATGCTCTATTGGTACCTCGCGCGGAACGACCGCGAGCGGCGCATGGCGCTGAACGCCATCGGGCCGACATGGGGCGCCAACGAGGTCTGGCTGATCACGGCGGGCGGGGCGATCTTCGCGGCGTTCCCGAACTGGTACGCGACGCTGTTCAGCGGCTTCTACCTCGCGCTGGTCCTCATGCTGCTCGGGCTCATCGCCCGCGGCACGGCGCTGGAGTACCGCAGCCGCACCGGCAGCCGGCGCTGGCGGGCCGTCTGGGACTGGGCCATCACGCTCGGCAGCTTCATCCCCGCGTTCCTCTGGGGCGTCGCGCTGGCCGACCTGCTCCACGGGGTGCCGATCGACGCCTCGATGAACGTCACCGGGGGCCTGCTTGCGCTGCTCCACCCATACGCGATCCTGGGCGGCGTGACGGTCGTGCTGGCCTTCCTCGCGCATGGCGCGCACTTCCTCGCACTGAAGACGGACGGGGACCTGCGCCAGCGGGCGCGGGCCGCCGCGCGGGTGGCCGGCCGCTTGTCCCTGGTGGCCGTGGCCGCGTTCCTTGCGTGGACGGCGGCGCTGCCCCAGGTCGGGAACCTGGCCGCCACCTTGGCCCTGGCCGCCCTGGTGCTGGCCCTGCTCGTCATGGCCGCCCGCCGGCAGGGTTCGGCTTCCGGGGAACTCGGCGCGTTCCTGACGTACGGCATTGCGGTGGCGCTGCTCCCGGTGACGATGTTCACGGCGCTCTTCCCGCGCGTCATGGTGTCGAGCCTCGACCCCGCGTGGAGCCTGACGATCTTCAACGCCTCGTCCAGCGACTACACGTTGAAGGTCATGTCCATCGTGGCTCTGACGCTGGTTCCGTTCATCCTGGGATACCAGGCGTGGGCGTACTGGATCTTCCGTCGGCGCATCACGACGAGCAGCCACCTGGAGTATTGAGCGGCGGCCGGAGCGCGTGGGCTGAGCGGGTTGAAGCGCAGCACAGCGCAACCCGGGCGGGGTGGGCGCGGTCCATCCCGCCTCTTCGCATCCTTGCGGCGGCGATCCAGCCCGTGGGAAATTGGAAAAGACGACCACGTTGCCGCCGCGGAGGAGGTCCGCCCGTGGACAGCGTCGCCACGATTCTCGAACCCGGGCCCTACGCCCTGGTCGAGCATTTATGGCATGAGCTCGACGACCGCTTCGGACTCCGGGGCATCGGCGTCACGCCCATTCCCCACTTCTCGTGGCAAATCGCCGCCGGCTACCGCTTCGACGTCGTCGAGTCCGTGCTGCGAGAGGTCGCGCGGGAAGCGAAACCCATGACGGTGCGCACGAGGGGCCTTGGCGTGTTCGAGGGGGATGCGCCGGTGGTGTTCGTCGCAGTGGAGAGGACCCGCGACCTGGAGGAACTTCACGAGGCTCTCTGGGAGCGTCTGCTGCCGCTCGCCACCTCCGCCAGCCCATACTACCGCACGGGGACCTGGGTGCCCCACATCACCCTGGCCCAGCACGACATCGACCGGGAGCGGCTGCTGGCCGTGAATGAGTTTCTCTCGAAGGCGGACCTCGACTGGACCGTCCGCGTGGCCAACCTGGCCGTCATCGAGCAGCCGGCGGGCGAGACGGCCCGCCTGCGCGCGCGGTTCGACTTCGTTCCAGAGACTTCGACGTGAGAGGTCCGGCTGGGCCGGTGCGACCGTTCCGCCGATTTCGCATAAGGACACGTAATGGACGCGTAAGAGAGGAGCGACTCCGATGGTCCGTGACCTGATGGAGCTCTACGGCTGGGTGCGCGGCTCGCGCGCCGTGCTGTTCGAATACCTCGAAAGCCTGCCGCCGGGCGCGTACACGAAGGAGTTGTCCGGCTTCCCATTGGGCGGCTCGATGCGCAACCTGCATGTGCATGCGGCCGACTGTTACATGTACTGGCTTGAGTACGTGGGACTTGAGCAGCCCCGGCGGGACCTGCGCTTCGAGGACTACCCGGACCCCGCGAGCGTGCGTGAGGCGTTTGCCGAGGTGGACGCGCTCGTGGAGCGCTTCCTCGGCCACTTTGCGGACCGCATCGACGAGCCGCTGCACCGCGTCCTCTCCTGGCGCCCGCAGGGCCTGACCGTCACGCCCCGCTGGCTCCTCTTGCATCCCATCACGCACGAGTTCCACCACAAGGGCCAGCTCGTCGTCATCGGCCGGCAGCTGGGCCACATTCCACCGGAGACGGACCTCGCCTTCCCAGGCTAGGGCCGTGGCGCCCCGAACCTAAAACCCTAGAAGGAAAACGATTGTTTTGGCGCGAACACCCCTCCCACACCTTACTGGGAGGTCGGAGCCGCCATGGGTGACGAATACCCCGTCCTGCGCGTCGCGGCCGTGCAGGCCGCACCCGTCTTCCTCGACCGCGAGGCGACCGTGGAAAAGGCCTGCCGACTCATCCGTGAAGCCGGCCGCCACGGCGCCCAGGTGATCGCCTTCCCTGAGGGCTTCATCCCCGCGCACCCGATCTGGTTCCACTTCCACCCGGCCACGGGACCCATCGCCACGGAGCTCAGCGTCGAACTCTTCAAGAACAGTGTCGTCGTGCCGGGCCCGGAGGTGGAGGCGCTCTGCGAGGCGGCGAGAGACGCGGGAGCCTACGTGGTCATCGGCGTGTGCGAGAAGCTGCCCCGGTCCACGGGCACGATGTTCAACAGCCAGCTCTACATCGGCCCGGACGGGCGCCACCTGGGCAAGCACCAGAAGCTCATGCCCACGGTGGGCGAGCGCCTCGTGCACATGGGCGGCTACGGCGACACCTTCGGCACGTTCGAGACGCCCTTCGGCCCCATGAGCGCCCTCATCTGCGGCGAGAACTCGAATCCCCTTGCCGTCTTCGCCTTAACGGCCGAAGGCACGCGCATCCACGTGGCCAGCTGGCCGAACCACATCCCCACGATCAGCAACCCCCTGCCGGACCGCGTGCTCGTGGACTCGCGCGCCTTCGCGCAGATGTCGAAGGCCTACGTGATCAGCGCCTGCGGCGTCATCGACGAGCGCATGATCGCCATGATGCGCGTCTCACCCAAGGACGAGGCCTTCCTACGTGATCCGCGCAACAGCGGCGGCTCCGTCATCGTGGCGCCCGACACGTCGGTGGTGGCCGGGCCGCTCGGCGCCGAGGAAGCGATCCTCTACGCCGACATCGACCTCTCCCTGTGCGTGAAGATGAAGCTGCGCCACGACTTCGCCGGGCACTACAACCGCCCCGACGTCTTCCAGCTGGCCATCCACCGCCGCGCCCCCCGGATCTATAGGGACGCGGAGCAGGCGGAGATCCTGCCCGCCCCGGACGACGGACCCCGCCTAGAGATGAGGTCCCCGGCCGCCGGCTCCCTGGGCGAAGGGGCGGGCTGGCCCGGCGAAGGCCCCGGCGCGCGTGAGCCGCGGGCGGAGGCGGCCGGCGACGCGATTGTGTGAGGCGCGGATGCGGGCCGGCCCGGCCCAGCCCGCCGGCCGCAGCCGACCGCCACCCCCGACCCCGGTGGTGCGGGCCGTCCCGCGCACCGCGCCGCGCCACCGAGTCCGACGGTCTCCCGCGCACCGCCTACGACTTCGGCGGCTGCGGCTGCGACTGCGGTGCGGTCGAGGCCGCGGCCGCGGCCTCCCGGGCGAGCGCCTTGAAGAAGTCCCCCATGATGAGCTTGGCGACGCCGCCCAGCACGCGCTGCCCGACCGCCGCAATGGGGCCGCCCACCTGCGCCTGGCCGGTGTACCGCACGGTGGTGCCGCCCTCTCCCTCTTCGAGCGCCACTTCGAGCTCCGCCTCGACGAAGCCCGGCCCGCCGCTCCCCGCGAGTCGCAGGCGATAGCGGTCCGGCGGTTGCCTCTCCGCGATTTCGAGCGTCCCCTCGTACCGCCCCTTGACCGCGGCGATGCCCAGCTCCACCACGGCCTGATAGCGGTCCGCACCGGCCGGCCGCAGCTCGCGGCAACCGGGGGTGGCCTTCTCCAGGACGGCGGGGTCGTTCAGTGCCTGCCACACACGCTCCTTGGAAAGGGGAATGAAGATCTGGCCAGAGAGTTCCATCTCGCCGCCTCCTGAATGGCGTGAATGCATGCGCCACGGGGTGCCGCGCGCCCCTTGGCGCCCGGCGCAGCGCCCCTACCGGGAAGCCTCCGGCGGCTCATCGCCCTTCAGTTGCTGCGCCACCTTCGGGCTCAGTCCTACCGCGGTGTCCGCCAGGTACTCCCCGTGCTTCACTCCGAGGGTCTTGATCCAGCGCTGACCTCCCGCGATGAACCCGATGAACGCCCCCAGCTCCACGAGTTCCGGTTCCGTGAAGTGGCGGTGGAGGTCCTCCCACATCTTGTCGTCGGCGCTGTCCGGATCCCAGGTGATCGCGTCGGCGTAGCGCAGCGCGACCTTCTCCCGCTCCGTGAACGCGTCCGACTCCTCGTAATTCGACAACTGGGACAGTTTGTCTTCAGCGACGACTTGCTGTTCGGACCGAACAGACCGCTGCTCCGCTCAGTAGGAGCAGGCGAGGCTCGAGGAGACGCGGACGCGGATGAGCTCCTTCAACTCGTGCTCCACGATGCCCCCCTTGAAGAGCCGCTTCCACGTGTAGACGAACGTCCGGATGACGTCCGGCTGGTGGGCGCGGATCGCCTGGATCTCAGGGCGCGGCGTGCCCACGCGCCGGGCTTCCTCGATGAACTCGCGGATCTCCGGATCCTCGATGCGGTCCGGGTCCACGTAGCTGATGCGCGCCATGAGGCTCCTCCCCCTCCGCATGTGTGGGTGCACTGTGTGCATGCACCGTGTGGATGCAAACGATTGCTTCGACATGCCCGCCCGCTTCCCTACCGCCGCCGCGCATACAGGATGCAGCGGATGCCATCGCAACTGCGGCGGAAGCCGCGAAACGGCGGCGCTGCTTGATGAAGGTCGCCCTCCGGCAGGAACGGGCGCGTCCGATGCACAATTACCTTCTGCATCAGACAAACGATTGCACCCGGGACGGGCGGCGCGAGGGAGCCTCCGCCCGCAGGCGCGCGCTGCAGCGGCCGGAGGCGGCGCGCGGCGCCGCGCGCGGTGCCCGCCCCGGACCCCCAGAGGAGGCTCGCCTGCCGCCATGCCGGATGCGCTCGTCACCGCCGCCATCGAGCACTGGGCGCCGCGCTTCGTCGCGAACGGCGTCGACATGAACGACTTCTTCCGCATCACCGGCCGGATCCAGAAGTGGGATGAGTGGTGCGCGGCCTGGTCGGCCGCGGCCCGCGAGTATGAAGAGATGGGCGAGGAGGAAGAGCGGCGCGGCCACTTCGTCACGGCCGGGGAGCACTTCCTGCGGGCGTCCATCTACTACCACTTCGGCAAGTTCCTCTTCGTCCACCGCCGCGACGAGCAGCGCGCCGCGCATGAGGCCACGGTACGCGCCTTCGCCCGCGCCATGCCCCACCTGCGGCCGCGCTGCGAGCGCGTGGAGATCCCCATGGACGGCTGGTCCATGGCGGGCGTCCTCCACCGGCCGGAGGAGCGGGAGCGGCCGCCGGTCGTCGTGATCTACCCGGGGCTCGACTCGGTCAAGGAAGAGCTGACCTTCTACGCGCGCGACCTCACGGCGCGCGGGCTGGCGGCGCTGGCCGTGGACGGCCCGGGCCAGGGTGAGTCGGAGTGGCGGCACCCCATCGACCCGCACTATGAACGTGTGGCGAGGGCCGTCATCGACTGGATCGAGGCCCGGCCGGATCTCGACGCCGAGCGCGTGGGCGCCGTGGGCGTGAGCCTCGGCGGCTTTTACGCCGCGCGCACGGCGGCGTTCGAGCCGCGGCTGAAGACGGTGGTCGTTTGCGGCGGCGGCTACGACATCTTCGGCGAGTGGGAAGCGCTGCCGGAGCTGACGCGCCGCGCCTACCAGGTGCGCCAGTGGGCCGTCTCGCAGGAGGATGCGCGCGCCAAGTCGCGCTTGCTCACGCTTGAGGGGGTGGCCGAGCGCATCCGCTGCCCGCTGCTCGTCATCCACGGGCGGCAGGATCGCATCGTGCCCTGGCCGCAGGCGCAGCGCATCTACGACGAGGCCGCCGGCCCCAAGGAGATCTGGATGTTCGAGGACGGCAACCACGTCTGCAACAACATTCCCACGAAGTACCGTCCGCAGATGGCGGACTGGCTCGCGGACCGGTTGGGGGCGGCGGGTTAGCTCCCGCCGCTCTCTCCGAGATAGAGTCGCTTCACCTCCGGGTTGTCGAGCAGCGACGGCCCCGGACCCTCCAGCCGCACCCGCCCCAGCTCCAGGACGTAGCCGCGATGGGCGTGCATGAGCCCGCGGCGGGCGTTCTGCTCCACCATCAGCACGGCCACGCCGGCCTGGCAGAGTTCCCGCACTTTCTGGAAGACCAAGTCGGAGAGGCGCGGCTCAAGGCCCAGGGACGGCTCGTCCAGGAGAAGCACCTTGGGCGCCAGCATGAGCGCGCGCGCCATCTCCACGAGCTGCTGCTGCCCGCCGGAGAGGTTGCCGGCGAGGTCATGGGCGCGCTCCACGACGATCGGGAAGAGCTCTTCCACAAAGGCCAGCCGTTGCCGGAGGAGTTTGGGGTCGCGGATCGTGTAGCCGCCCATGAGGACGTTCTCGCGCACCGTCATGCCGGGGAACACCGTGCGCCCCTGGGCCACGTGGGAGATGCCGAGGCGCAGGAGCGCCTGCGGGCTGAGGGAGCCGATCTCCCTGCCCTCGAGGCGGATGCTGCCGGTCCGCGTGGGGATGAGCCCGCTCACGGCCCTCAGGACGGTGGACTTGCCGGCGCCGTTGGGGCCGATGAGGCAGACGAGCTCGCCCTTGTCGACGACGAGATCGACGCCGTTGAGGATGTTGCCGCCGCGACCATACCCCGCGACGACCCGTTCGAGTTCGAGAAGCAACCTGCCGACCCCCGATTCCCGTGGCTAGGGATGCGGCCGCTAGTCGCCCAGGTAGGCGTCCAGCACGGCCGGGTTGTTTTGCACCTCTTTGGGTGAGCCCTCGGCGATCTTGCTGCCGCGCGCGAGCACGATCACCGGATCGCAGAGGCTCATGACCATGGGCATGTTGTGCTCCACGACGAGGAAGGTCGTCCCGCGCCGGTTGAGCTCCCGCACGAGGCCCGCGAGCCGGTCGATCATCGCCGGGTTCACGCCGCCGGCCGGCTCGTCGAGCAGGATCAGCTTCGGCTCCTGCATCAGCACCTGGGCGAACTCGACGAGCTTCTGCTGCCCGTAGGAGAGCTCTCCCGCCTTGCGGTGGGCCAGTTGCGAGAGCCCCACGAAGTCCAAAAGCTCCATCGCCCGCCGGCGCTCCGGCCCGCTCACCGCGCTCTGCGCCAGGGCCCGCCAGGAGAAGCGGCTGAGCGGCGCCACGACGTTCTCCAGCACCGTCATCTCCCGGAAGAGACGCGTGATCTGGAAGGTGCGCGCCAGACCTCGGTGCGCCCGCTCCCAGCGGGGCAGCCGCTCGATCGGCTGGCCGGCGAAGATCACGCGCCCGTCATCGGCCGGGATCATGCCCGTGATGAGGTTGAAGACGGTCGTCTTGCCGGAGCCGTTCGGGCCGATGAGGCCGGTGATCGATCCCTGCCGCACCTCAAAGGAGCACTCGCGCACGGCGTGCACGCCGCCGAAGCGCTTGGTCAGCCTCTCCACGCGCAGGATGGCCCTCATGCGCTGTCCTCCTCCCCCACCGCCGCCGCTGCGGCCCGCGGCCCCGCCGCGCCGGCGCCGGGCGCCGTCCCCGCAGCGGCCGCCGCCTGCGCGGAGCCGTCCGCCCCGCGCGCGGCCGCCGTGCGCGCGGCCCACCAGTCGCCGACCGTCGGGATGATGCCGCGCGGCAGGAAGAGCACGATGAGCATCATGGCGAGGCCGAAGACGACGAGGTGGGACTGGTTGCTGCCGAAGTACGCGTAGGACGTCTCGTTCAGCGGCTCCAGCACGAAGGCGCCCAATACCGGCCCCCAGACCGTGCCGCGGCCGCCGAGCATCGTCACGAGCACGGTCTGCACGCTCAAGAGGATGTTGAACATGCCGATCGGGTCGATGAACGTGAGGTAGTACGCGTACACCCCACCGGCGATCCCCGTGAAGAAGACGCTCGCCATGAAGGCCGTGATCTTGTAGAGGGTCGTGTTGATGCCGATGATGCCCGCCTTGTCCTCGTCCTCGCGGATGGCGATCAACCCCATGCCGAACTTCGTCCGGCGGATCCAGGCGGAGAGCCACACGGACAGTGCCGCGAGGGCCAGCATGTACCAATAGAAGGGCGCCGTCTGCCACGGCTTCTTGAAGGGCGGCAGCGGCAGCGTGATGCCCGTGGAGCCGTTCGTGAGCTGAGGCCAGTTGAGTGCCACGATCTGAAGGATGAAGAGCAGCGCGATGGTGATGATCACGAAAGAGTGGCCGCGCGTGCGCAGGACGACGAGCCCCACGGCCAGCGCGAAGACCGCCGCCACGAGGCCCCCCAGCGGCGCCACGAGGAACGGCGAGAGGTGCCAGCGCACCGCGAGGATGGCGGCCGTGTAGGCGCCGATGCCGAGGAAGGCGCTCTGGCCGAGGGACACGTAGCCGGCGTAGCCGGCCATGATGTTCCAACCGCAGCCCAGGACGCAGAAGAGGAACGTCAAGAGCAGCATGTTCTGGTAGTACTGGTTGATGCCGAGAGCCGGCAGCGCCGCGAGCAGCGCCAGCCCGAGGACGACGGCCGCGGCCGCCCAGCGCGCGCCGCGCACGGCGCGCGGCCCCGCGTTCCCGGCCGGTGCCGCCGCTGTGGAGTGCGCCTTCATGCCTGCACGTCCTCTCTCAAGCGCGTACCCATGAGCCCCTGCGGACGGACGAGCAGCACCACGAAGATCACGACGTAGAAGACGACCGTCGCCCACTTCAACGAGATGTAGGTCGACGTCAGCGTCTCCGCCACGCCCAGGATCACGGCGCCGAGCGCCGCGCCGGGCAGGCTGCCCATGCCGCCGAGCACGATGATCCCGAGCAACCGCGAGATCCAAAGGTAGTGGGATCCGGGCGCGAAGGGGTAGAGCACGCTGAGGATGGCCCCGCCCACGCCCGCCGTGGCGGCGCCGAGCGCGAACGTGAAGGCGGCGACACGGTCGGCGTCGACCCCGACGAGCTGCGCCGCCAGCCGGTTCTGCGCCGTGGCGCGGATGGCGCGCCCCTCGCGCGTCCTTGAGAGAATCAGGTAGAGGACGAGGAGGACGGCCACGGCGGTGATGGAGCCGTAGACCTGCGCGGTCGGGAAGAAGAAGTCGCCGATGCGCAGCGACTGGGAAAAGTACGACGGGGTCACCGAGCGGAAGTTCCCCGTCCAAATCACTCCGAGGATGCCCTCCAGCGTGATGGCGAGAGCGAACGTCAAGAGCACCGACATCGTGGCGTGCGCTCCCCGCACGCGCACGATCAGCAGCCGGTAGAGGACCCACCCTACCGCGAACATCAGCGGCGCCGCCAGGATGCTGATCCACATCGGGTCGAGGCCGGTGGTCTGCCAGACCAGCCAGGCGAAGTAGCAGGAGAGGATGAGGAGCGCACCCTGGGCGACGTTGATGATGCCCATGACGCCGAAGATCAGCGTCAGGCCGGAGGCGAGAAGCGCGTAGACGCCGCCGATCAGCACGCCGAGCATGACGGTCTGCAAGAAGAGATGCACGGAGGACCTCCCCCATTGTGCGCCGGCGGCCGCGCCGCGGCCGTCGCGGGAGCGAGGTGCGCCCCCGCGACGGCCCCCGCGGCCGCTGCGCCCGGCCGCTTACTTGGGCCAGGCCGGCTTCGGGTAGACGATGTGGTCCGTCGTCGCGACGTCCTGCGGCAGCACGATCTGGATGGCGCCGCCCTGCCACTGTGCGAGGAGGAAGGCCTGCTGCGGCCGCCCGGCCTCGTCCCAGCTGAGCGGGCCGAGGATCGTCTGCACCGTGTTGTGGTGCAGCCAGTCCGCCATCTTGTCCTGGTCCAGCGAGCCGACGGCTTCCGCGGCCGCCTGCAGCACTTGCGCGGCCGCGAACGCGTCCGCGGCGTCCTCCGCCGGATCCTGGCCGAACTTGGAGCGGAAGACCTGCAGGAACTCGTCGTTGCCCGGATACTTCGCCGCCGGGCTGTAGCTCATGGCGAAGAAGATGCCTTCCGTGGCCGCCGCGCCGATGCCCTGCGGATACTGCTCCGGGTGCGACGGCGCCGACGTCTGGAAGAACGCCTTCGGGTTGTAGCCCACCTGCTGCACGGCCCGAACCAGCCCCACGCCGTCCTCAAAGACCGCGCCGTGCACGAGCACGTCCGCATCCGCCGCCTTGAGCGCGTTCGCGATCGTCGTGAAGTTCGTCGTGTCCGGCGGGTACACCTCGAGGCCGTAGACCGTCTTCACGCCCAGCGCCTCAAGCTGCTGCTTCACGCCTTCGATGACGGGCTTGGTGAAGGGGTCGTCCTGGGTCACGTAGGCCGCCGTCTTGGGGCGCTGGTCTTCCGGAAGGCTGCCGATCCACTTGGCGAAGAGGTCGGCCTGGTGGGGAGCGGTGGCCTGCTGCGCGAAGAAGAGGTGGGTGAAACCCCGTTCGAAGATCTGCGGCGCCCCGCCCGCCGGTTCGATGTAGAGGTAGCCGTTCTTCTCGGCCACGGCGGAGGCGGGGTAGTTGAGCTTACTGGAGAAGGTGCCGAGGACCAGGTCGACCTTGTCTTGCGTGATGAGCTTATTGTAGTCCGCCACGACCGTGTTCTCGTTGGAGGCGTCGTCGAGGATCACAAGCTGGACGGGTCGACCGAGCAGTCCGCCCTTTTGGTTGATGATCGTCTCCCACGTTTCATAGCCTTGCTTGGCCGCGACCCCCGGGTCCGTGAACGGCCCCGTCAGCGGCAGCGAGATGCCGATCTTGATGGGGGCCTTCGCCGTCTCGGATGTCGCTCCGGAGCCCGATCCGCTTTCAGAAGAGCCCCCGCCGCCGCCGCCGCACGCCGTGAGGATCAGAGAAAGCCCGAGAAGCGCGACCCACGTGCCGGCACGTAACTTTCGCATGATGGCCTCCCCTCCTGTCCCACTGACTTGAACGCCGAGTCTCTCTTCTCTTTCTCTTGCAGCGCACCGTACGGCCCGCCTCCGCCCACCCCCGTGAAATCGTTTGACTGTGTGGGGTTCATGTTTCGGCCCTGGCTGGACAATTCCTGCCGCCCGCCCGAGAATCGTCAAATGTTGTGGTTATAGCGTTTTCCTGCCATGACGGCGCGGCGGTACGCGTTGACGGCGACACGCGTGCGCCTTCCTCGCCCGCACAATCGTTTGTGCCACCGGCGCGCGGCGCGGCCTGCCGTTTTGGTACACTCGCAGTGGGAAAAGGAATAGGAGGTCGCCTCGTGGCCACGCTGAGAGATGTCGCCCGGCTCGCCGGTGTGGATCCGTCGACGGTGTCGCGCGTCGTCAACGGGGACCAGGACCTGGTGATCAAGGAAGAGACGCGCCAGCGCATCCTCAAGGCCGTGGAGACGCTCGGCTACCGGCCGAACGCCATCGCCCGCTCGTTGCGCCTGCAGCGCACGCGGACGATCGGCCTGCTCGTCCCCGACATCTGCAACCCCTTCTTCCCTGAGGTCATCCGCGGCGCCGAGGCCGTCGCCAGCGAGGCGGGCTACCACGTGATCTTCGGCAACACCGACGACGACCCCGCCAAGGAGCGCCGCTTCATCGACACGCTCCTCGCCGCGCGCTGCGACGGCCTCATCCTGGCCACGGCCATGACGCGCGACCAGACCATTGAATACCTCAGCGAGCAGGGCCTGCCCTTCGTGCTCGTCAACCGCTACACGCTGGGCACCGACCACTACGTCGTCACCGACAACCTCCAGGCGGGGCGGGAGGCGGTGGCGCACCTGATCGAGCTCGGCCACCGGCGCATCGCCCACCTGGCCGGTCCCCTCTTCACGGACACCGGCCTTTCCCGCCTGCAGGGCTACCGCACCGCCCTGCGGGAGGCGGGCATCACCTTCCACAGTGCTTACGTGGAAGAGTGCGACTTCAAGGAGGCCTCGGGTTACGAAGGAGCGCGCCGCCTCCTACAGCTCGACCCGCGGCCCACCGCGATCTTCGCCGCCAACGACCTCATCGCCATCGGCGTGTATCGCGCAGCCGCGGAGGCGGGGCTGCGCATCCCCGACGATCTGTCGGTCGTCGGCCACAACGACATCCCCGCCGCCACCTACCTGCATCCCCAGCTCACCACGATCCGCGTGCCGCTCAACGAGATGGGGCGCTCCTCGGCGCGGCTGCTCGTCGAGCTCATTGAGCGCGGCGAGGCGACGGAGACGCCCGTGGTGCTGAAGACGGAGCTCGTCGTGCGAGGGTCGACGGCGCCGCCGCGCGAGTGAGGGCGGTGCCGCGCCCGCGTACGCCCCCGCCCGCGCCCGCCTACGCCCGCGCCGCGGCGCGCGCCAGCACCTCGTCCCAGGCCACGCCCAGGTCGGCCAGCATGGCACGCGCGGCGTTGCGCCCGGGCATGCCGGAGACGGAGCCCCCGGGATGCGTGCACGCACCCGTCAGGTAGAGGCCCGGCACGGGTGTGCGGTAGCCGGCCCAGCCGGCCGCCGGCCGCAGCCAACCGCTCTGGTCGGGCGAAACGTCGCCGCCGTGGCAGGAGCCGCGGAAGTTGTTCGGGTTGCGCCGTTCCAGGTCCAGGGGGCTTTCCACGTGCTTCGCCAGGATGTGGCGGCGCGTGAGGTTCACGGTGCGGGAGAGGTAGGTCTCGAGCAGCGCCTCCGACACCTCGTCCTTGATCTCGTCCCAGCGCTGCGGCCCTTCGGCCAAGTCATAGGGCTGGATGCCGATCACCTTCAACGTGTGCATGCCCTGCGGGGCCCGCGTC
Source organism: Bacillota bacterium (assembly GCA_014896375.1). Taxonomy (GTDB): domain Bacteria; phylum Bacillota; class Sulfobacillia; order RBS10-35; family Bu92; genus Bu92. The sequence continues at coordinate 54,031 of JADBKN010000051.1, read as the reverse complement.
CGGTCGACGACCGTCGAGGCGACGCACAGGAGATACGGACGGTCGGTGTGGACCCGCCCGCGACGGAAGGCGGCGAGCTGGGCGTGGAGGGCGTCGATCGAATCGAGCACGCCCATCGCGACAGCCAAGGTGTCGCCGCCATGCGTGCGGTAACGCGGCGCCTCGGCCAGCGCGTAGTGGCTCACGAACATCGTCAGGCCGGCGCGCCAGCGGCTGAGCGCCCGCCGGCTGCCGTCGTCCAGGTGCTCTCCCAATGCGCCGGGAAGCTGGGTCACGTGCTGCGAGCTGAGGACGCCCACCCTGGCGCGGAACGTGCGGCCGTCCCTCGTGACCACCCCCGCCGCGCGACCGCCTTCCACAAGAATGCGCTCCACCCAGGCGCCGCACTCCACCTCGCCGCCGTGCGCCTCGATCCGCCGGATGAGGGCGGCGGGCAGCGCGAAGGAGCCGCCGCGGGGCGTCGTCCAGCTGTGCTGCTGGCGGCCCGCCACGAGGGAGAAGGCGAGCAGCCCGGTGAAGGGCCGGTCCACGGGCTCCAACGTGAGCATCGCCGTCCACGCCATGAAGGCGCGGACATGGGGGTGCTCAAAGCGCTCCTCGATGACCTGCAGCGCAGAGGCCGCGCGCAGGCGCAGGGCCTCGACGCCGAGGGGGCCGCTGCGCCACAGGGCGTCGAGCTCCTCAGGCGGGAGCGGCGCCTGGCCGCGCTCCCTGGCCTGGAGCGGGCGCAGCTTCTCCCAATCCGCCAGCAGCTCGCGGTACGCGGCCGCGTCCCGCGGGGAGTGGCGCGCAATCTCCGCCGCGGTCCGCTCGACATCGCGGTGCATGGTAATCGATTCGCCGTCCGGCAGGGTGAAGACGTACGCCGGTTCCGGGAAGAGATACTCCAGCCCGTAGGCGTCGAGCCGCAGCTCGTTGTCCCGGATGAGGGGGTTCGACTGGATCAGGTTGTGCGCGCTGGAGCAGGAGTCGTGCAGCACACCGGGCAGCGTGAGTTCTTCCGTGCACGTGTCGCCGCCGGGCCGCTCCCGCCCCTCCAGCACCTTCACGCGGTAACCGGCCACGGCCAGGTAGGCCGCCGCCACAAGGCTGTTGTGACCCGCTCCGACGACAATCACATCCGCCTCGCTCATGCGCCCAACCTCTCCTTCATCCAGTCCGCCATGAGCGGCCGGTACTTGTAGGCCACGTTGTTGCACACGTGGTTGCCCTCGGGGTAGACGACGAGGTCCACCGGGCCGCGCGCCGCCTCCGCGATGCGCCGCACGCCCGCGGTGGGGAAGAGCGTGTCGCGGTCGCCGTGGATGAGGAGGAGGGGCTTGCGCACCTCCTCCGCGACGTCCTCCAGCGTGAGCTCAGCCGCGCGGCGGCGGGCGGCGGCTTCGTCCGCCGCGCCGGAGCGCACCGTGAAGCCCTCGCGGCTGTGGACGGGAAGCGCGTCCCAGTGGTCGGCGAGACGGAAGAAGGGGTTGATCGCCACGGCGGCGGCGATGCCCGGCACGCGGGCGAGTCCGCGGATGCCGTAGTGCCCGCCGAAGCTCACCCCCATGACGCCCACGCGCTCCGCGTCGACGTCCGCGCGGCCGCGCAGCGCCTCGCACGCGGCCGCGAGCGCGCGCTCATACGCGGGCTCGATGGGAAAGTCGAACTCGCTCTCGCCCTGCCCCGGCCCGTCCAGCGCCAGCGTGGCCATGCCCCGCCGCAGGAAGGGCTCCGCGTAGAAGTGCATCTCCTCCTTGGTGGAATCGAGCCCCGGGACGAGGATCACGACGGGCGGCCGAAACGCGCTTGCATAAGGCTTGCGCAGCACGGCCCGCAGCTCGCCCCCGGCGTAGGGCACGGCCAGGCGCTCGGCGGGAGGGAAATACCATGGAGCCCCGCGCGCGTAGCACTCCGCCGTCTTCCGGTGCGCGTCCTCATAGAGGGCGCGGTCCTCGAACCAGAGGAACTTCGCGAAGTGGTAGGCCATGGCGGCGGCCAGCCGGTGCTCGCCGGCCGTGATCCAGCGCCCGGCGGCCTCGGCCTCTTCCGCGAGCCCCGCGCGCTCGTCGCCGAGGCGCATCCAGGCCGGCGCCCACTCCCGCCAGGTCTCGATGCCCGCCACCGTGCGTTCGAAATCGTTCAGGTCCACGCCGTCCGCCACAAAGCGCGGCTTCCAGTGGTGGACGGCCGTCTGCACGCGAGCGTCCGGCATGCGGCGCCCCCCTTTGAAAACGATTGCCTTACCTACGCGCCTCTTTGGCGCCCCTTCCTTCCTACGCCGTAGTGACGGAAAATCCCTTTCGTTGCGCGATATGTACCCCAGCAGCAGGAGTCCGGCAACTCGCGGCGTAATTCCGCCAGTGGACGCAAACGATTGTCCTTTTCGGAAGGGAGACGTGGCGCCGTGAAGCTGATCGACCTCACCCAGACGTGGAGCGTGCAGACGCCCACCTGGCCCTACTTCCCCAGCAACAAGGTGGTGAACTTCCACAGCCACCACCGCGACGGCGTGTACAGCACGATCATCGAGACGAACATGCACTCCGGCACGCACGTCGACGCGCCGCAGCACAACAACCCCACGGGCTGGTACATGCACGAGGTGCCGCTGGAGCGCCTCTACGGGTGGACGGTCATCGTCGACATGAGCGACATGGTCGATGAGTACACCATCGTCACCAAGGAGATGTTCCAGGAGGCCGAGAAGCGCGCCCCCGCCATCCAGCCGGGCGATGCGCTGATCATCCACTACGGCTGGCACCGCTACAACTGGGAAGGCCCCGAGGCGAATGAGGTCAAGTACTTCTGCAAGTGCCCCGGTCCCTCGTTGGACCTCACGGACTACCTCATCAGCAAGCAGCTGCGCTGGGTGGGCTCGGACGCGCCGTCCTTCGAGCACCCGTTCTGGACGGCCATCCGCGAGTACCGTCCGGACCTCGTGAGGGAGATGGAGGAGCGCTTCGGGAAGTCCATTGAGGAGCTCCTGCCGTCGAAGTACTTCCTCTCCGCCCACCGGCGGATGCTCGCCCACAACATGATGCACGTCGACAACGTCGGCGGGGACATCGAAAAGGTGCTCAACCGGCGCGTGATCGTGGGCGCGTTCCCGTGGAAGTTCCACCGCGGCGACGCGTCCATCTGCCGCCTCGTGGCCTTCGTCGAAGACTGACGCCGCAACCGGCGGCCCGGCCGCCGATGGAGAGGAATGGGACACGATGGCCCTCAGGGTCACCGCCGATGAACTGCCCGACAGCATGCTCGCACTCGTCGTCGAGGCTCCGGGGCGCTTCGAGGTGCGCTCCGTGCCCGTGCCGCAGCCCGGCCCCATGGAGGTGCTCTGCCGCGTGCGCGCCGTGGCCATCTGCGGCACGGATCCGCACATCATCGAAGGCCACCACATCGGGCACTGGCCCAAGGCCTGGCCGTACATCCCGGGCCACGAGTGGTCCGGCGAGGTCGTGGCGCTGGGGCCGGGCGTCGAAGGCTTCGGCTGGCGCGTGGGCGACCGCGTGGCCGGCACGAGCCACGTGGGCTGCGGCTACTGCCTGATGTGCCGCTCCGGGCGCTACAACCTCTGCGAGAACTACGGCCGCGAGGACCTCGGCCATCGCCAGTACGGCCACTATTCGCAGGGCGCCTACGCGGAATACGTCGTGCACAACATCAAAAGCGTCTTCCGGCTGCCGGACGCCATCTCCTTCGACGAAGGCGCGCTCGTGGACACCGTCAGCATTGCGCTCTGGTCCGCCAAGCGCGGCCGCATCAACGCCGGCGACACGGTGGCGGTGGTCGGCGCGGGGCCGATGGGCATCCTCGTCGGCCAGTGCGCCTTCGCGCTCGGCGCGGCGCGCGTGGTCATGGTCGGCTCGGGAGAGCGCCTGCGCCGCTCGGCGCCCTACGCCACCTGGACGGTGGACTACCGCGCCGAGGATCCGGTGGCGCGCGTGCGCGAGCTCACCGGCGGAGGCGCCCACGTGTCCATCGACTGCGCCGGCACGAAGGACAGCATCGAGCAGGCCGTGGCCATGACGCGCAAGGGCGGGCGCGTCGTCTTCACCGGCGTGCCGCACCAGCCGGCGGAGCTGCCGATGCAGAAGATCGTCCTTGAGGAGCTGGATCTCTACGGAGTGCGCGCCAACCGCAACACGTGCGAGGAGTCGATCGCGCTCATGGAGACGGGGCGCATCGACGTGAAGGGGCTCATCACGCACCACTTCCCGTTGACGGAGTACCGGCGCGCCTACGAGGTCTTCACACAGCGCATCGACGGCGCCTTGAAGGTGATCGTCCACCCCTGAGAGCGCCGCACGCCCTCCCGCCCCGGGCCTCCCGCGGAGGCCCGGGGCGGCGTCCCGGTGAGGAGGACTCACGTTGCTGGCCGTGACATTCCCTGAAGTGGGCAGGTTCGAGCTGCGCGAGGTCCCGGTGCCGGAACCCGGACCGGGCTTCGCGCTCATCAAGGTCCGGTCCACCACGATCTGCGCGACGGATATGAAGATCTTGCAGGGTCGTTTCCCGGGGACGCGCTTCCCGCACATCCCGGGACACGAGTGGTCCGGGGAGGTGGTGGCTGTGGGCCCCGGCGTCCACAGCGTCCAGCCCGGCGACCGTGTGGGCGTGGAGGTGCACGTGGGGTGCGGCGGCTGCCAACCGTGTCTCGACGGGCTCTACAACCTCTGTGAGAACTACGGACACCCGGAGCGCGGTCACGCGCACATCGGCTTCACCATCCCCGGCGGGCTGGCGGAATACTGTGCCGTGCCGGCCCGCGCCCTGCACAAGCTGCCCGACCACCTCAGCTTCGACGAAGGCGCCTTCACGGACAACGTGGGCGTGGCCCTCTGGGCCGTGGAGCGCGCGGAGCTCAAACCCGGCGAGAATGTCGTCGTCATCGGCCCCGGCGCCATCGGACTTCTGGCGCTGCAGATCGCGCGGGCGACGGCCGGGCGGCTGGTGCTCGTCGGCACGCGCGAGGACCGCCTGCGCGTGGGGCGGGAGCTGGGCGCGGACGTCACGGTGAACACGCGAGAGGTGGCCGATCCGGTCGAGGCCGTGCGCGAGGCCTTCGGCGGCCGCGGCGCGGACGCCGTGATCGAGTTCGCCGGCACGGGCGAGGCGGCCCAGCAGGCGCTGCGCATGGCGCGGCGCGGCGGGCGCGTGGTGCTCGGCGGCTCGACCGGCCAGGGGGCGGAGCTGCACATCGAGCTCTCCACCATCGTGCGCGGTCACCTCGATGTGCGCGGCTCGCTCGCCAACCCGCGCTGGGTCTCACGGCGCGGCGTGGCGCTCATGGCCTCCGGCGCCGTGCGCATCCAGCCGCTCATCACGCACCACTTCCCGCTCTCGGAGTTCGCCCGGGCATGGGACACCTTCTTCCAGCGGGAGGGCGGCGCCATCCGCGTCATGCTCCATCCCGGGGGGGCGGCCTGAGATGGCCAAGACGGTGGTGACGCTGCCGCGCACCTCGCTCACGATGGACGAGGGCCGCGTGCTCGCCTGGCACGTGAAGGAGGGCCAGGCGGTGAACCAGGGCGACCCGCTCTGCGACCTGGAAACGGACAAGGCCACGGTGGAGCTGGAGGCGCCGGTCACCGGTTATGTGCGGCGCATCCTCGCGCCTGCGGGCGAGGCGCTGCCGGTGGGCGAGCCGCTCGCCGTGCTGACGGAGACGGCCGACGAACCGCTCGACGACGAGCCTTCCGATGCGGCCGGCGCGCCCGCGGCGGGCGCGGCCGGCGGGTCCGCTGCATCTGCGGCGGCTCCGGCCGCTGCGGCGGCCGCCGCCGACGGCGCGGCCGCCCTCGCGCCGGAGGCCGCGGCCGGCCCCCGCTGGCGCGCCTCCCCCGCGGCCCGCCGGCTCGCGCGCGCCCGCGGCGTCGACCTCGCGCACGTGCGCGGCAGCGGGCCGGCCGGCCGCATCCTGCGGCGCGATGTGGAGGCCGCGCTGGCGGCCGTTCCAGGCGTACTCCCCTCTTCCCTGGCTCACGGTGTGGTAACATCGAGTTCGGCCTGCGCGCGAAGGTGTGCCGCCGCGGGAGCGGCGCGCGATCTCTGATGAGTACCTCGCCGGCCGGCGCGTGCCGCTCTCGCCCATGCGGCGTGCCGTGGCCCGCAACATGCTGGCCTCCTGGCAGGCGGCGCCGCAGTTCAGCCTCACGCGCGATGTCGACATGACGGCCGTGCTGGAGCTGCGGCGCATCCTCGCCCCCAGTTTCGCGGCCAGCCGCGGCGTGAAGCTCTCTCCCGTGGACTTCCTCATCCAGGCGGCGGCGCGGGCGCTCGCCGCGCACCCGGACCTCAACGCCACCTTCACGGATGAGGGCCTCGTCCACCACGACACGGTGGATGTGGGCCTCGCCACCGCCACGGAGGACGGGGGCCTTCTCGTGCCCGTCGTCCGCGGCGCCGACCGCCTCACGCTGGTGGAGATCGCCGCGCGGCGCCAGGAGCTCGTGGAGCTCGCGCGGCGGGGCCGCCTCGCGCCGGACGCCGTGGGCGGCACGTTCACGATCTCCAACCTCGGCCCGTTCGACGTCGACCGCTTCCACGCCATCGTGCAGCCGGGCGAGACGGCCATCCTGGCCGTCGGCCGCATCCAGGAGCGGCCGGCCGTGCGGGAGGGACAGCTCTGCGTCCGCCCGCTCCTGACCATCACGCTGACGGTCGACCACCGCGCGGCGGACGGAGCGGCGGCCGCCCGCTTCTTGCAGGATCTCGTCGCCCGCCTGGAGCGGGACGAGGGCTGGTTGCTCTTTTAGGAGGGGATGGCCATGGCGCTTGCGCTGGCGCGGACGGACGAGGCGTCGCTCTACATCGACGGCCGCTGGGTGGCGACGCCGCGCGCCGTGGAGGTGCGCCACAAGTGGACCGGGAAACTCCTCGGCCGCGTGGGGCTGGCCGAACGGGAGCACGTGGAGGCGGCCGTGGCCGCGGCGCAGCGCGCCGCGCGCCGGCCGCTGGACGCCTACCGGCGCTACGTCATCCTCCGTGACGCCGCCCGCATGATCGAAGAGCAGGCGGAGGCGTTCGCGCGGCTGATCGCGCAGGAGGGGGGCAAGCCCCTCAAGGACGCGCGCGCCGAGGTGGAACGCGGCATCCAGACGCTCACGCTCTCCGCCGAGGAGGCGAAGCGCCTCCACGGGGAGACGGTGCCGCTCGACGCCGCACCCGGCGGGGCGGGCCGCGTGGGCGTGGCCCTGCGCGTCCCGGTGGGCGTGGTGGCGGCCATCGCGCCCTTCAACTTCCCGCTGAACCTCGTGCTGCACAAGGTGGGTCCGGCCCTTGCCGCCGGCAACGCCGTGGTGCTCAAGCCCGCGACCGCCACGCCGCTCACCGCTGTGCGGCTCTGCGAGATCTTCGAGCGCGCGGGGCTGCCGGCGGGCTTCCTCAACCTCGTCGTGGGCCCCGGCGACCCGATCGGTGACTGGCTCGTGGAGTCGCCGGCGGTGCGCCTCGTGACCTTCACCGGCAGCCCGGCGGTGGGCCGCCGCATCCAGGCGCGCGCGGGGCTGAAGAAGGTCGTCCTTGAGCTCGGCAACAACTCGGCGAACATCGTCCACGCCGACGCCGACCTCCCCCGCGCCGCGGAGCTCCTCGCGCGGAAGGCCTACGGCTCGGCCGGCCAGTTCTGCGTCTCCGTGCAGCGCATCTACGTGCACCGCGACGTGGCCGGCCGCTTCGCGGACCTGATGGCCGAGGCCGCCGCCCGGCTGAAGGTGGGCGATCCGGAGGACCCGGAGACGGACGTGGGCCCGCTCATCAGCGAGGCCGAGGCGCGCCGCGTGGAGGCGTGGATCGAGGAGGCCGTGGCCGGCGGCGCGCGCGTCCTCTGCGGCGGCCGCCGCACGGGCGCGCTGGTCGAGCCGACGCTCCTCGCCGGCGTGCGCCCGGACATGAAGGTCGTCTGCCAGGAGGTCTTCGGGCCGGTCGCCTCCATCGTCCCCTATGACGACTTCGACGAGGCCGTCCGCCTTGTCAACGACTCACCCTACGGGCTGCAGGCGGGCGTGTTCACGCGCGACCTGGCCCTGGCCTGGAAGGCCGCCCTGGAGATCGAGTGCGGCGGCGTGATCATCAACGACACCTCGAGCTTCCGCGCCGACCTCATGCCGTACGGCGGCGTGAAGGAGAGCGGCGTGGGCCGCGAGGGACCGCGCTACGCCGTGGAGGAGATGACCGAGGTGCGCATGGTCGTGTTCAACCTCTCATGACGCGGCCGAAGCGGAGCGACAAGAAGGGGGAGACGCGCTTGGACCGCACGACGGCGCTGGATTTGTACACGCGGATGGTGAGGATCCGCCAGTTCGAGGAGAAGGCGGCGCGCCTCTACGAGCAGGGCCTCCTGCCCGGCTTCCTGCACTCCTCCGTGGGCCAGGAGGCGGTGGCCGTGGGCGTCTGCGGCGCTCTGCGCAAAGACGACTACATCACGAGCACCCACCGCGGCCACGGCCACATCATCGCCAAGGGCGCCGGCCTCGACCGCATGTTCGCGGAGCTCTACGGGCGGGAGACCGGCTTCAACCGCGGCCTCGGCGGATCGATGCACATCATGGACTTCGAGCTCGGGGTGCTGGGCGCGAACGGTATCGTCGGCGCCGGCATCCCCATCGCCGCCGGCGCGGGCCTCTCCATTCAGCTGCGCGGCACGGACCAGGTGGCCGTCGCCTTCTTCGGCGACGGCGCCATCAACACGGGCGCCTTTCACGAGGGCATCAACCTCGCCGCCATCTGGGACCTGCCGTGCGTGTTCGTGTGTGAGAACAACCTCTACGCCGAGTCGACGCCCCAAGAGTACGTGCTCCGCATCCCCGCCCTCACGGAGCGCGCGCGGGGGTACGGCATCCCCGGCGAGCTCGTCGACGGCAACGACCTCGTCGCCGTCTACGACGCCGCGCGGCGCGCGGTGGAGCGCGCCCGCGCGGGCAAGGGGCCGACGCTCCTCGAGTGCCGCACGTACCGTTGGTACGGCCACTACATCGGCGACCCGGCCGTCTACCGGCCGCAGGAAGAGGTGGAGTACTGGAAGGCGCGCGACCCCATCCCGCGCTTCGAAGCCTGGATGAAGGAGCATGTCGGCTTCGACGACGCCGATCGCGAAGCCGTCTGGCAGGCCGTCGCCGCGGAAGTCGAGGCGGCCGTGAAGTTTGCGGAGGAGAGCCCGCTCACCCCCGTGGAAGCGGCGCTCGACTGCGTCTACAGTTAGGAGACGTGCGCCATGCGGGACAACGTCCTGATGCGTGAGGCCCTGCGGGAAGCGTTGGACGAGGAGATGGCGCGCGACGAGCGCGTCTTCCTCATGGGGGAGGACATCGCCGACCCCATGGGCGGCTCCTACAAGATCACACTGGGCCTGTCCACCAAGTACGGCAAGCACCGCGTGCGCAACACCCCCATCTCCGAGATCGCGATCGTCGGCGCGGGGGTGGGCGCCGCCATCACCGGCATGCGCCCCGTGGCAGAGATCATGTACGTCGACTTCCTCGAGGTGGCGATGGACCAGGTGGTGAGCCAGGCGGCGAAGATCCGCTACATGTCCGGCGGGCAGCTCTCCGTGCCGCTCGTCATCCGCTGCCAGGGCGGGCCGGGCCGCTCCGCCGCGGCCCAGCACTCGCAGATGCTGGAGGCCTGGTTCTTCCACGTGCCCGGACTCAAGGTCGTCATGCCCTCGACGCCCTACGACGCCAAGGGCCTCCTCAAGGCGGCCATCCGCGACGACAACCCCGTGATCTTTTTCGAGCAGAACGGCCTCTACAACACCCGCGGCCCCGTCCCGGACCCCGGCGAGGACTACACCGTGCCCTTGGGGAAGGCGGATATCAAGCGGGAAGGCAAGGATGTCACGATCGTCGCCTACGCGCAGATGACGCTCTTCGCCCTCCAGGCGGCCGAGCAGCTCGCCAAGGAGGACGGCGTGGAGGCGGAGGTCGTGGACCTGCGCACCGTCTCGCCGTGGGACAAGGAGACGGTGCTGCGCTCCTTCCGGAAGACCGGAGCGCTCGTTGTGGCGCACCAGGCCGTGCGCCAGGGCGGCGTGGGCGCGGAGATCGCCGCGACCGTCTATGAGGAGGCGCTCGACCTGGTCGACGTGGAGATCGCACGGGTGGGCGCAAAGTTCGCACCGACGCCCTTTGCGCCGCACCTTGAGCGTTACGTGATCCCGGGCAAGGACGAGATCGTGGCCGCGGTACGGACGACGCTCGAGCGCGGCGGCCGCTTCGGGGCCGTCGGACAGGCGGCCGCGCAGCGCGCCGGGGCGGTGTAAGTGTGTGGATGCATCCTCAGGATGATGAAGCCACGTTCCGCCATCGGGCTGGGCCACGCTGTCATGGCGGTCGACAGCACTCACGAGCAATGCCCGAAGGAGACAGATACTGGCAGGAACGTGCGCCCATGGGCTTGAATTCTAACTTCGAGCACCCCGGTTCGCGCAAAATTCCGGGAGGTGCTCGAAAGCCGCATCCGGCAAGACTTCTAAGGCTCAAAAGTGCGTTCCTTGACAACGTCAGACACAGGCTTGCACAGGGGTGCTCGAAATCAGCTCTGGAAACCCGTGTGCCACAAGGGTTTCGAGCACCCGCCGTCTCCCCGGTCGTCAGACTGGGGCTCTATTGAAGGCCGCCGCCACCGAAACAGCGGTGCTGCTGCCGTTGTGTCTCCCCGGTCGTCAGACTGGGGCTCTATTGAAGGCGTTCGCTCGTGATCCCGCGGCCGCGCTGCGGTTCTGAGTCTCCCCGGTCGTCAGACTGGGGCTCTATTGAAGGGTGTAACAGGCTATACCAGTATGGAATACGTAGTGTCTCCCCGGTCGTCAGACTGGGGCTCTATTGAAGGTGAGCTGAACGGCAGAAGCGTCCTCTGCGTCATGGTATGTCTCCCCGGTCGTCAGACTGGGGCTCTATTGAAGGCGCGGAGTTCGTTGAGCGACACGGCTCCATGATCCGCGAGTCTCCCCGGTCGTCAGACTGGGGCTCTATTGAAGGATAGGCCAGCGCGGCGGGAATGTTCGGATTCTTTGCCGTCTCCCCGGTCGTCAGACTGGGGCTCTATTGAAGGACGACGGCGGGACACACCGTTTGGTCGGCCGTGCTGGAGTCTCCCCGGTCGTCAGACTGGGGCTCTATTGAAGGGTGACCGCATGCCGTGGATACGCCACGGACCCCGAGTCTCCCCGGTCGTCAGACTGGGGCTCTATTGAAGGCCTGGGCCTTGAGCGGAGGGGGCGGGGCGGCCCGCCGTCTCCCCGGTCGTCAGACTGGGGCTCTATTGAAGGATTCCGCATTTGCGCCTGCAAAGCGCCGATGGGGCGAGTCTCCCCGGTCGTCAGACTGGGGCTCTATTGAAGGCCGTTGTGGCTGAGGGAATTTGGAGATTCGCGGATGGTCTCCCCGGTCGTCAGACTGGGGCTCTATTGAAGGCGTCGATATAGCAACAGGCATCCTCAAAGGCTACGCCACCCGTCTCCCCGGTCGTCAGACTGGGGCTCTATTGAAGGCGGATTTGCGTCATCCTCGTCACCTCCCCTCACGGATGTCTCCCCGGTCGTCAGACTGGGGCTCTATTGAAGGGCGGCGACAGACCGTAGCGGTCTGGCGCACTCGCGGGTCTCCCCGGTCGTCAGACTGGGGCTCTATTGAAGGGCCGCGACCTGTTCCGCCGCGCTCACGACGATGGCGTCTCCCCGGTCGTCAGACTGGGGCTCTATTGAAGGCGCAGCCGGAACCGCAGCCGGCGCCGGAGCCGAAGCCGTCTCCCCGGTCGTCAGACTGGGGCTCTATTGAAGGGCGAGTAGAGTTGGAAATGAAGGATGAGGCTGCGCAGGGCGTCTCCCCGGTCGTCAGACTGGGGCTCTATTGAAGGATCGTCGAGCATGCCGAGTATGACCGCCATGTATTCGTCTCCCCGGTCGTCAGACTGGGGCTCTATTGAAGGTCGGTCACGATCCGCGCATAGTCCTCGACATTGGCGGTCTCCCCGGTCGTCAGACTGGGGCTCTATTGAAGGATCTCCTCGTCCATCTCCTTCAGGCTCTTGACGGCGTCTCCCCGGTCGTCAGACTGGGGCTCTATTGAAGGCTAGCAATTGCTCCAACTCCCTTAGCCTGACCAGCCTTGTCTCCCCGGTCGTCAGACTGGGGCTCTATTGAAGGCTGCGTCTCCTGCGCGAGCACGTCGCCAAGGGCATGGTCTCCCCGGTCGTCAGACTGGGGCTCTATTGAAGGACGGACTTCGAGTCTCCCAAGGTCGCCACGGCAATTCGTCTCCCCGGTCGTCAGACTGGGGCTCTATTGAAGGGCCACAGCCGAAGCGGTAACACCGAGCTTCTGCGCTAAGTCTCCCCGGTCGTCAGACTGGGGCTCTATTGAAGGGGGTTTATCTCAAGGCATTCCGCGAGTTCCTTCGCCGGTCTCCCCGGTCGTCAGACTGGGGCTCTATTGAAGGGCCATGGATCTCGTGCAGGACTACCTGCAGATCGACTACGTCTCCCCGGTCGTCAGACTGGGGCTCTATTGAAGGGGCGTCACGGGCGGCCGAGAGCGCAAAGTTCGGTGGAGTCTCCCCGGTCGTCAGACTGGGGCTCTATTGAAGGGGGATCTACCACGCGCTCGCAAGCGCCCTTTTGCCGGTGTCTCCCCGGTCGTCAGACTGGGGCTCTATTGAAGGATGCCCTTCGCCGTCAGATCGGCCAGGATCGCGTGCGGTCTCCCCGGTCGTCAGACTGGGGCTCTATTGAAGGCCCGCAACTGGAACAATGCCATGCCGGAAGGTGGGTAACGTCTCCCCGGTCGTCAGACTGGGGCTCTATTGAAGGGGGGATGCCATGGCCCAGCACCTGGTGCGCTGCCTGCCGTCTCCCCGGTCGTCAGACTGGGGCTCTATTGAAGGCCCGCAACTGGAACAATGCCATGCCGGAAGGTGGGTAACGTCTCCCCGGTCGTCAGACTGGGGCTCTATTGAAAGAAATTGAAAGCGATAGGTGCGCGGACTTGTGGGCGGCTATGGCCCGATGGCAGGAAAGGCGCGGCTGCGTCATCGCCGCGCCGCTCCCTACCTCCCGTCCCCCGCTCCCCGCGCCCGCACCCACGCGTGCAGCCGCGCCGGCGTGGCCGGCAGCTCCAGCACCTCGACTCCGTATGGCGCCAGCGCGTCCTCGACCGCGGCTGCGATGGCCGCGAGCGCCGGGATCGTGCCGCTCTCGCCCGCACCCTTCGTGCCGAGCGGGTTCAGCGGCGACGGTGTCTCGAGGTGCCGCAGCTCGACGCGCGGCATTTCCACGGCCGTCGGGATGAGGTAGTCCATGTAGGTGCCCGTCGTCAACTGGCCGTGCTCGTCGTAGACGAGCTCCTCAAAGAGCGCGCCGGAAAGCCCGTGCAGAATGCCGCCGTGGATCTGCCCCTCGACGACCGCGGGGTTCACCACCGTGCCGCAGTCGTGCGCCATTACGTAGCGGAGGATGCGCACCTGGAACGTATGCGGGTCCACCTCAGCCAGGACTGCTTGCGCGCCGTTGCCGTAGGGGACGTCCGCCGACTCGTAGGCCGCCGTGGCGCGCAGGCGCTCCGCGCCCGCCGTGCGCGCCAGTTCCGCCAGCGTGAGACGACGGCCGTCCGGCGCCTGCACGGCGGCGTCCTGCCAGCGAAGCTCCGCCACAGGCACTTCAAGAAGCTCCGCCGCCTCGCGCATGGCCGCGTCCCGGAGAGCCTCGGCGGCGCGTCGCGCGGCGTTCGTCATCATCACGCCGCTGCGGCTGCCGAAGGTGCCGATGCCGTCCGGCAGGCGGGCGGTGTCGGTGTCGGCCGGGATGACGTCCTCGTACGCCAGGCCCAGCGTGTCCGCGACCACCTGCGCGGCCGTCGTCCCGTGGCTCTGGCCGGTGTCGGGCGCGCCTGTAGCCACCGTGACGCGCCCGTCGGGCCGCACGGTGACCGTCGCCGTCTCCATGGGACCCCGTCCCGTGTCCTCCATGGAGATGGAGAAGCCCACGCCCACAAGCCGCCCTTCCCGCGCCGCCCGCTCCTTGAGTCCGGCGACGGCGTCCAGGTCGATGGCATCAAGCGCCGCCTCGAACGTGGCCAGCGGATCGCCGCTGTCGTAGACGATGGGACGGCCGTCCGGGCCCTTGAGGCCGCGGTCGAACGGCATGTCGGCCGCCGTGATGAGGTTGCGCCGCCGCACTTCCTCCCGCGGGAGGCCCAGCTCCCGCGCGAGGGCGTCCATCATGCGCTCCATGATGAAGTTGGCCTGGGGGCGGCCGGCGCCGCGGTAAGGTCCGGTGGGGGTGCGGTTCGTCAGCACTCCGTGGAAGCGGTTGCGGTAGGCCTCCATGCGGTAGGGCCCGGGGATGCTGCGGGCTGTGTGGCCCATGACGATGAAGCCGCGGTGCGCGTAGGCGCCATAGTCCACGTAACACGTGTCCTCGACGGCGAGCAGCGTCCCGTCGCGCCGCGCGGCGATCGCCGCGTGGTGGACCTGCTCCCGCTCGTGGACGGTGGCGACGAAGTGCTCGCGCCGGTCCTCGAGGAAGCGCACCGGCCGGCCGAGGCGCAGCGCGAACCACGCCGCCAGATAGTCCTCGGGGTAGGCGCCGTTCTTCACGCCGAAGCCGCCCCCCACGCGCGGCACGATCACCCGCACGCGCTCCAACGGAAGCCCCAGGGCGGCGGCGAGCGCCTCCCGCACGCGGTGCGGACCCTGCGTGGCCGTCCAGACGGTGATGCCGCCCGTCTCCTCATCCGGCGCCGCCACCACCGCGCGCGTCTCGAGCGGGTGGGCGGACGCGCGGTGCAGGCGCAGCGTGCGCCGGACGACGACGTCCGCACGCGCAAAGGCGGCCTCGACGTCGCCGAAGCCCATCTCGCCCTGCTGGGCCGCGGGTGCCGTCTCCAGGTCCAGGATGACGGGCAGCGGCTCGTATTCCACGCTCACGGCTTCCGCCGCGTCCTCCCCACGGGCGCGCCCCTCCGCGACGATCGCCGCCACGCCTTCCCCCACAAAGCGCGCCTCCCCGCGCGCCAAGGCCGGCCACGACGGCTCAAGGAGGGAGGGCGCGAGCTCAGCCAGCTCCTCGCAGGTGACGGCCGCGAGCACGCCGCGCATGCCGCGGGCCGCGTCGGCGCTGGCGGCGCGCACGCGGGCGTGAGCGTACGGGCTGCGGACGAGGACGAGGTCCGCCATGCCCGGAAGGCGGAGGTCACCGGTGAAGAAAGCGCGGCCGGTGAGGAGCGCCGGATCCTCCTTGCGCGGCACCGTGCGCCCGACGGTGCGCGAGGGCGCGATCGTGGCTTCATGGACGGACATGTCGCCCGCTCCTTCCTCTCTGACTCCATCCGTCTCCCGTGGTCACAGATCCGTCTCCCGTGATTCCGCGAATGTGGCGGCGCTCCTGCTTCCCGGGCCGAGCCAGGAGTCGCCCGGCATGCGCCGAAGTCCTTAAGACAAACGTATGTCCTCTCCTTCGTGCGGCTCAAGGGGGCGTCGCGGCGTGGCCGGCATCCTCCTCTCACTCGCCTCGGGACTGCTCTTCGGGCTGACGGCCACGGCCGCGGATCGCGGCATGAAGGCGGGCGGGACGCCGTTGCAGGCGCTGGCGGTCACCATCGCCGTCACCTCTTTGGCGGGAGGGCTGGTGCTGGCCGGCCAGGCCTCGGCAGGCACGCTCATCTGGCCGCCGGATGCCGCGGGTCTCGGCGCCTATGCCGTGGCGGGGTTGTGCGGGTCGCTGGTGGGCCGGTTCACGAACATGGCCGCCGTGCGCCGCATCGGCCCAGCGCGGCTCACGCAGCTCTCGCCCTCGGACACCGTGTTCACGCTGCTCGCCTCGGTGCTCCTCGTGGGGGACCGCCTGCCGATCGCGGCGTGGCTGGGCGTGGCTGCAGTGCTCAGCGGGGTGACGCTCATCGCGACGGAGCGAGCGGCCCGGCCGCTCGCCGCCCGGCCGCGCGCCGCCGCCGCGGCGGCGGCAGCGGACCATGGGGCCGGCGGCGCATCTCCGTCGGCCGGGAGGCCCGGCGTCGACCCGCTCGGCGTGGCGCTCGGTCTCCTCACGGGGGCTCTCTATGCCGCGCGCAACGTCCTCTCGGATGTGGGCTTCCGGCATCTGGGCTCGGCGCTGGAGGGGACGGCGATCGGTGTGATCGCCTCCCTCTTGGCCTACCTGGCCTACTTCGGCCTCAAGGGCGAGCTCAGCGCACACTGGCCGCGAGGGGCGGAAGCCCGCCGCTACTTCCTTCTGAGCGGCGTCTACGCCGTCGCCGCCTGGTTCACGTTCAACGAGGCCATCGCGCTCGCCCACGCGCCCGTGGCCACGACGCTCAAAAACACGACGCCCCTCTGGACGTTGGCCGTCGGGTATGGGGTCTACCGCAACGAGGAGCGGCTGGGGCTGCGCACCGTCGCCAGCGCGCTGGTGATTTTCGCCGGCGTGGCGCTGATCGCCCTCCGGGGTTGAAGCGACGAGCCCCTCACCCGCACACCATCCACTGCCTGGGATAAGCGTGCATGCGCTCCACGCCGTCCTTCGTGATCCGCACCGTCTCGCCGAACTGCAGGCCCATGCGGCCGTCGGGCGTCATCACGTTGGGCTGGATCGTCACCAGCATGTTCTCCCGGAAGACGAAGCCGCGCGGGTAGGGCTGGTGCTGTGTCTGGCGCGTGCGCAGCACCGGGGGCAACTGGTCCACGCCGTGAAAGAGGTCGTCGCAGACGGTGTAGCCGGCTTCGGCGATGACGTCCGCCGCCGCGATCACGTCCTCCGCCGTGGCGCCGTCGCGCAGGACGGACTCGATGCGCCGGTAGGCCTCCACGGCCACCTCGTGGAGGCGCCGCCAGGCCTCGTTCGGGGGGCGGCGCACGGAGAAGGTGCGGTGGATCTGGCCGGTGTAGCCCCAGTACGAGCCGCTGATCTCGGTGATGACGACATCGCCCTCGCCGATCTTGCGGTCGGCCAGGTACTGGCGCGGCACGTAGGCGTTCGGCCGGTCCATCGGCATCGAGGCCAGGTAGTGGATGCCGGTGTAGCCGCCGGCCTCGAGATACACCGCCTCCAGCACGGCGGCCAGCTGCCACTCCAGCACGCCGGGACGCAGGGCACCGGCCAGGGCCTCAAGGGAGCGGTCGGTGAGCTGCGCGGCCACGCGGAAGCGGGCGATCTCCTCCTCGCTCTTGACGGTCCTCAGGAGCATCAGCTCCCGCGTGAAGTCGACGAAGCGGACATCCGGGAAGGCCGCGCGCAGCGCCTCATAGTGCTGGAACGGCACCTTGCCGGCGAGGGCCACCTGGCGCGCCCGCCCCGCGCCGAGGCCCCGGCGTTTGAGGTCCTCCACCAGGGCCTCGATGCTCGTGGGACCTGCCCAACGCACGTCCTCCAGCGCCGCCATGCGCCGCGCGAGGGGCACATGGTTGAAGAACTGCACAAAGAGCGCCGGCTCGCCGAGCCCGCTGGAACGGGATGGAAGGAGCGCGTAGGCCTCGCGCCCGCCCGGCCAGTCGCTGATCCAGTAGATGTCCAGGTGGAAGCGGCCGGCGCCGTAGACGACGAGCGCATCGTGGCCGCCGGCCTCCAGGGCGTCCCCCACCAGCGCCCAACGGCGCGCCATCTCCTGCGCCGAGAAGCGCGGGAAGGCGTATCCGTCGAGTTCCATCGCTCAGCCCTCCAGCATCGGGATGCGCACGCCGCGCTCCCGGGCCACCTGGATGGCCTTTTCGTATCCGGCGTCGGCGTGGCGCGCCACACCCATGCCCGGGTCCGTGACGAGAACGCGGGAGAGGCGCTCGGCGGCCTCCTCCGTGCCGTCGGCGACGACGACCATGCCGGCGTGGATCGAGTAGCCGATGCCCACGCCGCCGCCGTGGTGGACGGAGACCCACGTGGCGCCGGCCGCGGTGTTCAACAGGGCGTTGAGGATGGGCCAGTCGGCGATGGCGTCGGAGCCGTCCTTCATCCCCTCCGTCTCGCGGTACGGCGAGGCCACGGAGCCGGCGTCGAGGTGGTCGCGCCCGATGACGATCGGCGCCTTGAGGCGGCCGCTCTTCACCATCTCGTTGAACTTGAGGCCGGCCTTGTCCCGCTGGCCGTAGCCGAGCCAGCAGATGCGCGCAGGCAGCCCCTGGAAGGGGATCTTCTTCTGCGCCATCTCGATCCAGCGCCGCAGGGACGGGTCGTCGGGGAAGAGCTCCAGCACCGCCTCGTCCGTTCGGTAGATGTCCTCCGGGTCGCCGGAGAGCGCCGCCCAGCGGAAGGGCCCCTTCCCCTCGCAGAAGAGGTTGCGCACATACGCCGGCACGAAGCCGGGGTAGGAGTAGGCGTCCTCCCGCGGCACGCCGCCCAGCGCGGCCTGCTCGCGGAGGTTGTTGCCGTAGTCGAAGGCCACCGCGCCGCGCGCCTTCATGGCCAGGATGGCGCGCACGTGCTCCGCCATGGAGGCGCGCGCCCGGTGGATGTAGGCGTCCGGGTCGGTGCGGCGCAGCTCCGCGGCCGCTTCGAGGGACAGGCCCGCCGGGATGTAGCCGTTTAGGGGATCGTGCGCGGAGGTCTGGTCGGTGACGACGTCCGGAATGACGCCGCGCCGCACGAGCTCCGGCAGCACTTCGGCGGCGTTGCCGAGCACGGCGATGGACACCGCCTCCTTGCGGGCCTGCGCCGCGCGCGCCCAGGCGATGGCCTCGTCGAGCGAACCGGCCACCCTGTCGACGTACCCGATGGCGTGCCGCCGCTCGATCCGTTGCGGGTCGACCTCGACGATCAGGCCCACGCCGCCGTTCATCGTGATGGCGAGCGGTTGCGCGCCGCCCATGCCGCCGAGCCCGGCCGTCACGACGAGCCGCCCGGCGAGCGACCCGCCGAAGTGCTGGCGCGCGCATTCCGCGAGCGTCTCATAGGTGCCCTGGATGATGCCCTGCGTGCCGATGTAGATCCAGGAGCCGGCCGTCATCTGGCCGTACATGGTGAGGCCGAGGCGCTCGTACTCGCGGAAGTGTTCCCAGTCGCCCCACGCGGGCACGAGCATGGCGTTCGAGATCAGCACGCGCGGCGCCAGCCGGTGCGTGCGGAAGACGGCGACGGGCTTGCCGGACTGGACGACGAGCGTCTCGTCCGCCTCGAGCCGCTCCAGCGTGCGCACGATGGCGTCGAACGCTTCCCAGTTGCGGGCCGCCTTGCCCGCCCCGCCGTAGACCACGAGGGCGTCCGGGTTCTCCGCCACCTCGGGGTCGAGGTTGTTCATGAGCATGCGCAGCGGCGCTTCCGTCTGCCAGGACTTGCAGCGCAACTCGGTGCCGCGCGGCGCGCGGACGCGGCGCGGGCCGCTCTTCGGGCGGCTCTCCTTCTCCGTTGTCGACATGCTGGCACCTCCCGCAGGCTCTGGACGGGGAGGGCCGCCCCCTCACCGTCCACCGCTCGCCTAGGCCGTCAGCTCCTCGCGGATGATCTCCGTCAGCCGCTCCTTGAGGGCCGTGAACTCCGGCGTGAAGCGCGCGTGGTAGTCGCGCGGCCGGGGGAGGTCCACGGGCACGACCTCCCGGATGCGGCCGGGCCGCTTCGTCATCACCACGACGGCGTCGGCCATGAAGACGGCCTCTTCGATGTCGTGCGTGACGAAGAGGATCGTCTTATGATACTTCTCCCATACGCCCAGCACGTGTTCCTGCATGATGGCGCGCGTCTGCGCGTCGAGCGCCCCGAAGGGCTCGTCGAGGAGGAGCACCTGGGGGTCGTTGGCCAGGGCGCGCGCGATCGCCACGCGCTGCTTCATGCCGCCGGAGAGCTCCTTCGGATACCGGTCGGCGAAGGCCTCGAGCCCGATCTGCCGCAGGTACTCATCAGAGATCGCGCGCCGCTCCCGCGGCGGCACACCCTTCGCGCGCAGGCCGAACTCGATGTTCTCCCGCACCGTGAGCCAGGGGAAGAGGGAGTACGCCTGGAACACCATGCCGCGGTCCGCGCCCGGCCCGCACACCTCCCGGCCGCCCACGCGCACGACGCCCTGGCTCGCCTCCTCCAGGCCCGCCACGATGCGCAGGAGCGTCGACTTGCCGCAGCCGGAGGGGCCGAGGATCGTCACGAACGAGCCGGCCGGCACGTCCAGGGAGACGGGCGCCAGCGCCTCGACGGTGCCGCGGCGGGAGACGAACGTCTTCGCCACGTTCTCGATCTGCACGTCCACCCTGCCGTCACCCCCGCCAGGCGAAGAGCGCCCGGCCGGCCGCCTTCATGACGAGGTCGGAGACCAGCCCGATGACGCCGATCACGAGGATCCCGAAGATGATGTTGCCGGTGTTGAGCATGCGCTGCGACTGCAGGATCACGTGGCCGATGCCGCTGTCCGCGGCGACGAGCTCCGCCACGATGATATACGTCCAGGCCCACCCCAGTACGAGGCGGAGCGTGTCGTAGATCGCCGGCCAGGCGTTGGGCAAGATCACGTGGCGGACCACGAAGGCGTCGCTCGCGCCGAGCGTGTAGGCCGCCTCGACGAGCTCCCGCTGCGCCTGCCGGATGTGCACGGCCACCATGAGCACGAGCGAGAAGACGCTCCCCAGGAAGATCACGGCCACCTTCTCCGCCTCGCCCACGCCCACCCAGAGGATGAGCAGCGGGATGAAGGCCGAGGCCGGCATGTAGCGCGCGAACGAGACGAGCGGCTCCACGAGCGCCTCGATCGGCCGGTACACACCCATGAGGATGCCGAGCGGCAGCGCGACCGCGCTGGCCGCGGCGAAACCGAGGAAGACGCGCAGGACCGTGGCGGCCACGTCCGCGCCGAAGCCCATGTCGCGGAAGAGCTCCCAGCCGCGCCGCAGGATCTCGGCAGGCGACGGCAGGAAGAGCGGGTCGACCGCCCGGGTGGACGTGAGAAGGCTCCACACGGCGACGAGCCCTAGGAAGCCCGCCGCCGCGTACGTGGTGTACAGGGATGCGGGGATCTCGCCCAGCGGCTTGAAACCGCGCCCCGGCCGGCGGCTGCCGGCCGGGGTCGCCCTCGCGTCAAGCGGACGTTCTGCACGCATGCGGGATCACTGCACGAACTGCGGATCGATCAGCGCGTTCACATCGGGCTTGGACGCGATGATCTTCTTCTCGAACCAGAAGTCGGCCGCCATGCGGGTGAGGTCGTAGAGCTCGCCCGGCTGCTCCGGCGTGCCGAAGTACTGACGGTTCATCGCCTGGTCGTACCAGCGGATGTCGCCGAGCTCCGCCTTGAAGTCGTCGACCGACTGGCCCATGCCCTTCGCCATGATGGCGTACGCGTCATCGGGGTTGCTCTTGATGTAGTCGAGCGCGTCGAACCAGGCGCGCACGATGGCGCGCACGGCGTCCGGGTGCGCGTCGACGAAGTCCTTGCGCATCCCCAAGGTGTCGGTGATCACGCCGGGCGTGGCGTCGCTCTTGATGAGGACGTGGCCGAAGTCGGTCTTCTCGGCGCGGGAGAGCCACGGCTGCCAGGTCACGGCGGCGTCGACCTTGCCGGCCACGAAGGCCGCGCCGGCGTCGCCGGCCGTCATGCTCTGGAAGTGGATCGTGTTCGGGTCGATGTTGTTCTTGTTGAGCAGGTACAGGAACCAGAAGTAGCTCGCGCCGCCGTCCGTCTGCACGGCGACGTTCTTGCCGGCGAGATCCTTGAGCGACTGGATGTCCTTCTTCGCCACGATGCCGTCGCCGCCGTAAGAGTCATCCACCGCCAGCACCTGAACGACGGGGACGCCGGAGGCGGCCGTCACCACGTGCGTATCGACCGTCGTGACGAAGCCCTGGATGCGGTCCGCCGCCAGGGCGCTGCGGCGGTCGGCGACCGCTTCCATCTTCTCCAGTTTGACGTGCACGCCTTCCTTGTCGAAGAACCCCTTCTCCTCCGCCACGTAGAGCGGCGCGAAGCCGATCCACGTGGAGAGGGCCAGGCTGACGTCCTCCACCTTCTTCGCTTCGGATCCGCCGCCGGACGAACCGCTCTCCGAGCTGGAGGGCCCCCCTCCGCAACCCGCCGCGGTGACGATCGCGGCAGCGACAAGGCCGGCGAGCGCCGTCTTCAACCATGGGCCACGCATGTGGCTTGCCTCCTTCAAAGGATGGACGATGGCGGCGCCGCCGCGGAGCGCACGGCGCCGCAGCCGATGGTGGTGTACCGGGTCCTCGGACTTCGGCATCCGGACGCTCCCCCCTTTAGAGGAAGATGGTAGCATGTCCGGGCGGCGGCCGGAGCTGGAGATCTGCACCACCCCCGGGTCTCACCCCCCAAAGGCCGCGGCCGCGCGGTTGAAGGATCCGTCCAGGATGCGCGCCGCCACGGCCTCGATGCCGGCGGCGTACGGCCGGTCGCCCGCGTACGGCGGGACGAGCCCCCGCACCCAGGCGTGCACGGCGCGCGTGAAAGGCGCGAGACCCTCAAGGCCCTTGTACTCGACCGCCTGAGCCGCGCAGATGAGCTCGATCGCGACCGCGCGCGCCGCGTTCTCCACGACGGCCCGCGCCTGGCGCGCGGCGATCGTGCCCATGCTCACGTGGTCCTCCTGGTTCGCGGAGGAGGGGATCGAGTCCACGCTGGCGGGATGCGCCAGCACCTTGTTCTCGGAGACCAGAGCGGCGGCGACGTACTGGAGGATCATGAGGCCCGAGGAGCGTCCCGCGGTGGGCGTGAGGAAGGCGGGCAGGCCGCTCAGCTGCGGGTTGACGAGGCGCTCCGTGCGCCGCTCGGAGATGTTCGCCAGCTCCGCCGCGGCGATCTTCAGGTAGTCGAGGGCGAGGGCCACCGGCTGCCCGTGGAAGTTGCCGCCCGAGAGGATCGCGCCCTCATCAGGGAAGACGAGCGGGTTGTCGGTGGCGGCGTTCATCTCGATCTCCAGCGTCTCCCCGATGTGGACGAGCGCCCGGCGCGAGGCGCCGTGCACCTGCGGCACGCAGCGCAGGGCGTAGGCGTCCTGGACCTTCTCGGGCGTGGACGGCCGCACGTGGCGGCTGCCCTCGAGGTAGCGGCGGATGCGGCGCGCCACCTCGGCCTGCTCAGGGTAGGGTCGGACGGCCTGGATCTCCTCGCGGAAGGCGTCGATCACGCCGCCGAGCGCCTCCATTGTGAGGGCCGCGGCGGCGTCGGCCGCGTCGGCCACGAGGCACGCGCGCCACCAGGCGAGGGCGCCGGCGGCCGTCATCGCCTGCGTGCCGTTGATGAGCGCCAGGCCCTCCTTGGCCCGCAGCTCCACGGGCGCGAGGCCGGCGCGCGCCAGCGCCTCGCGGCCGGGCAGGCGCTCGCCCCGGTGGACGGCCTCCCCCTCGCCGATGAGCACCAGCGCCAGGTGCGCGAGGGGCGCGAGGTCGCCGCTCGCGCCCAGGGAGCCCTGCTGCGGCACCACGGGATGCACGCCGGCATTGAGGAGGCCGGCCAGCAGGCGGATGACCTCCGGGCGGATACCGGAGTGGCCCCGCAGGAGGGAGACGATGCGCAGCGCCATCATGCCGCGCACCACCTCCTCCGGGAAGGGCTCGCCCACCCCGCACGCGTGGCTGCGGAGAAGGTCGCGCTGCAGGGCGTCCGTCTGGTCGCCGGGCAGGATGACGCTGCTGAGCTTGCCGAAGCCGGTGTTGACGCCGTAGATCACGCCGCCGCGCGCGAGCGCCGCCTCCAACGCCTCGCGCGAGCGGCGCGCCCGTTCCATCGCCGCCGGGTCCACGACGACCGGCCGGCCGTGCACGGCGACCGCCACGAGGTCGTCGACCGTGAACGCCCCCGGGCGCAGGATCACCGCATCATGAGCAGGTTCCACGCACCGATCCACTCCCTCACTGGTGTGCCCCGCCCGCCGCGGCCACGATCAGGTGGTGGACGCGGTAGGGCCCGTGCGCGCCGACGACGAGCTCCCCTTCGATGTCCGCCGACTTGCTGGGGCCCGTGATGAACGTCACGTTCTGCGGCGCCTCCGGCCGGCGCAGGATCGGGGCGAGGTCCGCGAGCGCCTCGGCGAGCGTGGGGCGCAGCCGGTCCTCGGGCACGAGCACGAGCAGCGCGCGCGGCAGGAGGCTCACCGAGCGCGGCCGCCCGGCGCCGTGCACGAGGACGGCCGTGCCGCTGGTGGCGATGGCGAGGTCGGCGAGCACGAGGCCGAGATCCGCCGCCGCCAGCCGGCGGCGCCGCTCATCCGCGGGCAGGCCCCGCCACTCCAGCTCTTCGAGCCCGGCGGAGCGCAGGCCGTCGACGGCCGCCGTCCAGAGGCCCGCCGCCGAGCCCGCGGCCTCCGCATCCCACGCGACGAAGCGCCGCACGCCCTCCGCGCGTGCATACGCCGCGCAGCGCGCCGCCACCTCCGCGGGCGCGGCGCGCTCCGCCCCGCCGCCGACCGCCTGCGCCTCCCGGGCAAAGCGCGCGGCCAGCGCGGCCGGGCCGCCCTCGGGCCGGCCGGCGCGCGGGAGCCCCGCCGCCCCGACCGGCCGCCCCTCTTCCTCCGGATCGCGCCGCGCGCCGCCCAGAGCGTCGCGCACCCGCCGCAGGAAGGCCTCCTTCTCCACGCCCCTCACCTCCGCGCGGTGCGCATCGCCGCCCAGCGCGCGTGGAACGGCCGTGCCGAAAGGGGCAGCAGGTCGCGGCCGGCCGTCCACGCGCCCAGCGCCGCGCTCACAAGGCTGCGCGGCAAAAGGCGCGCGAGCCGCGCGGCCAGCCGGTAGGCCGCGGGATGCGCGCAGGCGATGCCCCAGAGCCGCATCGCCCACCGCTGAGCCGCGTGTACGCGTCCGGCCTCCACCTCGTCGCGCCGGTGCCGGAGGAGGAGTTCCGGCAGCGGGATGAGCACCGGACACGCCTCGTGGCACGCCCCGCAGAGGCTGGACGCCCACGGCAGCTCGCCCCAATCCTCCCCGTCGCCGCCGAGGAGCGGCATCAGGACGGCGCCGATCGGCCCGCCGTACACGCCGCCGTACGCGTGGCCGCCGATGCGCCGGTACACGGGGCAGGCGTTCTGGCAGGCCCCGCAGCGGATGCAGTGCAGCGCCTCCTGGAAATCCGTGCCCAGGAGCCGGCTGCGGCCGTTGTCGAGGAAGATCACGTGGAACTCCTCCGGGCCGTCGATCTCGTCCGGCCGGCGCACGCCCCCGGCGAACGTGGTGTAGACGCTCATCTTCTGCCCCGTCGCGCTGCGCGCGAGGAGCTCCAGGAGCACGCCGAGGTCCTCCCAGCGCGGCACGAGGCGCTCCATGCCCACGATGGCGATGTGCACGCGCGGGAGGGAGGCGACCATGCGGCCGTTGCCCTCGTTGGACACGAGTACCACGGCGCCCGCTTCGGCGACGACGAAGTTCGCGCCGGTGATGCCGGCGTCCGCGGCCAGGAACGCTTCTCGCAGCCGCTCCCGGGCGAAGGCGACGAGCGCCGCGGCGTCGTCGGGCAGCTCGCGGCCGGCGACGCGGCTCAGCTCCGCGCGCACCTGGCGGCGCGTCATGTGCATGGCCGGCGCGATGATGTGGGACGGGCGGTCGCCGGCCACCTGCAGGATGTACTCGCCGAGGTCCGTCTCCACGACCTCGAACCCTTCCGCCTCGAGGCGCTCGTTGAGACGGATCTCCTCCGTGACCATGGACTTGGACTTGACGATGCGCCGCGCCCCCGCGGCGCGCAGGATCGCCGTCACGGCCGCGGCCGCCTCCGCGGCGTCCGCCGCCCAGTGCACGCGGCCGCCCTGCGCCTCGATGCGCTCGGCGGCCAGCGCGAGGTAGCGGTCGAGGTGGCGCACGGTGTGCTCGCGGATGCGGCGGGCGCGCTCCCGCCACCTCACGGCCGCGCCGAGCTCGGCCCAAGCGCGCCGCCGCGCGTCGTCGTCGCGGAAGGTTCCCTGCGGCACGGCCATGCGGAGGAAGTCGTCCGCGAGCGCGCGCTCCACGCGGCGCTGAAAGGCGCTAGGCAAGGCGGTCGCCTCCCCCATGCCCGCGCGCGGCCGGGCGGCTCCCGCGCGTCGCGGCGCCGCTCCCGCCCGTGGCCGCGCCGCTCCCGCCCGTCGCGGCGTCGAGGAGCTCGGCGATGTGCATCACCCGCACCGGCTTCCCCAGCCGGCGCAGGCGGCCGCCGATCTGCAGGAGGCAGCCGGTGTCGCCCGCCACCAGGATCGGCGCGCCGCTCGCCTCCACGTCGCGGATTTTGGCGTCGGCCATCGCCGTGGAGATCGCCGCCTGGGTGACCGCGAAGAGACCCCCGAAGCCGCAGCATTCGCCGGCGTGCGGCAGCTCCAGGAGGCGCAAGCCTTCGACGCCGCGCAGGAGGCTCAACGGCTCCTCGCTGAGACCGAGGCTCCGCGTGAGGTGGCAGGAGGGATGGTAGGCGGCCACGGCCTCCAGGCGCCCGCCGATGCTCGGCCGGCCCAGCACGTGCACGATGAACTCGCAGAGCTCGTACGTCCGCTCGGCGAGCGCCGCCGCCCGCGCCGCCCAGGCCGGTTCGCCGGCGAAGAGCCGCGGGTACTCATGCCGGACCATCGCGGCGCAGGAGCCCGAGGGCGCGACGATGGGCCCGTCGCCGGCCGCCTCGAAGGCCCGGATCCACGCGCGTGCCACCGCGCGCGCGTCCGCCCGGTGGCCGGCGTTGTAGCCGGGCTGCCCGCAGCAGGTCTGGGCGGGCGGCACCTCCACGTCCACCCCCAGGCGCCAGAGGAGGCGCACCGTGCTTTCCGCGACCTGCGGCTGGAGAAGGTCGCAGAGACAGGTGACGAACAGCGAGACGCGCAGCCGCCTCACCCCTCCCCCTCGCCCGGCGCCGGCGCCGGGGCCGGCGCCGCCGCAGCCTCAGGAACGGCGGCCAGGCGTTCGGCCGCGAGCTCCGCAAGGTGCATCACGCGCACCCCTGAGAGGCCGGCGCGGCGCAGGGCCCACAGCATCTGAAGGTAGCAGCCCGGGTTCGCGACGACGACGACCTCCACCCCGGCCGCGCGCACGTGCGCGGCCTTGCGCTCCCCCAGCGCGGCGGAGGCTCCCGGCTGAGAAAAGGTGTACGTGCCGCCCGACCCGCAACAGAGATCGGCTTCCGGGAGCTCGACGCGCTCCACGCCCGGCAGCCGGTCGAGCACGTCCCGCGGCTCCCGGGCCACCTTCTGCCCGTGGCGCAGGTGGCAGGAGTCGACGTACGCCACGCGCAGCGGCCGCCGCTCCGGCGGGGCGCCCGCGCTGTCCGCGCGGAGAGCCACAGGGCCGTGCGGGGCGGCAGGGCCGGCGCCGGCAGGGCCGGCGACGCTGCGGGCCGTCAGGGGCGCTTCCCGCAGGAGCTGGCTCACGTCGCGCACGCGCGCCGCGAACGCCTCCGCCCGCGCGCGCCAGGCGGCGTCGCCGGCGAAGAGCGCCGGGTACTCCCGCATGTGCGCGCCGCAGCCGCCGGCCGTGCTCACGATGGGCCCGGGCGCGCGCTCGAACGCCTCGATGTTGCGGCGCGCCAGGCGGCGGGCCGCCTCGAGGTCCCCGGCGTTCGCGTGCAGCGCGCCGCAGCAGGTCTGGCCGGCCGGCACCGCCACCGTCCAGCCGGCGGCCTCAAGGGCCCGGCGCGCCGCTTCGTTGGCGGAGCGGAAGAGCGTCTCCGACACGCAGCCGCGGAAGAAGGCGGCGGGCGGGGGAAAGCTGCAGCAGGCGGCCGGGGCGGCGGCACGCCCGGCCGCGTGCGGGAGGGCGGCGGCGCCCTCCTGGCGCCGGGCGGCCGGATCCGGCAGGACGGCCTCCAGTTCCCCCAGCGGCCAGGGAAGCCGGCGCAGCCAGCCCAGCCGGCGCGCCAGCCGGTCCGGGCCGCGCCGCCACGCCCAGAGCGCCCAGCGGCCGAGCGTCCACACGGCCGGGTGCGGCGCGAAGACGCGCAGGAGCCACCACTCCAGCCGCCGCACCCACAGCGGCCGGCGGGGGAGGGGTGCGGGCGCGCGCTCCAGCGCGGCGGCGCCGTCGGCCGCGGGCTTGGGCTCCGGTGCAGCCGCGCCGTCGGCCGCGGGCGCGCGCCCCCGCCCGGCGACCCCCGCTTCGTCCGCCCGCGCCGCGCGGAGCGCCGCGCGCGCCGCGGTCAGCACGGACGTGTAGTGCACACCCGAGGGGCAGGCCGACTCGCACGCGCGGCAGTGGACGCAGAAAGCGAAGCTCTCCGCCAACGCGGAAATCGGCAGCGAGCCGCGCTCCGCCTCTTCCGCCAGATGGATGCGCCCGCGCGGCGAGTGGAGCTCGTTGCCCGTGAGGAGGTACGTGGGGCAGGACGGCAGGCAGAAGCCGCACTTGATGCAGACGTCCATGGCCTCGAGCGCGGCGGGCGGGAAGATACCCGCCCGCGGACCGCCCTGCGCGCTCCCCTGCGCAACGGCTGCCGTCGACGCCGCCCGCGCCTCAGCCACGGTGCGCCGCCTCCCACCAGCGCGCCCACGCCTCGCGCAGGCGCGCTTCCAGGATCGCGCGCACCCCCGGCGCCGCAGGCGACGCCTCGTCGCGCGTGGAAGGCAGCGCGTCGCCGCCCGCCGCCCGCTCCAAGAGCCATTCGCTTTCACTGCCCGCCGGCTCCAGCCGCAGCGTGGCCTCCGCCAGGCCGGCGGCCGCCTCCCCGGCGCCCACGAGCGCCTTGTGCACCGCGTAGCCGGCGACGTTCTTCACCGTCGCGGCGCCGAAGCGCCACGTGCGCTCACCGGCGCCCGCGAAAGCCGCCGCCAGCACACCGTGCCGCACAAGGGGGCGGGCAGGCCAGCCGGGCCGGCCCGCCCAGCGGATCACGTCCAGCACCTCCGCCGAGGAATCCGCGTCCCGTCCGGCCGGCCAGTCGAGGCCGGCCGCGGCCGCCGCCTCCCGGAGCGCGGCGACCGTCACGCCGGCCGCCACCCGCGCCGTGAGATTGCCGGCGTCCAGCTCAAGGCGCCCGCGTTCCAAGAGCGGCGGCCGCTGCGCGGGCGGCCGCACGTCGCGCCGCTCCGGCGATCCCGCGGGCGGCACGGCCGGCAGCGCCTTGCCCGGGTTCAGGATGCCGCGCGGGTCCAGCGCCCGGCGGAAGGCCCATTGCAGGTCGAGCTCGTCCGGCCCGAACACGAGCCGCAGCGGCTCCAACTTGTCGACCCCCACCCCGTGCTCCCCCGTGACGGTGCCGCCCAGCTCGGCGCAGGCGCGCAGCACCTCCGCGTCGATGGCGCGCATGCGCTCGATGGTCGCCGGCTCGGCCGGATCGAAGGGGATGAGCGGGTGCAGGTTGCCGTCGCCCACGTGCCCCACCGTGGGCAGCGGCACGCCGTAGCGCCGGCTCACCTCCACAATGCGCCGCAGCATCTCCGGCAGCCTGGGCCGCGGCACGACGACATCCTGCGACCACACGTGCCGGGAGAGCAGCCCCGTGGCCCCGTACGCCGCCCGCCGCCCCAGCCAGAGGGCGTCGCGCTCCGCCGCCGTGCGCGCCACGCGCACCTCTCCCGCCCCCTTCGCGCGACAGATCTCCGCCACGCGCGGCGCGTCCCGCTCCACCTCGGCGAGCGGGCCGTCCACCTCAATGACGAGCACGGCGCCGGCGTCCTCGGGATACCCGGCGCGCACGTACCGCTCCACGAGGCGGATCGTGGCCTGGTCGATGAACTCGATGGTGGCCGGCACGATGCGCGCCGCCACGACGGCCGCGACGGCCTCCACCGCCCGTTCCATGTCGGGGAAGGCGGCGAGCAGCGTGCGCACATGCGCCGGCAGCGGCAGGAGGCGCACGCGCGCGGCGGTCACGACGGCCAGCGTACCCTCGCTGCCGATGAGGAGCGGCAGCGGGTCCGGCGCGCCGGGCGCCCGGCCCGGGAGGCGCGCCTCGTCGTGGAGCCACCCGCGCGTGCCGTCCGCTAACACCACCTCCAGCGCCAGCACGTGGTCCGCCGTCACGCCGTACTTGAAGCAGTGAGGCCCGCCGGCGTTCTCGGCCACGTTGCCGCCGATGGTGGAAGCGCGCTGGCTGGAGGGGTCCGGAGCGTAGAAGAGGCCGTGCCGCGCCGCCTCCTCGCTCACGCGCAGGTTCGTGCAGCCGGCGCCCGCCACGGCCTCGCGCCGCGCGGGATCCACGCGCAGCTCCTGAAGCCGCGAGAGCGCCAGCACCACGCCGCCCTCCACGGGCAGCGAGCCGCCGCTGAGGTTCGTCCCCGCGCCGCGCGGCACGACGGGCACGCGGTGACGCGCACAGAGCGCCACGAACGCCGCCGCGTCCTCCGCGCTGGACGGCAGGGCGACGGCCGCCGGCAGGCGGCGCTCGCCCGTGGCGTCATACGCGTAGGCCGCGCGCTCCGCCGG
Source organism: Bacillota bacterium (assembly GCA_014896375.1). GTDB lineage: Bacteria > Bacillota > Sulfobacillia > RBS10-35 > Bu92 > Bu92. The sequence continues at coordinate 23,833 of JADBKN010000051.1, read as the reverse complement.
GCCGTCGAGCCAGCCCGAGGGTCCGAGAAGCGCGCGCGCCTCGCGGGCGAACGCCGTGGGCAAGGGCGTGGAAGGTGCCGTGATCTCGCGAGTCTCCATCATAGGTGCGGATGTTGGCCACCGGCGCGCCGAAACCCTCTGGGGATCGCTGCCTCCCGCGCCGCGCGCGGCTCGTGTGCGGCGGCCGCCTCCCCTACCGCACCACCGCCCCCGTGGCGGCGCTCGTCACCATGCGCGCGTAGCGCGCCAGGTAGCCGCGCTTCACCCTCGGCTCGGGCGGCCGCCAGCGCGCCCGCCGCCGCGCGAGCTCCGCCTCGGACACGTGCAGCGTGAGGCGGCGGCCGGGGATGTCGATCTCGATCACGTCGCCCGGCTCCACAAGGGCCAGCGGCCCGCCCTCCGCCGCCTCCGGCGAGATGTGCCCGAGGCAGATGCCGCGCGTCCCGCCGGAGAAGCGGCCGTCCGTGATCAGCGCCACCTCGCGCCCCAGCCCCATGCCCACGAGCGCGGAGGTCGGCGCCAGCATCTCCGGCATGCCGGGGCCGCCGCGCGGCCCCTCGTAGCGGATGACGACGACGTCGCCCGCCTTCACGCGGCCTTCGCGGATGCCGGCCTCGGCCTCCTCCTGCGAATCGAAGACGACGGCCGGCCCCACGTGGCGCTCGATGCCCGCCTCCACCCCCGCCGTCTTCAGCACGGCGCCCTGCGGCGCGAGGTTCCCGTAGAGCACGGCGAGGCCGCCGTCGGGCCGGTAGGCGCGTTCCAGCGGCCGGATGACCTCCTCGTCCCGGATGCGCGCCCCGCGGATGTTCTCTCCCAGAGTGCGCCCGGTGACGGTCACGGCGTCGAGATCGAGAAGGCCCGGCACGCGCGCCAGCTCATGCAGGATGGCGGAGACGCCGCCGGCGCGCTCCACGTCCTCGATGTGCCAGTGCGAGGCCGGGCTGACCTTGCAGATGTGCGGGACGCGCCGGGAGATCGCGTCGATGCGGGAGAGCGGGTAGTCGATCTCCGCCTCCTGCGCCAGCGCCATGCCGTGCAGGACCGTGTTGGTGGAGCCGCCCATCGCCATGTCGAGAGCGAAGGCGTTGTCGAGGCTGCGCTCGGTGACGATGTCGCGCGGCTTGAGGTCCATCTCGATGAGCCGCACGATCTGCCGCGCCGCCTGGCGCGCCAGCTCCTCGCGCTCCGGCGTGTCGGCGAGGATCGTGCCGTTGCCGGGCAGCGCGAGCCCCAGGGCCTCTGCGAGGCAGTTCATCGAGTTGGCCGTGAACATCCCGGCGCAGCTGCCGCAGCCGGGGCAGGCCAGCCGCTCGAGCTCCAGGAGCGCCTGGCGGCTCATGCGCCCCGCCTGAAGGGCGCCGACGCCCTCGAACACCGAGATGAGGTCGACGGCGCGCCCGTCCGGCGTGCGGCCGGCGCGCATGGGGCCGCCGCTGATGAAGATGGTGGGGATGTTCACGCGCAGGGCGGCCATCATCATGCCGGGCGTGATCTTGTCGCAGTTCGGGATGCAGATGAGCCCGTCGAACCAGTGCGCCGTCACCATCGTCTCCACGGCGTCGGCGATCAGCTCGCGGCTGGGCAGCGAGTAGCGCATGCCCAGGTGGCCCATGGCGATGCCGTCGTCCACGCCGATCGTGTTGAACTCGAAGGGTACGGCGCCCGCGGCCCGCACCGCCTCCTTGACCACTTGGCCGAAGCGCTGCAGGTGGACGTGGCCGGGGACGATGTCCACGTAAGAGTTGGCGATGGCCACAAAGGGCTTGTCGAAGTCCTCCTCGCGCACGCCGGCCGCGCGCAGGAGCGCCCGGTGGGGCGCCCGCTCCACGCCGCGCTTGATCCGGTCCGATCTCACGTCCCCTCCTCCTCTCCGTCGCGGCGCCGCGCCCCGGCCGGCACGGGCGGCGCCTCGAGCATCGTCTCCGCGAGGCTCGCCCCCGCGGGCACCATCGGGAAGACGTTCTGCTGGGGCGCCACGGCCACGTTCAGCAGCACCGGTCCGGCGGCGGCGCGCGCGGCCGCCAGGGCGTCCGCCAGCTCGGCGGCCGTCTCCACATGGAAACCGGTCCAGCCGTAGGCCTCGGCGAGCTTCACGTAGTCCGGCTGGGCGTCGACATCCACCGCCGAGTAGCGCGCCTGGTGGAAGAGCTCCTGCCACTGGCGCACCATGCCGAGGCTGCGGTTGTTGAGGATGAGGACGCGCACCGGCAGGTCGTAGGCCACGGCCGTGGCCATCTCCTGAATGTTCATCTGGAAGCTGCCGTCGCCCGTCACGAGCCACACCTCGCGCTCCGGCAGCGCCACCTGGGCGCCGAGGGCGGCCGGCAGGCCGAAGCCCATCGTGCCGAGGCCTCCCGAGGTGACGAGCTGCCGCGGCGAGTGGAACGGGTAAAGGAGCGCCGTCCACATCTGGTGCTGGCCGACGTCCGTGCACACCACCGCCTCGCCGCCCGTGGCGCGGTAGAGCGCCTGGATGACGGCCTGCGGGCGGAGCGGCTGCCCGCCGCGCCCGCCGAGCTCCATGGGAGTCCGCGCCGTCCAGCCCTGCTGCCGCTCCCAGCGGCGGATACCGGCCCACCACTCGGCGTAGCGCGCGGCGCCTTCTTGGGAGGCGGCGCCTTCGCGCGCGAGCCGCCGCCGCACGGCCTCCAGCAGGGCCGGCAGCGTGCGGGCGAGGTCGCCCGGCACCGGGTAGTGCGCCGGCACGAGCTTGCCGATCTCCGCGGGGTCGATGTCGAGGTGCACGATCTGCGCCCGCGGCGCGAAGTTCGAGACCTTGCCCGTCACGCGGTCGTCAAAGCGCAGGCCCAGCCCGATGATGAGGTCCGCCTGGCTCGCCGCCCGGTTCACGGCGAACATGCCGTGCATGCCGATGAGGCCGATGTGCAGGGGGTGCGTGCCGGGCATGGCGCCGAGGCCCATGAGGGTGCTGGCCACGGGGATGCCGGTGAGCTCCGCCAGCTCGCGCAGGGCTTCGTGCGCGCCGGCCTGGATGACGCCCCCGCCCGCCAGGATCAGCGGGCGCCGCGCGCGCACGATGGCCGCGGCGGCCGCCTCCACCTGGGCCGCGTCGGGCTCCGCCCGCCACCAGGGGCGGTCGGCACGCCGCGGTCGCGGCCGGGGTCCCGCCCCGCCGCACTCCGCCAGCAGCACGTCTTTGGGGATGTCGAGCAGCACCGGCCCCGGACGCCCGCTGCGCGCCACGCGAAACGCCTCGCGCACCATCTCCGGCAGGCGGGCGGGGTCATCCACCAGAGCGTTGTGCTTCGTCACGGCCCGGGTGACGCCCGTCATGTCGGCCTCCTGGAAGGCGTCCGTCCCGAGGAGCGGGCGGGCCACCTGCCCCGTGATGGCCACGACGGGCACGGAATCCATGAGCGCCGTGGCGAGGCCCGTGACGAGGTTCGTCCCGCCGGGCCCGGAGGTGGCGAGGCAGACGCCCACGCGCCCCGTCACCCGGGCGTAGCCGTCGGCGGCGTGCGCCGCCGCCTGCTCGTGCCGGACGAGGATGTGGCGGATGTCCGCGTCATAGAGGGCGTCGTACAGCGGCAGCACGGCCCCGCCGGGGTACCCGAAGATCACCTCCACGCCCTCTTCCGTTAAACAACGCAAAAGAGCGCGCGCACCCGTCTCCACGGCCGTCACCTCCCCGCCGCCGCGCGGCGGTTGTAGCGGTGGAGGAGCGCGTAGCGCGGCGCGGCCAGCCGGTCCTCAAGGCGCGCGGCCACGCGCCGGCCGGTCTCGCGCGTGCCCCAGGGCCCGCGCGCGGCGGCCTCCGCCATCGTCTCCGCGACGGCCGCCTCGATCTCCGCCGCCAGCCACGGAGCCTCCAGGCTGTGCGCGCAGAGAAGCGCGAAGGAGAGGATGGCCGCGGCCGGGTTGGCGCGGTCCTGCCCGGCGATGTCGGGCGCCGAGCCGTGGACCGGCTCGTAGAGGCCCGGCCGGCCGTCGCCGAGGCTGGCCGAGGGAAGCGTCCCCAACCCGCCGAGGAGGCCGCCGGCGAGGTCGCTCAAGATGTCGCCGAAGAGGTTCTCGGTGAGGATGACGTCGTAATCCGCGGGACGCGCCACAAGGCGCATGGCGGCGCTGTCCACCAGCTGGTGCTCGAGCTCCACGTCGGGGTAGGCGGCGGCCACCTCCGTCACCACCTCGCGCCAGAGACGCGAGTTCTCAAGGACGTTCGCCTTGTCGACGGACGTGACCCGCCGCCGCCGGGCGCGCGCCGCCTGAAAGGCGACATGCGCCACGCGCCGGATCTCCGCGTCCGTGTACTCCATCGTGTCCACGGCCCGCGCCCCGCCGGCCGCCGTCCGCTCACGCGCGCGCGGCCGGCCGAAGTAGAGGCCTCCCGTGAGCTCCCGCACGATGAGCAGGTCCACGCGCGCCGCCGCGCTTTCCCGAAGCGGGGAGGAGGCCGCCTGGCCCGGCAGCGTCTTCACGGGGCGCAGGTTCGCCCAGACGCCCAGCGCCTTGCGCAGGGCGAGGAGCCCGGCCTCGGGCCGCCGCTCCGGCGGCAGACCGTCCCAGCGCGGGCCCCCCACGGCGCCGAGCAGCACGGCATCAGCCTCCTGGGCCTGGCGCAGGGTCTCTTCGGGGAGCGGCTCCCCGCACGCGTCCACAGCCGCCCCGCCCACCGCGGCTTCTGTGAAGCGGATGCCGCGCCCGCCGGCCTCTTCCAGCGCGCGGGCGGCCACGTCCATGACGGGGCGGGCGGCGCCGAGCACTTCGGGCCCGATGCCGTCGCCGGGAAGGAGGAGCACCTGCCACGTCATCGCCCGTCACCTCCCGCCGCCTGTCGCGGATCCGCGGCCGACGCCGGGCGCGGATCCGCGGCCGCCTGTCGCGGATCCGCAGCCGCCGCCGCCGGGGCCGGCGCCGCCTCCTGGGCGGCCAGCTCCGCTCGCAGGCGCGCCATGAGACCCCCCGCGCGCACGATCTCCTGGATGAACGGCGGCAGGGGCCGGAAGGGGTAGCTCTCGCCCCGCGTGAGGTTGCGGATGCGCCCCGCCGCCTCGTCGAGCTCGACCTCGTCGCCCGTCTGGATGCCGGCGGCCGCCTCCGGCGACTCGTACACGGGCAGGCCGATGTTGATGGCGTTGCGGAAGAAGATGCGCGCAAAGGAGGCCGCGATCACGCAGGCCACGCCGGCGCCCTTGATGGCGAGCGGCGCGTGCTCCCTGGAGCTGCCGCAGCCGAAGTTGCGCCCGGCCACGATCACGTCCCCGGGACGGTGCTCCGGCACGAAGCGCGGATCGAGGTTCTCCAGGCAGTGCTGCGCCAGGACCGCCGGGTCCCCGGTGAGGAGGTAGCGCGCCGGGATGATGACGTCCGTGTCGACGTTGTCGCCGTACTTCCAAGCCCGAGCCATCTCAGGCCACCTCCGTCCGCAGGACCTCGTCCGGGTGCGTGATGCGGCCCGTGACGGCCGAGGCCGCCGCCACCGCCGGGCTGGCGAGGTACACCTCGGCCTCCGGGTGACCCATGCGGCCCACATAGTTGCGGTTGGACGTGGAGAGGCAGCGCTCGCCGCGCCCCAGGACGCCCATGTGGCCGCCGAGGCAGGGGCCGCACGTGGAGGCGCTGACGGCCGCGCCCGCCTCCGTGAAGATCTCGATGAGCCCCTCCCGCAGGGCCTGGAGGTAGACGTCCTGCGTGGCCGGGATGACGATGAGGCGCACGTTGGGATGGACGCGCCGCCCGCGCAGGATGCGCGCCGCGATGCGCAGGTCGGAGAGCCGGCCGTTCGTGCAGGAGCCGATGAAGACCTGGTCCAGCTCCACGTGGCCCACCTCGGAGATCCCGCGCGTCTTGGAGGGAAGCCACGGGAAGGCCACCTGCGGCTCAAGGCGCGAGACGTCGATCTCGTACTCTTCCACGTAGCGCGCGTCCGGGTCCGCGCGGTAGATCCGGAGCGGCCGCCGCGCGCGGCCGCGCTCGTACTCCAGCGTCACCTCGTCCGGGGCGAAGAGCCCCACCTTGCCGCCGGCCTCGATCGTCATGTTCGCCATCGTGAGGCGGTCGTCCATCGGCAGCGCGGCGATGGCCTCGCCCGTGAACTCCATCGCGCGGTAGAGGGCGCCGTCGTCCCCGATGAGCCGGATGGTGTAGAGGATCAGGTCCTTGCCCGTCACCCAGCGGTTGCGCCGCCCGTAGTAGGTGAAGCGCATGGACTCCGGCACCTTGAACCACGTGCGGCCCGTCGCCATGGCGTACGCCAGGTCCGTGCTGCCCACGCCGGTGGCGAACGCGCCCAGCGCGCCGTAGGTGCAGGTGTGCGAGTCGGCGCCGACGCAGATGTCGCCCGTGACGACGATGCCCCGCTCCGGCAGGAGCGTGTGCTCGATGCCGCCCGTGCCCTCCGGGTAGTAGTGCACGATGCCCTGCTCCCGGGCGAAGCGGCGCATGATGGACGTCTGTTCCGCGGAGCTGATGTCCTTCGCCGGCACGAAGTGGCTCGCCACCAGCGCCACGCGTTCCGGGTCGAAGACGCGCTTCGCGCCGGCCGCCTCGAACTGGCGGATGGCCACGGGCGCCGTGATGTCGTTGCCCATCACGAGGTCCACGGGCACCTCGACGAGCTCGCCCGGGAAGACGGCCCGCCGGCCGGCGCGGTCCGCCAGCATCTTCTCCGCCATCGTGAAGCCCATCGTCACGCGCCCTCCTTCGCAGCCGCGGACCCGTCCCGCGCGGCCGCCTCGGCCCGCCAGGCCTCGACGAGGCCGATGAGGTCGCGGTCGCTGATGCGCTTCTGGCGGCCGGTCAGCTCCTTGAACCGGAGGAAGAGGGGCGTGATCTCATCGCGCGGGATGGAGTAACCCAGCGCGGCCAGGCGCACGGCGAAGGCGTGGCGCCCGGAATGCTTCCCCAGGACCAGGCGGTTGGCGTCGAGGCCGATGTCCTCGGGGCGCATGATCTCGTACGTGGACGGCTCCTTGAGCACGCCGTCCTGATGGATGCCGGATTCGTGCGCAAACGCGTGCTCGCCCACCACGGCCTTGTTCGGCTGCACCGGCACGCCCGTCAGCCGCCGCACAAGGAGGCTTGTGGCCATGATCTCCTGCGTCCTTACGTTCGTGTCCATGCCCAGCACGTCGCGGCGCGTGCGCAGGGCCATCACCACCTCCTCCAGGGAGGCGTTGCCGGCGCGCTCGCCGATGCCGTTGACGGTCACCTCCGCCTGGTCGGCCCCGGCCGCGAGGCCGGCCAGGGTGTTGGCCACGGCGAGGCCGAGGTCGTCGTGGCAGTGGACCGACACCTGGACGCGCTCGATGCCCCGCACGGTGGCGCGCAGGTCGCGGATGAGGGCGCCGAACTCCTCAGGCGTCGTGTAGCCCACCGTGTCCGGGATGTTGACGACGGTCGCCCCGGCTTCGATGGCGGCCTCCAGGAGCCGGCGGATGAACGCCCGCTCGCTGCGGCCGGCATCCTGCGCGGAGAACTCGACGTCGTCCACGTAGCGCTTCGCCAGGCGCACGCTTTCGGCGCTGCGCTCGATGACCTCGTCCTCGGACATGCGCAGCATGTGCTGCAGGTGGATGCGGGAGCCCGAGGTGAAGACGTGGATGCGCGGCTGGCGCGCGCGCTCAAGGGCCCGGGCGGCGCGCTCGATGTCCGCGCGCTCCGTGCGGGCGAGCGCCGCCACCGCAGGCTCCCGCAGCTCGGCGGCGATGGCCGCCACGGCCTGGAACTCCGACTCGGAGGAGACGGGGAAGCCCGCCTCGACGATGTCCACGCCCAGCCGCTCCAGCTGGCGGGCGATCTCCAGCTTCTCCTCCGGCGTGAGGTTCACGCCGGGCGTCTGCTCCCCGTCCCGCAGGGTCGTATCGAAGATGCGGATGCGCCGCACGTCAGTTCCCCCCTCCCGCCGCCGCCGCGCCGCGCGCCGCGGGGGCGCCGGCCGGACCGCGGCCCGGCTCGCCTGCGGCCTCTATGTCCGGCGGCGTCGGGTTCTCGAGCCACGGCATCATCGCGCGCAGCCGCCTCCCCACCTGCTCGATGAGGTGGGCGCGCTCCTGGCGCCGGCGCGCCTGGTACACGGGGCGCCCGGCCTGGTTCTCCAGGATCCACTCCCGCGCGAACGTGCCGTCCTGGATCTCCTTGAGGATCGCGCGCATGGTGGCGCGCACGTGGTCGTCGATGATCCGCGGGCCGCGGGTGAGGTCGCCGTACTCGGCCGTGTCGGAGACGGAGTAGCGCATCCAGGCGATGCCGCCCTGGTACATCTGGTCCACGATCAGCTTCAGCTCGTTGAGGCACTCGAAGTAGGCGATCTCCGGCTGGTAGCCGGCCTCCACGAGCGTCTCGAAGCCCGCCTTGACGAGCGCCGTGACGCCGCCGCAGAGGACCGCCTGCTCGCCGAAGAGGTCGGACTCGGTCTCCTCGGCGAAGGTGGTCTCGATCACGCCCGCCTCGGTGCAGCCGATCCCCCAGGCGAAGGCCAGCGCGAGCGGCCACGCCTGGCCCGTCGCGTCCTGGGCCACGGCCATGAGCGCGGGCACGCTGCGCCCCTCGCGCACAAGGCGGCGGAACTCGTGGCCCGGCGCCTTCGGAGCGACCATGAAGACGTCCACGCCGGGCGGCAGCTCGATCTGCCCGTAGTGCACGTTGAAGCCGTGGGAGAAGCTCAGGGCCTTGCCCGGCGCCAGGTGCGGCCGGATCTGGCTCTCGTACACCGCCTTCTGCTTCTCGTCCGGGAGCAGCATGTGGACGATGTCGGCCGCGGCCGCCGCGGAGGCCGGGTCGCGGACGTCGAAGCCGTCCGCCGCCGCCTGCTGGGCCGAACGGCCCGGGCGCACGCCCACGATCACGCGCACACCGCGGTCACGCAGGTTCTGCGCCTGCGCGTGCCCCTGGCTGCCGTAGCCGATCACGGCCACGGTCCGCCGCTTCAAGAGTTCTGGATTCGCATCGCTGGAATAGTGGATGACGGCCATGCCGCTTCCTCCTTCGTGGCGCTCGTGGTGATGTCCAACACCTGGATAAGCTTCGCCAGCTGCAGCACCAGTTGCCGCTGGGTGGTCGGCCCGCCGCGCGCCCACAGCCGGATGCGCAGCACGGCGGGCTCTCCCTCCGCCTGCGCCACCCGGCGCGCGACGAGCCGTTCGACCTCGATGCGCCGCCGGCTCAAGACGGCGCTCACGCGGGCGAGGACATCGGGCGCGTCCTCCGCCAGCACCGTGATGTGGAACCTCACGACCGGCACCCCCCTTCGGGCAAAAAAAAGGCCCGCCCCCTGTCAGGGGCGAGCCACGCTCGCGGTACCACCCTGCTTCGCCTCCCGGAGCCGCCGTGCGGCGGCCTTCCGGGAGGCCTTCATCGGCATATCGGTCGAGTCGAGGATCGACCGGTCCGCCCTACCGCCCCGGCGGCGCCGCTGGCAGCGCGGCGGGCGCGCGGGGGTTCAGGCGACGGCTCCAGGGCGAGTGGCGCGCGCCCCCCGGCGCCGGCTTTCAGCCGCGGCCGGCTCTCTGTCTGCCTGCGGGGCCGCGCGCGCTCCCTGTCATCGCCACGCGTCTTCGGTTTTGAAAAAAGCGATGCCCGGCGGCGTATCCTCCGCAAAAGAGCGCCGTGCGCTCCGTGCAGTGGAACTTGCCGCCGGGCCTTTTCTGCCAGCGGTGTACCGGCCCGCCCATAGAACCGCCGCTGGGCGTCCGGCTCGTACCGCTCGGACCAGGCCGCCCTCTCAGGGCGCGGAACCCTAGGTACGCTTCCACACCGGTATGACGGGGTCCGGGGACCCCTTGAGTCCAACCAGCTGGTTGTTGGCCACGATACTAGGACACCTCCGCAAGGGCCGTCAAGGCGTCGAAATGTTACAAAACGGTGACAGCCGCCGCCGCTCCCGTACAATGGAGCGGGAAGGCGCCCCACGCTGGGTCCACTGAAGGAGGAACGGCCGACATGAACATCGTCCCGCCGCGCGCGCAGCTGGTGCCGATCGTCATCGAGCAGACCAGCCGCGGCGAACGCGCATACGACATCTACTCGCGCCTCTTGAAGGACCGCATCGTCTTCATCGGCACGCCCATCGACAGCACGGTGGCCAATCTCGCCATCGCGCAGCTCCTGTTCCTTGAGACCGAGGACCCGGACCGCGACGTCTCCGTCTACATCAACTCGCCCGGAGGCGACGTGTACGCCGGCCTCGCGATCTACGACACGATGCAGTACATCAAGCCGGACGTGTCAACGATCTGCGTGGGTCTGGCGGCGAGCGCCGCGGCGGTGCTGCTCGCCGGCGGCACGAAGGGCAAGCGCTTCGCCCTGCCCAACTCGCGCATCATGATCCATCAGCCGTGGGGCGGCGCGCAGGGCCAGGCGGCCGACATCAAGATCCAGGCCGAGGAGATCCTCCGCCTGCGCGACCGCATCAACGAGATCCTGGCGCATCACACGGGGCAGCCGCTCGAAAAGATCGCCCGGGACACGGATCGAGATTTCTACATGGACCCTGAGGCGGCCGTGAAGTACGGCATCATCGACGCGGTCACCGAGCCGCGCAAGCGCGGGGCGTGACGGCCCTGCGCACGGCAGGGGGCCGAGGTGGCGCGAGTGAGGTCGCTGGCGCCGGCGCTTGAGGTGTTTCGCGCCGCGTTCCGCCTGGGGTTGACGTCCTTCGGCGGACCGATCGCCCACCTCGGGTATTTCCACGAGGAGTACGTCCGGCGTCGCAGATGGCTCGACGAGCGCACGTACGGCGACCTCGTCGCCCTGGCGCAGGTCCTGCCGGGACCGGCGAGCAGCCAGGTCGGTATCGCGATCGGCCTCCTGCGCGCCGGGCTCATCGGCGGCCTTGCCGCCTGGCTCGGCTTCACCCTGCCATCGGCGACGCTCCTCGCCCTTTTCGCGCTGGCGGGGCACGGGGCACCGCCGCTCTTCTCGACGCTGCTGCGCGGCCTCCTGGTCGTGCCCGTGGCCGTCGTGGCTCAGGCGCTGTGGTCGATGGCGGGCCGGCTTGCGCCCGACCGCGCCCGTGCGTCGATGGCGCTAGGCGCGGCCGTCCTTCTTCTGTTGCACCCTTCCGCCGGAACCCAGGTGCTGGTGATCGTCGCCGGGGCCGTGATCGGCTGGCGGTGGCTGCCCGCCGCGGCGGAGCCGGCGGCAGCGACCGCGACGGCGCCGGGCGCCGGGGCCCTGCCGGCGCCCGTGTCCCGCCGTGCCGCCGCGGTCACGTGGATCCTGTTCGCCGCGCTGCTCGCCGGCCTGCCGCTGGCGCGCCTGGCGACGGGCGCGCGCTGGGTCGCCGTCGCAGACGCGTTCTACCGAGCCGGAGCCCTCGTATTCGGGGGCGGCCACGTCGTGCTTCCGCTGCTGCAGTCGGCCGTCGTGCCAAACGGCTGGGTGACGCAGGACCAGTTCCTGGCCGGCTACGGCGCGGCGCAGGCGGTTCCGGGCCCGCTCTTCACGTTTGCCGCGTACCTGGGGGCCGTCATCGGGGGCTGGCCGTGGGCCGTCCTCGCGACGGTCGCCATCTTCCTGCCGGCATTCCTTTTGGTGATCGGCGCCTGGCCGTTCTGGGCGGCCCTGCGGCAGCGTCCGCGGCTGCGCGCCGCGCTCGACGGCGTGAACGCGGTCGTCGTCGGCATCCTGCTCGCCGCCTGGTACGACCCGATCTTCACCCAGGGAATCCGCTCGCCGGCCGACTTCGCCGTGGCGCTCGCCGCCTTCGGCCTGCTCGTCGTGTGGAAGTGGCCCTCGTGGCGCGTCGTGCTGCTGGCCGTGGCGGCGTCGGGGGCGTTGCAGGTCGCCGCTTCAGGGCGTTGGTAGTATGATAATGGCCGTGACGAACTTTCCGTTGCCCTTCATCGTTCTCTTCGTGCTCTGCCTGGGCACGATGATCGCCGCTCCGTTCGCCGTGCACGCGAAGCCGATTTACGCGCGCGTGGTCTGGATCGTGATCGGCCTGCTCGCGATCGCCGACGTCATTCTGATCCTGTCCGGCGCGTCCTGACGGTCCTCCGCCCGGGACGGCCCCTTTCACACCAGCCACGCCAGCACCCGCCGCGGCCCGTCCGCGTCGCCCGTGCGCGCCGCGCGCGCCAAGGTGGCGCGCCACGCGGCGGCGAGGACTTCCGCCAGGCCGGGCGGGACGTCTCCGCCGTGCGATCCGTGCGCTTCGCCTGCCACCGGCGCGTCCGGTGCGGCGGACCCCGCCGCCGGAGAGGGCGTCGCCTGCGCTGCCGGAGCCGGTCGCAGAATGCGCTCCAGCGCGGCCGCGACGGCGTCCTCGCCGCGACGCGGGTCCGGCTCGCTCAGCAGCCGCGCCGCACCGAACTTCAGGGCCGCGTCGTAGCCGACGAGCAGCGCCGCGCGCACGGCCGCCCGTCGATTCTCAAACGCGGCCGCGGCGCCCTCCATGCGGTCGACGACCCGGCGCTCCAGTTCTTCGCGCACCACCGCGTAGAGTCCCAGCTTGGAACCGAAATGGTGATACAATGCACCGGTCGTGACCCCGGCCTCCTTTGCGAGGTTGCCGACGGCGACACCGTCATAGCCCCGCTCGCCGAACGCCTTCAGCGCGACCTCGACCAGACGAGCTTTCACGCTTCCGGGCATGGGAATCCATTCGTTCATGGCTGTATCATAACAGCTTGACGGCTTTGCGTAACCGTGTTATGCATAAGCCAACTCGATTTACGGGAGGAAACAAGCGTGAAGCTGGAGATGTTCTGGGTGCGGGCGGACAGCCTGTCACGCACCATCCGCTTCTACCGCGACACGCTGGGCTGGGACGAGGCCTGGCGCGAGGGCGACTTGGCGATGGCCTTCCGGATGCCCGGCAGCGACGTGCAACTCATGGTGGACTGCGACCCGGACGAGGGACTCACACCGGGCCCGTTCTTCCGCGTGGAGAGCGTGGACGCGTTCTACGAGGAGAACAGGGACCGCCTGAACTTCGTCGTCCAGCCGAAGGACATCCCGCCCGGCCGGTACGCCGCGTTCACCGATCCGACAGGCAACACCCTGCACATCTACGACGTCACGCGGGAGTCCTGACGTCGAAGGCGCACGAAGAGGGACGGGATTGTGGCACGTTCGACACCGTTGCGCAGGCGCCTTCTGCTGTTCTATGGCTACCGCGGGCTCGTCTACTTCTACCTGTGGCTGCCGGTGGGCGCCGCGTACTTCACGGACTACCGCGGCCTGTCCCTCGCGCAGTACGCGCTGATCGGCACCGTCGGCTGGCTGGCGATGGCCCTGGCCGAAGTCCCCACCGGCGCCATGGCGGACGCGCTGGGCCGGCGCAGGTCGCTGGCCCTGGGCGCATTCCTTCACGGGCTGGGCATGCTGGGCCAGGGCCTGACGGGGGACTTCGCCTGGCTCGTTGCCTTCGGCGTGCTGCGCACGCTCGGTTTCTCGTTCATTTCGGGCACGGACCACGCCTGGCTGTACGACTCGCTGAAGGCGGACGGCGAAGAATCCCGCTATACCCGCGAGGCCGGCCGGGCGGCGGCCGTCATGCACGCCGCGCAGGGAGCGGCCAGCATCGCCGGCGCGCCGCTGGCCGTGTACCACCTGGCCGCGCCACTCGTCGCCACGGCCGCCGTCTCGTTCGTCGCCGCCCTGCTCGCGTTGCGCCTGCCCGAGCTGCCGCGGGTCGTGCCCGCGGCGGAAGGACCGGCCTGACACTCGCGCCACCGTGCTGTCCTTCGCCTCCCTGGCGCAGAACGTGCTGCTGGCCGCTCTCCAACCCCTGTGCGGTCTCCTGGCCGACGCGTTCGGCGCGCCGAGGGCGATGGGAATGCTGTGCGTGAGCATCGGCGCGGCGGCGGTGCTGCACGTCGCGATCTGGCGCCCGCCCCGCCATACGGCAGCGCAAGACCCGCACCATTCGCTGGTGAGGACCACGTAGCCGCCTACGCCAGATTCGCGATCTCCACGGGCTCGACTTCGTCCGCCAGCGGGAAGCCGAAGATCTTGGAGTAGAAGTACAGCTCCGCCTCCAGCGTTCGCTTGATGTTCTCGGCCTTGCGGAACCCGTGTCCCTCGCCCTCGAAGGCCAGGTAGGCGACGGGGATGCCCTTCTCCCGCAGCTTCGCCACCATCGTCTCCGCCTGGGCGGGCGGCACGACCCGGTCCTCAAGCCCCTGGAAGAAGATCATGGGGCAGGACAGCCGGTCGATGAAGTGGATCGGAGACCGCTCCACGTAGAGATCGCGCCGTTCGGGGTACGGGCCGACGAGGCTGTCCAGGTAGCGCGACTCGAACTTGTGCGTGTCGCGCGCGAGCGTTTCCAGGTCGCTGACGCCGAAATGGCTCGCCCCAGCCTCGAAGACGTCGCGGAACACGAGCGCGGCCATCGTGGTGTACCCGCCGGCGCTGCCGCCTCGGATCGCGAGCCGGTTCCGGTCGACCCACCCCCGTTCCGCCAGGTTCAGCGCGGCCGCGACGCAGTCGTCGACGTCGACGACGCCCCACATGCCCTTGAGCCGCTCGCGGTACGCGCGCCCGTATCCGCTGCTGCCGCCGTAGTTGACGTCGACGACCGCGAAGCCGCGGCTGGTCCAGTACTGGAGGCCGAGGTTGAACGCCGGCCGGCTGTGGGCCGTCGGTCCCCCGTGGCTGATGACGAGGAGCGGCGGCCGCTCGCCCTCCGGCGCCTCGAAGTCCCGGTTGCGCGGCGCGTAATAGAGGGCATGCGCCGTCCGCCCGCCCTGGGTGGGGAATTCGATCGCCTCGGGGACGGACACGTAGCCCGGGTCGATCTCCACGTCCGTGCTGCGCCGGAGTTCGCGGAACGCGCCCGTGCCGAGGTCGAGGTCGACGACCGCGCCCGGCCGGTCCGGCGCGCCGCCCACGAAGCACACCCTCCGGCCGCGCGCGCGCACGAACTGGATCACGGTGAACGGCAGGTCCAGCCGGCGAAGCTCCCCGGTGCGGAGGTCCAGCGTGGCGAGGTGCGCAAAGGCGTTCTTCTCGTACTTGCAGACGATCCGATCCGGCCCGGCGAAGGCGTACGTGGACTGGCCGAACTGCCAATGGGGCTCGCCGAACTCCGCCTCCATGGGGGCCAGCGCGCGCTCACCGTCCTCTTCAAGCCGGTAGAGGTTCCACCAGCCGGTCCGGTCCGAGACGAAGTGGAGCACGCCGTCCGGCGACCACTCGGGCTGGACGATCGACTCCTCCGGGCCGCCGGCCGCGAGGTGCGCCGGGCCGGGCGACCCGTCCGCGTTCAGCTCGGCCACCCACAGCTCGGTGCCGTCCCACGGCATCCGCGGATGGTTCCAGGAAAGCCAGCAAAGGCGGCGGCCGTCGGGGCTCAACCGCGGCGCGGCGTAGAAGTCCGCCCCGGAGATGAGCACGGTGGCCCGGCCGGTGTCGAGGTCGACGGCCACGATCGTGTTCTCGGCGTCCCGGTCGGAGGCGGTGTGGTCCTCGCGCACGCAGATCAGCCGGTTGCGCCGGCGGTCCACGACGCCGTCCGCGTACCGGAAGGGGCCTTCGGGCGTGACCGGCTCCGGCGCGCCGCCGGGGCGCACCCTGTACAGGCGCTGATCGGCGAAATTCGAGAAGTAGACCGTCCCCTCGTGCACGGCCACGGCGCCGCCGCCGTATTCGTGCACGCGCGTGCGCGCGTTGAAGGGCGCGGGGGTGACGTCCTCGACCGTCCCGTCCGCGGAGCGGCGCACGACCACGTTGCGTCCCGCCTCCCACGGCCGCGCTTCCAGCCAGAGCACGTCGTCCCCGTCGATCCACACGCCGGCGAGCCCCACGCTCCCCCGGACGATGAGCTCGGCGGTGATCGGCGATCTCCAAGATCCGTACGGCGCGATCGTCTTTCCCATGTCCCCGTCCCCCTTCGTCCGTGGCTAGCGGAGCCACGGCCCTTCGATGGCCGCGCGCGTCTCCTCCACACCCACGCGCCAGACGGCCAGCATGTCCTCGTCGGAGCGCGCATAGGCTCCGCCGAAGTTGCCGTCGCCCAGGTATTCGCGCGCCGCCGCGGGCGGCAGTCCGCGCAGGCGGTCGAGGTCCACGGGCGCCTTGGGCGCGGCCGGCGGCTCCGCGCCGGCCGCCGCGGCGAGCCGCGTCCAGGGGAAGTTCTCCATCCACGAGGCGTGCGAGGCCACCGGGTCGATCGCCTGCACCTTCGCCCACACCTTCGGCGCGTTCCACCAGTTGTGCACGCGCACCTGGACGCCGGGCCGGTCGCCCATCCACTCGAGGGCCAGGCTCTGTACCGGAGAGTTGCCGCCGTGGCCGTTGACGATGAGGATGCGCCGGAAGCCCTGGTCGGCGAGGCTTTCCAGGATGTCGCGCACGAAGCTGAGGTACGTGTGCACGCGCACGTGCACTGTGCCCGGATAGGCGCGGAACTGCGGCGTGATGCCGTAGGGCACGGCCGGCAGCACCGGCACGCCGAGCGGCTCGGCCGCCTCCACGGCCACCCGCTCCGCCAGGATGGAGTCCGTCGCGAGGCTCAGGTGCGCGTGCTGCTCCGTGCAGCCGAGGGGCAGGACGATGCGGTCGTCCCGCTTCAGGTATGCTTCGACCATCCTCCAGTTCATGTCGGCGATTCTCACGAAAGGCTCCTCCCCCAGCGCGGGCCGCCGAGCCGCTCCAGGATCTCCCGGGCGATCTCCTCGACGCTGCGGCCGTCCGTGTCCACCGCGAAATCCTCCACCTTCCGCTCTTCCATGAGAGCGGCCAGCTCTGCGGAGCGCCGCAGGCTCCAATCCCGGCCGAGGCCGGTCTCCCGCCTGCGGATGCGCTCCTCCAGCGTCTCCATGGAGGCCCGCAGCCGCACCACCGTGACCTCGGCGCCCGGTACCGCCTGGCGGAACCCCTCCACCTCGGACCGCTCCTCCACGACGGTCGCCAGCACGAGGCAGCGCGCACCGCAAGAGCGGAACGTGCGCCACACCGCGGCCAGGTTGGCGAGCCCCAGCGCGAGGCCGAAGCGGTCTCCCGGAGACGGCGGGCTGACCTCCGTGAGGGCGTCGAAGTCGATGCACGCATGCGCCGTGCCCGCCTCCCTGAGGAGGTCGGAGACGGCGTCCGCCACCGTGGTCTTGCCCGCGCCCACGGGGCCGGTGACGAGCAGCACCGGCACGCGGCTCCACCAGGCGAGCGCCGCCCGCTCCATCTCCTGGATGAAGTCGTGCTTGCCGTCCATGTACGCTTCGACGTCGTCGGCGAAACGGCGGGCCAGCTCCGCCTTCAGCTCGCCGTAGCGGCGCGCGGCGTCCGGGTGGTCGCGCAGGTAGTCGCGGAAGGCCAGGTGGCGGTCGATGTCGGGGTGCCCCACCTCGTACACGTGGACGTGGTGCGTGCGCTCGTCGCCGCCCTTGCGGAAATAGCGCCGGCCGGGCAGGCCGTACTCCCCGAGGCCCTCGTAGCCGAGCTCGGCCATCGCGCCGTGGCGGCGGTCGACAGCGCGGATGTCGCGCACCACCGGCATGAGGTCGAGGATCGGCTTGGCCCTGAGCCCCGGCACGGCCGTGCTGCCGATGTGGTGGACGTAGACGCAGTCTTCTCCAAGCGCGGCGCGGATCCGCCGCGCTTCTTCCTGAAAGCGGTCCGGCCATCCCGGATCCGGATCGACGACGACGACTCGACGCACGGGTCCGCCTCCCAAGTTGGGGTCTCCAGCCGCCTCAGCCCCTGCGCCCCGCACGCCAGGCCATGGCCAACCCGGCGGCGGCGGCCGCCCAGCTCAGCCACATGGGGAGGCTGCCGCGGCCCAGCGCGTGGTCGACCGCCCCCGCGAGCCACGCCAGCGCGGCGAAGAGCAACCAGCCGGCGCGCTCCGCCGCATCCCGGACCTCGCGGAAGCTCCGCGCCAGCGCCTCCTCCTGAGGCCGCGCGGCCTCTCCGCTCTGCAGGCGCTCCAGAACCCTCTCAACGCGACCCGGCAGGCGCAGGAGCCGGGCCGTCCCCCGCAAGAGCCGGGCGGCCAGCGCGGCCGCCGGGCTCTCGCTTCCATTCGCTGTCAGCCGCCGTCTTCCCTCGCGTCCCAGAAGAACGTCTTCCAACGCGCGCCGGAACTGGCGCTCGAACGGCTCCTCCGGGTGGACGCGCACCACGAGCCCCATGACCATCCCCAGCGCGCGCCCCAGGAAGGTGAAGCGGGCGGGGAACTGCACGGGCAGCTCCTGCAGGGCGGCGGCCGCTTCGCGCAGGACGCGCGGCATGTCGCCCGCGCCCGCCTGGCCGGCCGCCTGCAAGAGCGGCTGCAGGAGGCCGGGCAGCCGCTCCCGCACGCGCGCGAGCTCCGCTTCCGGGCGCAGGAAGCCGAGGCGCGCGCACTCGCGCACCACGCCGTCCCAGTCCTCCGCGATCAGGTCGCGCAGCAGGCGCGCCATGGCGCGCCGGTCCGCCTCCGAAAGGCGGCCCATCATGCCGAAGTCCACGAACACGAGGCGGCCGTCCGCTTGCACAAGGAGGTTGCCGGCGTGCGGGTCGGCGTGGAAGAGGCCGTCCTGCAGGACCTGGCGCAAGAAGGCGCGCAGCAGCCGCGCGGAGAGCTCTCGGCCGCTCACGCCGGCGAAGCGTGGCACGTCCGGGTCGTCGAAGCGCACGCCCTCAATGAACTCCATCACCAGCACGCCCGGACGCGTGAGCGCCGCATACACGCGCGGCGCGCCCACCTCCGGGCTGCCGCGCAGGTTGCGGCGGAACTCGTCCGCGCGCGCGGCCTCCCGGGCGCTGTCGAGCTCCTCGCGCGTGGTCTCCTCGAACTCGCGGAAGACGGCCATGAGGTCGAAGCGCCGGCCCCACGCCGTGTGCCGCGCGATGAAGCGCGCCACCGTGCCGAGCGTGCTGAGGTCCGCCTCCACCAGCGCCTCGATGCCCGGCCGCCAGATCTTGACGGCCACCGGCGAGCCGTCCGCCGCGCGCCCGCGGTGCACCTGCGCGAGGGACGCGGCGGCCACGGGCTCGGGCGCGACCTCCGCCAGGCCCGGCGCCGGCCAGCCGCCGTAGGCCGCCTCCAGGCGCGCCCGCACCGCCGGCCACGGCTCCGGCGGCACCAGGTCCTGCAGCTCCGCCAGCTCCCGGGTGAAGGCCGACGGCAGGACGTCCACGCGCGTGCTGAGGAACTGGCCCACCTTGATGATGAGGCCGCGCAGCTCCTCCGCCGCGCGGCGCAGGCGGCGCCCCTCCTGCCGGCAGACGGCGTCCCAATGCGCGCGCCGCTCCTCCGGCGGCAGGCGGCGCGCCTGCCGGGCCCCTCTCCAGAAGGCGAAGCCCATGCGCACCGCCAGCGCAAACACGGCGGCGGCGCGCCGCCACGCCGCCCCGGCCGTCAACCGGCCGGCCGCCGCCCGCCCGCCGAACGCCATCGGACGACCCCCTAACGTACAAAGGTACCCCATCCGTTGACAGGCTGTTGACATTCCTCGGAAATCATGCCGTCATACCGCAGCGCATCCAGAGGTGAGGCCAAAGGTGAGGTCACGGCCGAAGACCAGGTGGTGGCTCGCCGCGCTGCTCGCGGCCGTCCTGGCAGTGGGCGGCTACGCGTACGCGCGCCAGCAGGCGGCCAGGACCGCCGCGGCCGCCGTCTCCCCGTACGCGACGGCGGTGGCGCGGCTCGGCGACATCGACGTGCAGGTGACGGCCACGGGCACCGTGCAGGCGGCCGAATCCTTCGACGTCCGCGCGCAGGTCGGCGGCCGCGTGGCGCAGGTGCCGAGCGTGGGCCAGGCGGTGAAGAAGGGGGACACGCTCGTCGTCCTCGAGGACGACGGCAGCCTGCAGCAGCGCGTTCTCCAAGCGCAGCAGCAGCTGGCGGCGGACGAGGAGGCGCTCGACCAGCTCCTGCACCCCACGCCTCCCAAGGCCTCGCAGATCGCCGCGGCCCAGGCGCGCGTGGAGGCGGACCGCCAGCGCGTGGCGCAGGACCGGCAGGACCTCGCACGCCTCACGGTGACCGCGCCCATCGCCGGCCGCGTGCACGACATCCGCGTGCTCGAAGGGGATGCCGTGGCGGGCTCCGCCTCGCAGGGCACGCCGCTCCTCAGCATCCTGGACGACAGCCGCGTCCTCGTGCAGGCGCAGGTCAGCCAGAGCGATCTCGCCCGCGTCCACGTGGGCGACCGCGCCAGCCTCAACGTGCCCGGCCTCACCGGCGTCGTCTCGGGCGTGGTCGAGGCCGTGGGGCTCGTCTCCACGGGTTCCGACAAGAACGGACCCTACTTCCCCGTGACGGTCCGCTTCGACCATCCCCCGGACACCCTCGCCGCGGGCGCCGCCGTCAACGTCAACATCGATCCGGCCGAGGGGCCGGCGGTGATCGCCTCCGGCACGGTCGAGCCCGCGGAGACCCGCACCGTGGCGGCGGGCGTCTCCGGCACGGTGGAGAAGGTCCTCGTCCACGAGGGCGACCGCGTCGCGGCCGGCGACGTCCTCGTCCAGCTGCGGAACGACCAGCTGCCCGTGCAGCTGGCGACGGACGAGGCGCAGCTCGCGCAGGACGAGGACACCCTCGACGCGCTCCTCCACCCGCAGTCGCCGGACCCGCACGAAGTTCAGCTCCGCCAGCTCAAAGTGGACCAGGATCGCCTGGCCCTGCAGATGGCCCAGGCGGACCTCGCCCACCTGCGCGTGACGAGTCCCGTGGACGGCGTCGTGACGGCGGTGCAGGTGCAACCCGGCGACGACGCCGCCCCGGGTGCGGCGCTCGTGCAGGTGCAGTCCACGAGCCGCCTGGAGGTGGCGGCCGCGGTGGACGAGGTCGACATCGACCGCGTCCGTCCGGGCGAGGCGGCCGTGGTGCGGGCCACGGCGTTGCCCGGCCAGGCGTTCCGCGGCACCGTCGCCTCCGTGGCGCCGGCCGGACAGAACTCGCAGGGTGTATCCACGTTCGCCGTGACGATCGACCTGGACCCGGCCGGCCTCGCCTCCGACGGCCTCAAGGCGGGCATGTCGGTGACGGCCGACATCGCCGTGGCGCAGAAGCGGAACGTCGTCGTCGTGCCCGTCGAAGCCGTCATCGGCACCGGCCCGCAGGCCGCGGTGCGCGTCCTCGACAGCTCCGGCCGTCCCGTCCTCCGGCGCGTCACGGTGGGCCTCACGAGCGACACCCTCGCGGAGATCACCTCGGGCCTGCAGCCGGGGGAGCGCGTGATCACCGCCGTGCCCGACACCGGCAGCGGCGTGCGCGGCGGCTTCCCGGGCTTCGGGCCGGGCCTCATCCGCAACGGGCGCGGCTTCGGCGGCGGCGGCGAGGGGCGCGGCGGCACGACCCCGACATCGACGCCCAACGCGGGGGGCCGTTGAGATGGGCGGAACGCAGGACGTGGAGCGCCCGGCCGGGGGACTGGAGCTCATCGATGTGCACAAGGTGTATGGACAGGGCGGCGTGGCCGTGCACGCCCTGCGGGGTGTGACCCTGCGGGTGGCGCCGGGGGAGATGCTGGCCGTGATGGGCCCTTCCGGCTCCGGCAAGTCGACGCTCATGAACATCATCGGCTGCCTCGACCGGCCCACTTCCGGCATCTACCGCATCGCCGGCGAGGAGGTGGGCGTCAAGACGGACGATGAGCTCGCGCGGCTGCGCAACCGACGCCTGGGTTTTGTCTTCCAGAACTACAACCTCCTGCCGCAGCTGACGGCCCTGCAGAACGTGGAGTTGCCCCTTGTGTATCAGGGTGTGAGGCCGGCGCGGCGGCGCGAGGCGGCGTTGCGCGCGCTGCGCGCCGTCGGGCTCGAGCACCGGCTGCACCACCGCCCGGCCGAACTGTCCGGAGGCCAGCAGCAGCGCGTGGCGGTGGCGCGCGCCATCGTGACCGAACCGGACGTGATCCTCGCCGACGAGCCCACCGGCAGCCTCGACAGCGCGTCCGGCGCTGAGATCCTCGCCATGTTCCAGGCGCTGCACCGCGCCGGGCGCACGCTCGTGCTGGTCACGCACAGCGAGGAGGTGGCGCTGCACTGCGAACGCATCGTGCGCCTGCAGGACGGGCGCGTGGTGAACGACGAGCCCGTCCCCGCCGACCGCCGCCGCCGTGCCGCGCCGCCGGGAGGTGACGCGGCGTGACGGCGCTCGAGCACCTCCGCATGGCCTGGCTCAGCCTGCGCACGAACCGCCTGCGCGCGGGGCTGACGATGCTCGGCGTGATCATCGGCGTGGCGGCCGTGATCGCCCTCGTGGCCATCGGCCAGGGCGCCTCGCAGTCGGTCACCGGCCAGGTGCAGGCTTTGGGGTCGAACCTTCTCACCATCACGCCCGTGCGCTCGGCCGGCGCGCGCTTCACCGTGGACGACGCCGCCATGCTGGTGCAACGCGTGCCCAGCATCCGCGCCGCCGTGCCGCAGGTGAGCGGCCCCGTCACGAGCCATTGGCAGAACCGCTCCTACGACACGACCCTCGTGGGCACCACGGAGCAAGGGCTGGACGTCCTCGACCGCACGCTTGAGGCCGGCCGCTTTCTCACCGCCGCGGATGTCGCCGCGCGCCGCCGCGTGGCCGTCATCGGCCAGCGCGTGCTGCAGGAGCTCTTCCTCGGCCAGTGGCCGCTGGGCCAGACGATCACCCTGGACGGCCGGCCGTTCACGGTGGTCGGTGTGCTGGCGGCTAAGGGCGGCAGCTTCGGGGCCGACCCGGACGACGTCATCATGGTGCCCGTCACCGCCGCCCAGGCCGTGCTCGGCACGAGCGACGTCTCCGCCATCTACGCCGCCGCGCGCAGCGCCGACCTCGCCAGCCTGGCCGTGGGGCACATCGAGGCCGTCTTCGATCACAAGTTCGGCCGCGAGAACTCGGTCCACGTGCTGAGCCAGGACCAGCTGCTGAACACCGTGAGCCAGGTGACAAGCTCCCTCACGCTGATGCTGGGCGGCATCGCCGGCATCTCACTCCTTGTCGGCGGCATCGGCATCATGAACATCATGCTCGTCACGGTCACGGAGCGAACAAGGGAGATCGGCTTGCGCAAGGCGCTCGGCGCGCGGCGGCGCGACATCCTCGCGCAGTTCCTCGTCGAGTCGGCGTTGCTTTCCATCGTGGGGGGCGCGCTGGGCATCGCCGCCGGCGCCGCCGGGGCCCGCGCGGTGGCGCGTTTCGCGGGCTGGTCGACATCGCTCTCCGCGCATGCGGTGGCGCTCGCCTTCGTCTTCTCCCTCGCGGTGGGCGTCGTCTTCGGCCTGTGGCCGGCCCTGAACGCGGCGCGCCTGGAGCCGATCGAAGCGCTGAGGAGGGAGTGAGGGCGGGCTCGTCAGCCGCCCTCCACCCCGGCGACGCGCCAGCCGCCGGATGACTTGCGCAGCACCACGCGCACCGCCGGGTTCCAGAGGTACTTCTCCACCATGTAGCCGACCGTGCCGGACGGCAGCTGCACCTTCACCCAGCGGTACGCCTGACCGTTCAGGGTGACGGCCGGCAGTGTCTCTCCGGCCGCCGGATCCAGGCGCCGCACCACGAGGTAGGCCGCCGTGCCCACAGCCGGCGCGTCGAGGCTGGGCTGCGCGCGGACGTTGACGTTGGCCGCCGTGACCACCCGGTAACGGCTCGGGTCCAGGCGGCTGGGGAAGAGGGCCGCGGCGTACGGGAGAACGAACGTGTCGCTCGCCCCGGGCGCGAAGGCGCCGCCCATGGAGAGGGCCGTATTGATGAGAGCCCAGAGCGGCGAGGCGGCCGCGCCCTTGTCCAACCCCCACCGGCGGCGGAACGCGTCGAGACCCTGGGTGCCGTCTCCGGCCGAGACCTCCGGGTCCAGAAGGGCTGTGAGCGCCGCCGCGTCCTTCGCCGCGACCGCCTTCTTCAGGCTGGCGAGGAACTGGACGAGGGCGGCGTCCTTGGCCGACTCGTCCACCGGCCGCAGCGTGTAGATGGTGAAGGGGCCGGTGTCCGCGGGGTTGTCCCCCGAAGCCTCCGAGGCCGGCACGC
>JADBKN010000050.1 GCA_014896375.1 Bacillota bacterium | reverse complement strand
TTGGCGGCCTGGCTCGGCGCTCCGGCACCCGCGGCCGCTGGCCTGGCGGCGGCCGCCTGATGGCTCGCGGGTGCCGCGCCGCTCCTCTCGGCGGCGGGGGAGCAGGCCGCCGTCCCTATGGCGATGAGGGCCGCGGCGGCGACCGCGAGTGCCTTGACAGCGCTCTCGCGAACGATCCTCGTCAACGTGACCACCACCTCATGCCGCCGCGAGGGAAGCCGCTGCCGCGGCCGTGATGATGATGTAAGCCAGCCCGAGGATCACGGCCACGGCGATGCTGGACGCGATCGGGCCGATCACGGGCACCTGGGACAGCACGGACAGATGCTCCTCGAGCCAGCTGTGGAAGACGCCGAGCGACTTGTAGAGACCGGTGACGGACTGGGAAAGGTCGTGGAACAAAGACGGCGACGACGACTCGATGCTCTGGGCGACCTCATCCGCGTGCTCCTGGACCACCTGCCAGACGCCGGACATCGTGACCGTGACGTTCCGGACCCACGTCTCCGACGGACTATGCACGTCCCCATGGACGTAGACGCCTGACAGCGACGCCCAGAAGGATTGCCACGTGGCCAAGTCCCAGTCCCCGGCGGGATATCCCTCGATCGCCCGCGCGATGATGCCCGCCGCCCCCTCCGCGCTCTTCTCAACCCCGATGGCGAACGGGAACGGCGACCCTGGGTAGACGCCGTAGTCGAACGGGTTCTCGTGGAACTCCAGCGCGTGCTGGAGCCCGACCCGCGACACGGAGAGGAAGCCTTGCTCGGCCACCAGGATCCCGAACAGGAGCTCCGTGGACACGTTCCACTGGCGCGCCACCGCGTCGATCGTCGCGACATCGGCCTGGGTCAGCACCGTGTCCGGGTAGTTGCGCTGCACCCAGTCCCACAGCACCGCCAGCGGCACCGGCGTCCAGGTGAGCGGCACCGGGTAGCCCTGCGGCACGGGCTCCGCCGCCGGCGCGGGCTCCTCGACCGGCACGTCCACCGGGACGGGCTCGCGCACCGGGTAGCGCGGGAAGGACCAGCTCGACTGGATGAACATCCAGGGCAGCAGGGCGAGGATCAGCATCATGGCCAGCCACCGCCCGGCCCGCGTCACGTCCCGGTGCAGCATCCCCTCGGGCGTCATGGCCGCTCACCCCGCTTGGCGCCCGCCCCGCCGCGCCCGCCGCCCCTGCGCCGCTCCCAGTCCCGGCCCGCGGCGATCTCAGGCGCGCGCGCCGCCCACGCGGCTGCCGGTGCGACCGTCGCGCAACCCGGCAGCAGGCCGGACCCCGGGACGCGATCCGGCCGAAGCCCCCCGGGATCTCCCACGCGCCACTTGCCAGCCATTCCTCCTCATCCCCTCCGTGAGCTTCTCCTCTGCCCGGCGGAGCGCGTTGCCCACCGACTTCACGCCCACGCCCAGCCGGGACGCGATCCCCGATACGACCGGCCGGTCTCGGCTGTGAAGCCGCTGAGCGGGCATTGCCTGCGCCCTCGTCACCGCACGGCGTCAAGGACGCGTGCGATGTAGGCCCGCGTCTCGGGGTACGGCGGTATCCCCCCGTAGCGCTCCACCGCCGCGGGCCCGGCGTTGTAGGCGGCCAGAGCCAGCTTCAGATCCCCGAAACGGTCGAGGAGCCGGCGGAGGTATCGCGCCCCCGCCTCCGCGCTCTGGGCGGGGGTCCATGGGATCAGCAGCCACTTAGCCCGCGCACGGTCTCCGGCATCCGGCTGCATCAGCCGCGCCCTCGAGCCGCCCGGGGGTCGGGCGAGACTCCACCCGCGCGCCACCGCCTCGAGCCAGCCACGCCGTCCAGCCCGGCGCGCCGCCGCCCCGAACGCCCCGCAGGTCGCCCGGGCCCTACAGGCCCTTCCGCGGCGTCCGCGGGTCCGCTCCCCGTCGACGACGGGGACCACATCAGCCGCCCGGAGCGGCAGCAGGCGCGGGATCCGTACCGTGCGCGCGTCCAGCAGGACGTGCCGGATCAGGACATCCTCCTCCGCGCTCCACGAGAAGGCATCGCGCGCTTCCGCCACGGCCGCCGTCGTCCCGCCCGGCGACGGCGCCACGCCTCGCCGCCAGAACGGGCGGCATGGCCCACGCCGCTTTACGCCCGGGGGCGGCGGACAGCGCGACCGCGCCGCGCGCCGCGCGCGAGAACACCCCGGCCAGGCCATCAGCCCCGTCCCCGCGCCTGGCGCGCATCGACCAAGCGCTGGCTTCGGTCCACGCTCTCCAACATTCCACCTCCGGAGAAGAAAAGAGAGGCCATGGCCCCCGACCCAATGGTCGGGGCCACGGTTACGGCGTCCGTTGCGCGTTCTTCATGCTTCCGCGCCCCGCTCCTTCACGCCACGGCCTCTGCGCTTGGTCTTGTGCACCTGCTACATCGGCCTGGGGGAGGCTGTCTCGTGCATGCCGGTCTCCGCCGATCTCTTTGTCCTTCCCAGCCGGGCAACAGAAGGCCGCAAACCGCCGCTGAGCCAGAAGTGCTATCATGATGTCATGACACCACGACTGCGGACTCTGACCCTACGACTTGACGCAGAACTCGCCGAGCAGCTTGGACTCGTCGCGCGAGCACGCGGGATGTCTGTGGCTGCGTTCGTCCGCGAGGCCATAAAGGCGGCCTTGGCGAACCAGGCCGCCGATTCCGAGCTGCGCACCCGGCTTTCTGAAGAGATGCACCGCATTCGGCGGGTCCTGGGGGTGGCGGAGGATAATGGCACACCGCCGGAAGTGTGAGCTTTCCACTGCGCCCAAGTCCCGCTGCCAGTGCTCATGCGGCGGCAAGCTGCACGGAATCCGTGCCCGTCCAGCACCGGCGGGGGATTCCGCCCCCCCAAGCGCCGGCATCCATGCCGCAGTTGAACGCCGCCGAGCGCGCGCAGTGGAAGCGCTTGCTCATCGCCGCAGCGGAGCTTCAGACGCTCCTGCCCGACACCGCCGCTGCCCTGTATGCGGGGCATCGCGTATCGCTCGACGCAGATCACGTCCTCGCCGATCTGCGCGAGCGGTTCGACGCGGTTCTGTCCCGGCTTGAACGGGAAGCCGGATGGAAAACCAGACGGCGCATAGCCCCTGTTCTCATCCTCGGCAGCTTCCGCGGTGTGGAGCAGGGGATCCGGCAGCTCATGCGCAGGCGACCACTTGAGACCACGACCATCACGGTCAGCGGCCGGGCCCTCCGGATCCCTACCCGGACGAGATTGCGCGGGTCAAGGGCCTGCTAGTCGTGCGCCGGAACACGGTGCGCGACTACCTGGACGTCGCAGCTCTCGCCAGGAGGATCAGGACAGAACGGGCCGCACGGGTCCTGGCGCGGCTCGACGAGTTCTACGAAGCGGACGGCGGCACCATGGCCGACCATCGGCCTGTGGCTACGCAGCTGATGAAGCAGCTCGCCGAACCTCGTCCGGTCGATGGGCACGCGACCGATCTTCACGGCTTTCGCAGCATAGAACCCACGCTCTCATCGTGGGAGGCCGTGACGGAGCAGACCCGTGCCGTCGCCGCGGCCATGGCCGCCCTCCTTGGCGTGGCTGATCTTGAGGAGGATGGCGAATGAGCGGACTCCAGCTCCATCGCAACGAGCGCGCGCCCGTCGGCCCGGTCGAAAGCTGGCCGATGTCGGCGGTCCTCGATCTGCTGGATCGCGGCTTGGCGGAGGATTGGGT
The DNA here is from genome assembly GCA_014896375.1 of Bacillota bacterium. Taxonomy (GTDB): domain Bacteria; phylum Bacillota; class Sulfobacillia; order RBS10-35; family Bu92; genus Bu92. The sequence goes on along the minus strand of JADBKN010000050.1, from coordinate 7,043 downwards.
GCCTGTGGTGCGGGCCCTCATGCGGGATCCGCACGGAGAGTTCGCCCGCGCGCTGGAACAGGCCCTCCAGCGGACCTACCTCTACGGGACGAGCGCGCTCTTTCTCACGCTCATGGCCCATCTGCGGGGTGAGCGTCAGGATCCGTCCACTTTCCCGGAGCCGCCTGAGTTTGTCCCGTGAGGGCCGGCACGGTCAGGCGCCGACCACCGCCCGCTCGCCGCCAGTGCCATCCCGCGTCGGGCGCCACGGCCGGCGGCGCAGCACCCAGCTGGCCAGGCAGTAGGAGACCGCATCCACCTCTACCCGCGCCGCCTTGAACCGGCCACGCAAGGCCAGCTTCTCAGCGCGCTCCAGGCCCCTCCCCTCACGCGCCAGCGGGGCCGTGGCGAGGTCGCCCTGCCGCCCGTCGTCGTCGAGGATCAGCGGGAGCAGCCGCGGCGCCCGCCGGATCGCGGCGGGCGCCGCACCTTCGTCGCGTGCCGGCAGGGCCCGGGCGGCGGCGCCGCACGCCGCGTCGAACGCCTCGAGGAACGAGCGGTCCAAGCGCCGCGGTCCGCCACGGCCATCGCCTCCTCTCTCGTCCCCTCTCGTCGCGCCGGCCCCGGCCCGCGACCGGGCCCCACCGGCTCACCGTCCCCCTCCCCCAGCGCCGCCAGCGGGCGGGGCCCCTGGCGACAGGCCCGCCACGCGCCGCGCCAGGGCGTAGACCGTCTTCGCCGTCGCGCCCGTCCAGAGCGGGCGGATCCCGTCCCGCCACGCGGCCATCGCCTGCTTGCCCGGGTCGGGCTCGGCCCGGAGCGAGGCATCATCGGCGCGAGGAACCACAGCGCGGCGACCTCGGCGTTCACCGCGGGGTCCCACAGATCGAGGCCGCGGAACTGCGGATGGGCGAGGACGTTCACCTGGAAGAGCCCGCGGCTGTCCTCCCACGGCGCGAGGGACCAGGCCGCCGGGTCGCCGCCGTACTCGAGCAGCATGATCGGGAGCCACACGTGGCGCGGGACGCCGTACCTCGCCGTGACCGCGGCCACGACGCGCTCGACCGCCCGGACGTCCGCGGCCGCGCCCTCGGGAGGGGCGGCGCCCGGTCCGAGGATGGCCGGGCCGCACGCCCGCGCGCCGCCGGCGCAGGCCGGCGCGGGCGCCGCCGCGAAGCCGCCGCCCGGGGGCGAGGGCCGCCGCGGCCAGCGGCCGCTCGGCGCGCACCGCGACTGCGGCCGAGGGGAACGGCCAGGCGTGGGCCGCCCGCGTCGAACGCGGCCACCGGGACCCCCTGCGCGTCGGCCAGGACCGGGACCCATCCCGCGGCACCGTCGAGCCTCACCGTCTCCGTCACCAGCAGCCGGTCCGGCGGCGCGGCCGGCCGCAGGTGCAGGAAGCCCACGCCCCGCGGCCCCGCCGCCGCAGGCCCCTTCGGGATCGCCGCACGCGCGCCCGGCCCGTGCGGTGGCGCCGCGCGCCCGGTCGCCGCATGCTTGGCCGGTGCATGCCCGACCGCCGCCACCGGCCCCTGGGGCGCGGCCCTCCCTGTCAGGCCCGTCGCCCCCAGCGTGACGGCTGCGGCCGTCACCGCGGCCAGGACGGCGCGCGCCTCCCTTCGCCATCGCTCCGCTCGGCACCGCACCCTTCAACGCTACCGCCCCCGAAAACGGTCGGGCGCGCGCCGCAGGACCACGGCGCCCGCCCGATCCGACCTGGTTATTTTCCGTCACGCTTGGAGCTAGCGGATCCCGCCCACCTCTCGAACCGGAGCGAACATTGTCGACACGAGTCGCAACGTATACCGCTTTTGCTCTAACTGATGGCTTGACACCGATCCACCGCCGTGGCTAAGCTTCTTCTGACGCTAAACTCGAGAGGGGTGAGATACCGCGCAACCCTTGACGCCTTCCCGGCCCCCGCACCCGCAGCACCGCCAGGAAGGCGCGCTGAGTTGCGTCCCAGTCGGTCCGTAAGCGCCTTGACCTGGCAGCTTTCCCTAGGAGGTGTCTCAAACCATGCAAACACGTCACCCACCGCATCTCCGCGCATTTGCGCGCTGGGCTCCGGGTGCCCACAGCCCCGTCCAGGCACTGCGCGCAATCACCCTCATCCTTGCACTCCTCCTCCCGACAACCGTGCCACTCCCAAGCGTCGCGGCACCCGTCCTCGCCGCTGCTCCCACGGCCATCCGAAGCCTCAAACCCCTCACTCCCGACCAGCAAGCAGTCCAGGACGGCGAAGCGCTCATACACGCCCAGCTACAGCGCGGAGCCTATCAAAACCTCGCACAGCTGATCCAAGCCGAGGTCACTCTGCGCGAACAGCATGGCTTTCGCTTCGGCGGCCTCACCCTATCAACCGCGCAAGGATCAACTATTACGCACTACCAGCTTTCACGCGACGTCCTGCGCGCAGAGGTCTTCCACGAAAACGCTGACGGCACATTAACACAGACTGACGACAAAATACTGGCCAACTTCGATCCCACAAACACAACCAAGTTCTCTCACCTAACCAAGGGCCTCCTGGCAATCCTTTCAACCATTCCCCTACGTCAAACCGCGCCTCCTGTAGATACTTCCGTGGCGCACGCGGGTCAGGCCACTCCCTACGACGGGCTACAGTCCCTGCAGTATTTGCAGTTTTACCAAATACTCTCCTACTTCGGGCCCGGCTACCACGATATTGAGCTTTCCTCGGACATGTATTGGACAGGCAGCACAGGCGGCGCCGACCCAGGGCCAAGAGACGGCATGGATGTCGAATGGAACCCCAACCAACTCTACATGGACAACGTCGTTTGGCAACCCAACACCCCAACCACGGCGGGACCCTTTGTGAACAACGGGGTGCACGACATCGCCATCGATCAGAGCACCCAGTGGTATGGCACACAGGGCGGCTTCTACGTCGAACCGGATCACAATAGTGCATTCAACACATTGACGGTATATCTTTATCCAGTGAGCTCAAGCGTCTACGGACAAAAGGGAAATTACTATGGCAACTACATTCATACTTGGAACTGGTTCTTCGGAACTTCGATAACCTTCAGCATTGGCTACGGTATCTTCGCGATCTCGGCGTCCTCTCCGGGAACGGGCTCCTACAAGGTAAACCTCTACGGCGTCTACACTATTTAGCCGTCGAGCGCCGCTAGCTGTTTGGCGCGGGTTGTTCTTGGAGTCTGGGAGGAGTGAGGCAGCCTCCCCGACTCCTTTTCAGGAGGCCTATGCAGCGGGTTGCTAAGGCAGCGGCCTGGGTCGGAGCGGTCGGATTTGTCACATTCCTCATTCTCAATACGCAGATACTTAGGGTCGAAGGCGACAGTATGGCTCCGACCATCAGAGGTGGAGATTTCATCGCAGTGTGCGACCTGTGCCCAGCTCGGCCGGGTGACATCGTCGTAGTCCACTTCGTTTCTCAGGATTGGCGGGAGTATTTCGTGAAGCGTTTGGTGGCCACAAGCGATCAGACTGTGTACATCCGGAATGGTGTCGTGTACATCAACGGGACACCGGAGGCCTTCGGCCCTGCTGTGACATGGACAAAGAGGACCTCGTTCAGCTTGGGTGGACAGCCCGCGCGCGTGCCGAGAGGTTGGGCGTTCGTCCTGGGGGACAACCGGAATGAGTCGCGCGACTCTCGAGAGCTTGGATTTGCGAAAGTGGTAGGTCGGGTCGTAGTGGTGTTTTCGCTGGCTTACCGGAGGTAACGCTGTGTCAATGCGCTCATCGCTGGCAGCAGTACTGATTTGCGGGATGCTCGTCGGGCTGGTCGCGTGTTCAACAGGGCAGGAGTCGCTGCGACTGCCGGACACCGCTAAAGCCGTTGGACCGGCGAGAATGCTAATCCCTTTGACTGCAACGAAGGTAAACGCAGCGGCCGTGTCGCAGTATTGGCAACTAAGGCCCTTGGGAGCAGGCCACTGGACCGTTGTAATCCTGGACCGCGGTCGGGTGATTTCGCCGTTTTCGGTGGATCGTGTGGGGCTTCGGACGTCTGAAGGTACGCGTTACGCCGTCAGGGGAAGTGTGACACTGAGCGGGCATCGCTATAGAGCCGAGTATCTCATGCTAAACACGGATAATTTCTCCGGCTATATTATGCTCCAGCGCGAAGAGTGACCTGCTGAAAAGTTCCCAGTCGCATGCGGCGGGTCCAGGTGATCCGTGGCGCGGCTACGTCGCTCTTAACCCACTGAGGTGCGTGCGTCTTGCGGCCAGATCCCGGTGCGACGCAAGCCAAATTGAGGCGATCGGCGTCGCGGCTTTGGGACCCGGGGACTCCGCGGCCGCTTGGCTAGATGAGCTGTCCTGTCAGCTTTCTACGGGCTGTGTCGCGGAATTCTCCTGGGCGGTCATACAGTTTCCAAGCGGTTCGCGCCGCAAAGGCGGAGAATTGATCGCTGACGCGGTCGCACTCTCTCGTCCGTTCCAACGCTGTTCCCAACCAGCGCCGACGTTCCCGTGCTACTCGGACGTCGAAGGGCGCCGCAGGGTCCCGGCGCCCTTCCCGCCTCCTCCGCTTCCCTTGTTCTGCAGGTCCGTCCCTTGGATCCGGAGGATACCCTCATCAGCAGCCGCGGTCATCCGTTCCGCCCGCGCCGCGCGTTCGCCGCACCTTTCCGCCACCCGGGGTCAGTCGCCCCGGGCGGGCCGGTCTAAGCTCCGAGGCGTTCTCCACGATGGGGAGCGTCGCATCCAGCGATAAGGCGAGCGCAGACGCGGCCAGCAGCCCGGCTATGCCCAGATGCTTCGGCATCCCCATCTTGTCCAAGCCGTCCGCGCCCATCGCGTCATCTCCCGCCGCCCGCTTTCGTGAACGCGGCCTTCCCACCGAGGTTCCGCGCCACCTCCGCCGCCGGCATCGTCTCGCCCTTCAGCTCCTCCACCTTCCCGCCGGACAGGTAGAGGAGCGTCGGCACCGTGTCCACCCCGGGCACCGTCTCGGCCGCGAAGAGCCCGTGCCCGTAGTCGCCCGTCCAGCCGTCGGCCTGTATCATGGCCTGCTCAACCTTGAGCGCCTGTTCGAGCGACTGGCCCGGCTGCGGCCAGACCGTCACCACGCGCGGCAGGCCGGGCAGGTCGTTCCTCGCCAGCAACGCGGCGCAGTGCGGGCACCACCACGCCGCCACGAGGACGGGGCCATCCCGGAGGTCGAGCGTGACCCGCCGCCCCTCGGCGTCCGTCGCCGTGATCACCGTCGGCACGGACCCGCTCGCGAGCGTCTTCACCGTGCCGATCTGCGTCCGCTCCGTCCTCCGGCCTGCCTGGCCGGCGGGGCCGGTCCCGCCGCAGGCCGCCAGGAGAAGCGCGGCGGCCGCCAGAGTTGCTACCGCTATGCGTTTCACCGACTCATTCCTCCTTCGAGCGTTACCCAGCCCCAGCACCATCCCGGGCCCGCTCGGAAGCCGGGGCATCGGAGCTGAGCTCCTTCACCATCCCAGTGCACGCCCTTCCGAAGAGGAGCGGCCCCACCAGACGCCGAAGTGGCTTTGGATCTAAGTCGAGGGGGAAGAACCGTGGCAGAAGGAAACGATGTTACCTATTGGATCAAACCGGCGGTAGCACAGGGCCCGCAACCCACCAGCCTTGTTACGGTTATTGGCGTAAGGCTAGCCAAGGATGGGGCGGCGCTCTCCTGCGAGCACACCCTGTCGTTGCTCTCAGAACATCTTGAAGCAATACCGATTGCCTCGACGGACGGGCGCGGCTACTACGCCCCGAGCGCTTATGTGGAAGCGCGGTTCGCAAGGTCTCCGGCCAGTATTGTCAGTATTACAATTCGCGGCCCTCGCGGGTTTACGATTGGCGCCGATTGCTCGTCCGTATATTCGCTTGAGTTGGGGTTTGACGAAGGCCTCAAGGATTCAGGTGGTCTCTTGATCGCCTGCCTCGTCGACGACATCCCGCGAACGGATTTGTTCTCGATCTTCGTGCCCGCGTCTAACGTCACCGTCGTTCACGCAGAGTAGGTCGGTTCCATGTGCGCATCCCGTTCCTCCTATGTAAATCGTAGACAGGTTCTTTCTTGTAACATCTTGAATAAGTACTACTACATCTTCGGGCAGGTCCACCAGCGCCGCACGTCTCATCGAGTGATCCACCTCCTTCAGTCCTTGACCATGCTCTCTCCCGGATCCGGGCGACCCGCCCCGAGCGGTCGCATCAGGCCGGCCACGAAGCCGTCCACGGCCTCGCCCCGGCGGGCGCGGACGAGCCGGCCCCCGCGGAGCCCGATCCCGTCATGCGGCATGGTCCCGACGCGCACGACGACCAGGCGGTCCCCCGGCAGGACGTCCGGCGGCAGGGCGAAGCCCTCCCGCGCGATCCGCACCTCGGCCCGAGCGCCGTCGGGAACCCAAGCGCGCGGCGCCCAAGCGCCCGTCCGGACGGGGAGACCCTCGGCGGGGCCTGCGCCGCGCCGCGCGCCCTCTCCGATGGCCGCCGCGACCGCCCTCATCCCGCCGTCGATCAAGACCACGATCTCCGCCGGATGCTCGACGGCGATCTCCCGGTCCGGCGGGATGGACGGGTCGATGCGATGGAGGATCCCCACCTCAGCGTGCCGATCTCCCACAAACCGTCACCCCTTCTGCCTCTCGCGGGGCTGCCCGGCGGGCCGTGTCAGCCCGCTTCGCCCGCGCCCTCGCTGCCAGGTCCCGTCGGCCAGATCCGAACCATCAGGTCGCCGTCCCCAGACCCCACGGTTACAACCGACCCGACGACATCCACCTGGGGTTCGCGCACGCGGACCGCGCGGTCCATGTCCGCGCACGCGAACTCCAAGATGAGCTCCCGGCCCTCACCCTCGAGCCTGACGCCAGCCAGGTCGCCATCGAATCCCTCCCGCGCGCGGAGCATCTCGCCCCCACCGCCCGCCCAGCTCCACGTCGCAACCTCGCGCTCGACCCGCACCCGCCGTCCAGCGAGCGCCTGAAGCGCGCCTACGGACGGCGACCGCATGTCGTTGCCCGTCCCGAGCAGAGCGCCCAGGGCCGTTGCGAACGCGATCAGAACCATCGCCCCATACACGGCATCCACGTCGGCACCCCACC
>JADBKN010000005.1 GCA_014896375.1 Bacillota bacterium | reverse complement strand
GCCTGCCGCGGCGGCCGCCGGCGCGCCGTCTCCCCCGCCGCTGCAGCCCCTCCTGGCGCTCGCGCGCCCGCGCGGTCTCGACCGCTGGCCGCAACCGGCCCTGTGGTTCGACCTGGAAACGACCGGCCTCGGCGGGGGGGCGGGCGTGCGCGCCTTCCTCGTGGGGGTGGCGAGGCTGGAGGGGCAAGAGCTCGCCGTCCGGCAGCACGTCCTGCCCGACCTCGACCGCGAGGCGGCCTTCCTTGAAGAGGTGGCGCGCGATCTCGCCGCCCCGTCCTGGGTGACGTACAACGGGCGCACCTTCGACGCTCCCCTCCTGCGCGACCGGTGCACGCTGCACGGCGTGGAGCCCCCCGCGCCGCTCCTTGAGCTCGACCTCCTTCCGGCCGCGCGCGCCGTCTGGCGGCGGCGCCTGGGGAGCGCGGCGCTCTCCCGCCTGGCCACGGAGGTGCTCGGCCTGCCGCCGGAGGACGGACCCGGCGGCGGAGAGATGCCGGCGCTCTACGCGGCCTTCCTCGCGGAGGGGGATCCCTTCTGGCTGGCCGGCGCCGTGCAGCACAACCGGGTCGACCTTCTCGCGCTGGCGTCGCTCACGTGGGAGCTGGCAGCCGCGTTGGAAGACCCGCCGCCCTCCTGGCCGGCGCCCGATCTCATCGGGCTCGCGCGGCTCGCCGAACGCTGCGGCCGCCTGCCGGCGGCCCTCCTCGCGCTGGAGCGCGCCGCGCGGCGCGCGGAACGTCCAGGCGAGCGCGCCGCCGCCCTCGCCGCCCTCGCGCGCCTGCACAAGCGCGGCCGCCGCTACGGCGCCGCGGCGGCGCTCCTGGAAGAGGCCGTGGCCGCGCCGGTGCTGCCCTCGCTCACCCACCTCGACGAGCTCGCCAAGCTGCAGGAGCACCGCCTCGGCGACCTGCACCGCGCGCTCGCCCTCACGGAGCGCGCACTGCGCCTCCTCACGCTGCAGGGCGAGGGCCGGGCCGCGCTGGCCCGCGCCGCGTGGGAGCGGCGGCGCGCGCGCCTCCTGCGGCGCCTGGCACGCGCGGCGGCGGGCTCCGGACGCGGCCGCCGCCCGGGCTGACCCAGACTCCGCCCGGGCGGACACGCGGCCGTTCAGGCGGCGCGCGCGCCGCGGCGGCATACGCGCCTCCCCGGCGCGCATACCCTCCGGCCGGGAGGTCGCCTGTGGACCGCTCCCTGAGGTCTGCCGCGCTCCTTGTCGCGCTCGCGCTGGCCGCGCTCGCCGCCGCGGCTCCGGCCGCCGCCTGGCTGCGCGGGCCGGGCGCGGAGCTCGAGCCGCGGCGCGCGGGACCGGCCGCCGGAGCCGAGATCGCGCTGACGTTCGACATCGCGTGGGGGGAGCATGCGCCGGGCGACGTGTTGCGGGCGCTGGCAGCGCAGGATACGCCCGCGACCTTCTTCGTCTCCGGCCCCTGGGCTCTCGCGCACCCGGAGGAGGCCCGCGCCATCCGCGCCGCCGGTCACGCGCTGGGCACGTTGGGCGAGGGCGGCCGCCGCCTCAGCCGTGTCTCCGTGGCGCGGCTGAAGGCGGAGCTCGAACGCGCCGCCTCCGCCGTGGAAACGGCCTCCGGCACGCGTCCGGCCTGGTTCCGGCCGCCCGACGGCGACTACGACACGGACGTCGTGCGCGCCGCGCGGGAGGCCGGCCTCGAGACGGTGACGTGGACGGTCGATGCTCGGGACGAGGGCGCAGCCGACCCTCAGTCCGTGGCGCGCCGCGTGCTGCGCGCCGCGCGGCCGGGGGCCATCGTGCGCCTGCACGCGGACGACGGCGCCCCCGCGACGGCCGACGCCATCGCGCCCATCGTCCAGGGCCTGCGCGCAGCCGGCTACCGCCTCGTCACGCTTAGCGCATGGCCCCGCCGATGAGCGACCAGAACGCGCGCCGCCCGACATCCGCCGCCGCCACGAGCGGCACGCGCGCAAGGACGGTCGCGCCGCTCCGCACGACGAGCCTGCCCACCGTCTGCCCGCGCCGCACGGGGGCCGTCAATTCCGGCGCGACCTGCACGACGACCTCGACCTCCGCCGCCTCGACGTCGCTCACGGCCACCTGCAAGTCGGCCGCGGCGAGAGCCGCCACGCGCCGCGCGCGGCCGCCGTTCACGGGCACGTAGGCCACCGTCTCGCCGGCGCGCGCCACGCGCTCGGACCGGAATTCCTTGAACCCCCATTCCAGAAGGGCCAGGCTGTCCCGCCAGCGGTCGTCGCTGTGGAGCACGACGGCGATCAGATCCTCACCGTCCCTTGAGGCGGAAGCCACGAGGCAGTTGCCGGCGCGCGACGTCGTACCCGTCTTCACCCCGGTGACCCAGTCGTACGTGAGGAGCAGCTGGTTGGTGTTGCCGAGCCGCATGAGCACGGAGCGGCCGTAGCGGTCGAGACCGGCCATCTCCGCCTGGCGCATGCGCACGAGTTGCGCGAACTCCGGCAGCGTGAGCGCGTACCGCGCCAGCTGGGCGAGGTCGTAGGCGCTCGTCACGTGGCCTTCGGCGGTGAGGCCGTGAGGGTTACGGTAAAAGGTGTCGCGCAGCCCGAGGGCCCGCGCCTTGTCGTTCATGAGCGCGGCGAAGGCGGGCACAGAGCCGGCGAAGTGCTCGGCGATGGCCGTGGCCGCGTCATTGCCGGAGCTGAGCATGAGACCGCGGAGAAGGTCCGCCAGGCGGTAGCGGTCGCCCCCGGCGATGCCCGCCGCCGAGCCGGGCGTGCCCGCGGCGCGCGGGCTGACGCGAACGATGTCATCCGCATCGCCGAGCTCCAGGGCGAGCACGGCCGTCATGATCTTGGTCGTGCTGGCCGGATCGCGCCGCTCGTGGGCCGCGCGCGCGTAGAGCACGCGGCCGCTGCGACCGTCGATGAGCACGGCAGCGTCGGCGCTGATCCAGGGCGGAGCCTCCCGCGTGGGCGGGAGCGGTTCGTCGGGCGCGGGGCGCGGGTCGAGCGGGCCGGCCGCGGCCAGGCGCCAGCCGTAGCGGTCCTCCCACGAAAACGGCGCGGCCGCCGCCGCGCCGGCGAGGGCGCCTGCTGCGAGGAGCGCACCCAGCGCCGCGGCCGGAGCGAGCGCCCGGATCCGCATCGCCGCCACCTCCGCACCTCAGTATGCGGCGGCGGCGGCGCGGCTACTCGCCGGCGAGTACGATGCGCACCGTCTTCACGCGCGCCCCGCCGGCGACGACGCCTTGGTCCAGGCCGTCGACGGCAATCTGCGCGTGCTCCGCGTAACCGAGCGTGAGCCGGAGCTCCTGCTGCGCCGTCCAGTGTGCCGCGTCCCCGCTCTGGTAGGTCGCACCCGCCTCCACCTCGCGGCCGTCGGCCAGCGCCCGCACCCAGCAGGGTCCCGTGAAGGTGACGGAGACGTCAAGGCCTTGCGCGTGGCGCACGGTATAGACGATCGTTCCGTCCGGGTCCAGGCTGCGCTCCACCGTCACCTGCGGGGCCGTCTCCGAGGGCGCCGTTTCGCTGGCCGGCGCGCCGCCCGCCGCCGGTTCGCTTTCCCCGCCCGACGCCCCCGGTGTCCCCGACGGCTCCGATGGCGCCGTCGCGCCGGACGGGGTGAAGGCGCCGCCCGGCGCAGCCGTCTCCGTGCGCCAGATCCACCAGCCGGCGCCGGCGAGGAAGGCGGCGGCGAGGAGCAGCCCGGTCGCCGGCGACCGCCGCCGGCGGAGCGGCTCCGGCCCGCCGAGCCGCGCCCCGCGCCCCGCGCCCCGCGCCGCGCGGCGCGACGGCCCAGGGGCCTCCCGCGCGGCCGGCTCCCCGCCGCCGGCGTCGCCGGGCTCTCCCGATTCGAACGTGTCATCCGCCCGGGCCCCCGCCGCGCGGGCGGGCACCTGCGCGCGCCCTGCGTCCGCCGCACGCTCCCCGGCCGCCGGACGCTCCCGCGCGGCGCGCCGGGGCCCCCCAGCGCCCGCTCCGCCGCGCCGTGCGCCGCCCCGCCCGGCGAGCCGCCCGAGTTCCGCCATCGGCACGGCGCCGGCGCCCGAACCACCC
>JADBKN010000049.1 GCA_014896375.1 Bacillota bacterium | reverse complement strand
GGGCGCGCCTCCTGGGCCGCGCGCAGCGGTGGGCGGCGGCGCGCGGCGCGCGGGCGGCGGCGCGCGGGGGCGCCGGCGCCGCAGGTGCGGGAGGCGGCGCGCCGGTGGGCGCAGGCGCAGGCGGCGGCGCCGCGGCCGGCGTTGCGGCGGGGCCCGTGCCGGCATCCGTGCGCAACCTGGCCCGCCGGTTGCGGCGCGCCGGCCTGCCGTGGCGGGTGGAGGAGTTCCTCGCCCTGCAGGCTGCGGCCGCGGCAGTGGGCGGCGGCCTCCTCGTCCTCGCCGGCCGCACGTGGTGGTGGGGTCTCGGCGGCGCGGCCGCGGGCTGGTGGGCGCCGCAGGCGTACGTGCAGATGCGGCAGGCACGCCGCCTTGCGCGTTGCGCGGCCGACCTGCCGGCGGCGTTGGGCATGATGAGCCAGGCGCTCAAGGCCGGACACAGCTTTCTGCAGGCCGCGGAGACCGTGGCGGAGGAGCTGGACAGCCCCCTGGCGGAGGAGTTCGGCCAGATGGTGCACGAGATCCGGCTGAACGTCAGCACCGAGGACGCGCTGGCGAATCTCGTCGACCGGGTCCGCTCCGACGACCTCGATCTCGTCGTCACGGCCGTGCTCATCCAGCGCCAGGTGGGCGGCAACCTCGCGCAGCTCCTCGACCAGATCGCCCATACCATCCGGGAGCGGGTGCGCATCCAGGGCGAAGTGCGCGTCCTCACGAGCCAGGGGCGGCTCTCGGGCTGGATCGTGGGTGCGCTGCCGGTGGCGCTCCTCGTGCTCGTCTCCCTCATGAACCCGGGTTACCTGGCGCCCCTCTTCCACACGCCGCTCGGCCGCGCGCTCCTCGGGACGGCGGCCGTGATGGAGGCGCTTGGGGCCTTCGTCATCCATCGCATCGTGCGGATCGAGGTGTGAGCATGAGTGGGCTGAAGCTCTTGCTTCTCTGGCTCGTCTTTTTGGCCGCGGCCTCGGCCACCACCGTGGTTCTCGCGCCCAGCGAGGCGGAGGTGGTCGTGCGGAAGCGCGTGCGCGAGTGGGCCGTGGCCGCCGCCGACGCCGACATACTGGAGCGGGAGCGCCTGGCCGAGCCGTTTCACCGGCGCGTGCTGCTGCCCGCCGTGCGCCGCCTGCAGGCGGCCGTCTGGGCCCGCACGCCGCTCGGTACGCGCGCGCGCATCGCCACGCGCCTACGCCAGGCCGGGCAGCCGTACACGCCCGGCGCGTTTGTGGCCTTCCGCCTGGCCGGGCTCTTGGGCGGAGCGGCCGCCGGGTGGCTCTTGCGCGCGGCCCTGCCGGCGGCGGGCGGGGCCGGCGGCGCGGCGGGGGGAGCCGGCGCCTGGATGGGCGCGGCGCTCCTGGCGCTGGGGGCGTATACGGGCTCGATCCTCCCGGAGATGGCCCTGGGACGGCGCATCGCCGCGCGGCAGCGCGCCTTCCGCCGGGCGCTCCCGGACGTCCTCGACCTCCTCTGTGTCTCCGTCGAGGCCGGGTTGGGTCTCGACGGCGCCCTCGCCAAGGTGGCGGCGAAGTTCAGCGGCCCGGTCGCGGAGGAGTTCGAGGGTTACCTGAGGGCCACGCGGCTTGGCACGAGCCGCGAGGAAGCGCTGGGCCAGCTGGCGGAGCGCGTAGCTATCCCAGAGGTCCGCAACGTGGTGGCGGCCATCATCCAGGCCGAGCGTTTGGGCGCATCGCTGGCGCGCGTGCTCCGCCTGCAGGCGGACGACATGCGCCTCCAGCGTCGCCAGCGTGCGCAGGAGCAGTCCCTGCGCGCACCGGTGAAGATGCTCTTCCCCCTCGTCCTCTTCATCTTTCCGACGGTGTTCATCGTGCTGCTCGGCCCGGCCGTCATCCGCATCGCGGCGGCGCTCTTCTGAGCGCCCGGCAGGAGCCCGCTAAGGCGCGTACGGATCGGCGCCCGTGAGCGCGATCTGTACTCCCGGCAGCCTCTCCCGCCCGTAATCCTCTGGTGTCTCCCCGGGCGGGGCGACCACCTCTAGAGTCAGGTCGACGGATCTCACGCCGCCGCTCTCAAAGAGGGCCTCGACGCGTACCGGGTACGTGCCCAGCGGCACGCCGCCGGGCACCTTGAACGAGGCTTGCCAGTTCTCCCAACCGCCTGCCGCGGTGGTGCGGGCGAGGCGCACGCCGCCCCAGGGCGTGAGCGCGCTGACGCTTGAGGCTGGGGCGGACGCAGCGGCGACGACGCCGACAGTGGCCCCGGGCGGCACGCGCGCCGGGTGCAGGGCGGCGTCCAGGCGTTTCACCTCAAGGCGCACGGGGAAGGGCGCGGACGTGCGCGGCTGGGCGTCTATGGAGCGGATCTCGGCGCGGGCGTAGTACACCCCCGGCGCCAGCAGGCGTCCGTAGCCGTCTTTGCCGTCCCAGGCGGCCGCCGCCCGCCCGGGTCCTGCAGCCGCTCCGGCGAGGGTGCGCAAGAGATTTCCGGCGCCGTCCTCGATCCAGAGGCGCCAGGATACAAGATTGCCGTTCAGCAGGCACTGGGCGAGGATCGTCGTCATGTCCGCCACGCCGTCGCGATCCGGCGAGAAGGGGTTCGGGTCGGCCCGCACCCTCACCCACGCGGAGCGATGGATGAGGGTGGCCGCCTCGGCCCGCGTGAGGGACGCGCGCGGGCGCAGCGTGCGGTCCGGATAGCCGCGCAGGATGCGCAGGCGGACGGCGGCGGCCGCCTCGGCGCGCAGTTCCGGGCGCACCTGCGCCCCGTCGCGGTAGGGGGCGAGGAGCGCGTCGACGTCCGACGGCGGGAGCGAGCGCGCATACCCTTCCAAATCCAGGGCGCGGACGAGCCAGGCGACGGCGTCCTGCCGTTCCACCTCCTGTTGAGGGAGGAAGGCGCCGCGGCTCTCGGGCAGGATGGAGGCCGCGTAGGCGGCGGCGAGCCAGGGGACCGCGTCGAACTTTCCATATATTGTATACGGGCTCGGCACGTCCCCGTACGGGAGAGCGCCGCCGCGCGGGGGCAGCTGGAAGGCCTTGGCGAGCATCACCGCGTAGTGCGCGCGCACCACATTCGTATCCGGTTGGAAGCGCTCTTCGACAACCCACGGACGCGCCCAGAAGGGGTGCACACGGACCAGCCGTCCGTCACGCCGGCCGCCCAGAGGTCGTGAATCTCCGCCCGCGCCCAGTGACGCTCGGACACGTCATCGTACCAGGCGGATGTCGGCTCTGCTGAGGCCGGCATGACGACCGCGGCCGCGCCGAGCCAGGCCGCGCCCCACGCTGCCATCCAACGCAGGAGTCTCCGCCTCGTTCTCGTCTCCCCCACCGTGACCACCTCAAAGAAGAAGTACAAGACAAAAGTTGGTAATCCTGCCAGCAGCTGGGAGGAGTTTTCCGGCCGGTCCTCGAATGCTCCCATTGAATCTGGAAAAAGGAGGGAATCACGCTGCGTCGTGTCCTTCGCTGGCAGGAACTGGCCCTCATGGCCTTCTCGGCAGCCGCCGGACTCTTCGTGTTCATCCAGTTTCGGGCGCTGTCCGCCACCGTTCCCGTCGCCGTCGCGGTGCGTGACCTGCCCGCGCACGCGGCGGTGCGGGCGGCGGACGTGCGCGCCCTGCCGTGGCCTGTGCGCTGGGCGCCGGCGGGAAGCCTGCGCGGCCCGGAAGAGGCCGCCGGGCGCTTCACCCTGCAACCCGTGGCTGCCGGGCAACCGATTCTCAAGTCCATGCTGTCCGCGGATCCGCGCGAAGGGGGCGTGAGGGCCGCGCTGGAGCCCGGCATGCAGGCCCTCGCCGTGCCCGTGGCGGACGTGCCGCTGCCGCCCGTGCGCGTGGGGGATGTCGTGGACCTCGTCTACGTGAGGTCGAGGCTTGAGGGGCCGAGCGTCGCGCGGCTCCTCGTGAGGGGGATCGAGGTGGTGGGGCTGCAGGAGGCCTCGGCGGCGTTCGGCCAGCGGGCCGGCGTCGAGGCCGTCATTGTCGCCGTGCGGCCGGACCAGGCGGAGCGCATCGCCTACGGGCTGGCCAACGGCCGCGTGTTCGTGGCTTTGGATGCATACGTGCCGTCGGCGGAGCCGACGGCCGGTGTCGACGAGCGCTCGCTGTTTCAGATGGAGGGGTGGCCGTCTGATGGCTCCTGACCTGAGGGTCTTTCTCGCCTCCGCAGACCGGGAACTGGCCGGCCTCGTGGCGGACGCGCCCGGCCTGCAACTGACCGGTGCCACGGCCGATCGGGCGATCGCCCAGGCGGCGCTGGCCTCGCGCCGGGCGGACGTGTATGTCCTCGACTGGCGCGTGGCGGAGGTGCCGGAGGACCTCCGTGCGATCGATGCGGACATCTTTGCCGCCGCGGCCGTCGTGGCCGAGGGCTCGCCGCCTCTTGCGGGCTGGGAACGCGCCTCGGCGCGGCGGCGCCTCTTCGCGGAGCCGTATGAGCCCTTGGAGATCGTCGCCTGGGCGCAATGGTTAGGCGAGACGCAGCATGAGTACCGCTCTCCGCCCGGGCCGGTCCAGGCCGCGCCGCCGCCCTTGGAGGTGGGCGCAGCATCATCGCGCGCGCAAGCCGCCGCCGTCCTCACTTCTGCACCGCCGTCCACGGGCGCGCCGGAAGGTCGTGAGGAACGGCTTCGCCTGCGCGGGTTGCGCCCGGTGCCGCCGGGCAGCGGCGCCGGGCAGCCGGCGGCGGCGGCGCCGTCGCGCGTGGGCCGCCTCGTCGCCGTCTGCTCGCCGAAGGGCGGCGTGGGCAAGACCATGGTGGCGGCCAACCTGTCGGCCGCGTTGGCCGGACTGGGTGAGGATGTCCTCCTCACCGGGTCGTCGACGATCGACTGGGAGCAGACTGCGCCTTCCTCGGCGCGGGGGCGCGTTCGCGCTCGGAGCCGGGCCTCCACGTAGAAGTCTCCTGCCGGGCGCGCGAGCGTGGGCGAGGCCGCCGCCTCGCTCTCGCTCGGGCCCCGCAATGAGATCTGGCCGGGCGAGGTCACGCTGGCCCGGAGCTGGCCGTGACGGTGACCGGCGGATGCCGGCCGCGGCTCGCGCCAGTCTCCCAGGTCGCGGCGTAGAGGAGCGCGGCCGCGACGAGGGCGAGGAGCAGAAGAACCGCAGGGGCGCGGGGCGCTTCACGACGTACATCCTCACTTCCCCCTTCCGGCGATGACGAGGATGCGGCTCCGGGGGACGGCGAGCGCCACTGACCGCGCAAGGAGGAGCTCGCGCACGGCCGGGTCGCCCGCCCCTCCGCCACCACCAGCACGCCTTGATCTCCGGCATGGCGGCCTGCGCGAGTGACCGCTGCTCGGCGGACGCTGCCGCTGCGCGGCGCCGCCTCCCGCTGGGCCGCCGCCGCGCTGGTCCTCGGCCTCTTCGGCCTCGTCCTGATGACGACGGCGCGCCTGCTCACGCCGCCCGCGGAGGGCCTCCTCCCGGAACCGGGCGCCGCAGCGGGCTACGCCGGCTCGTCGGGAACCGCGCCCGCACCGGCGGAGGCCGGCGCCACGGTGGGCACGGCCGCGGCGGATCCAATCCGCCAGGCGGAAGCCGCCCTGGAGGCCAAGGTCCGGGATGCATTGGAGCAGATCGATGGGGCCGGCCGCGTGGCGGTGATCGTCACGCTGGACGGGACGGAGCGGCTCGCCTACGCGCGGGAGACGGAGCAGAGCCGCGAGACCACGGAAGAGCGCGACAGCAGCGGCGGCACGCGCAAGACCACGCAGGAATCCGCGCGGGACAGCGTCGTCCTGGCGCAGTCCGGCGGCGCGAGCCAGCCGGTGCTCTCGCAGGCGACGATGCCGGAGATCAAGGGCGTGCTCGTGGTGGCGGAGGGGGCGCGCAACCCCGCGGTGCGCGAGCTCATCGCGCACGCCGTGCAGGTGGCGCTGGGCGTGCCCGCCTACCGCATCATGGTCGTGCCTGGAAAGGGGAAGTGAAGATGATCGTCAAGCGGCCGCAGCCATTGCGCTTCATCCTGTTCCTCATCCTCCTCGCGGCGATCTTTCTCTACGCCTCGGCGAAGTGGCAGGCGTTCCAGCGGGCCACGCTCGGCTCGTCGGAGGGGAGCGGCGTGACGGTGAGCCAAGCCTCCGAACCGGGCTCCTCCGTCCCCGGGGAGATGCTCATCCAGTCGCCGGCGTCGAGCGAGTCCTCGGTGGCGGCGCTCGCCGCGCAGAGCGGCGAGGACTATTACGTCGAGGCGCGCCTGGAGCGGGAGCGGGCGCGCAGCGAGGAGGGCGACCTCCTCCAAAAGATCATCGACGACCCGCAGAGCTCCGCGGAGGCGCGCCAGGAAGCGGAGCAGAAGCTCCTCGCGCTCGCGCGCACGGCGGAAGAGGAGGCGGCCGTCGAAGCCGTGCTGCGCGCCAAGGGTTACGCGGACGCGGTCGTGCTCCTGGAAAACGGCACGGCGACCGTCGTGCTGAAGGTCCAGGCGCTCGGCCCGGACGACGTGGCACGCGCCGTCGACGCCGTCACGCGCCTCACCGGCGTGCCGGAAGAGGCCGTGAACGTCGTCGCCAAGCCGTGACGGAACGCGTCCGATATAATAGACCAGCAATGGACGAAAACCGGCAGAGCCTGGGCGGGTTCAAGATCTCGGAGGACGTGGTCGCGGCCATCGCCAGTCTCGCGGCCAGCGAAGTGGAGGGCGTCGCCGGGCTGCACGGAGGCCTTGTCGGCGACCTGTCGCAGATGCTGGGCAAGCGCAGCCTCGGCAAGGGCGTCAAGGTGGAGCTCGGCACGCGGGAGGCCGCCATCGACCTGTACCTCGTGGTCAAGTACGGCATCAGTATCCCGGCCGTGGCGCAGGCCACGCAGGAACGCGTGAAGCAGGCCGTCGAATCGATGACCGGGCTCACCGTGGTCGAGGTCAACGTGCACGTGCGCGGCGTGAGCTTCGACGACGACGACGCCCAGGGCAAGGAAGTCCGCGTGCGATAGGGGTGCCGCCGCATGGGCCTGGTCGATCGCATCATCCTCACGATCTATACGTTCGCCTTGGCGTTCTTCTCGCTCGCCATCGTCCTCCTCGCCCTGGGCTGGGACGAGCCTCAATCGCTCCTCGCCGCGGCCGTCGCCACGCAGTCGGGGCGCGTGGCCTTAGGCCTCGCGGGGCTCGTCTTCTTCGCCGTGAGCGTGCGCCTGCTCTATTTCGCCTTCAACCGCCCGAACCGCCACCGCGCCGTCGTGCACGAGGCGGAGCTCGGCGAGGTGCGCATCAGCCTCGAGGCCGTTGAGAACCTCGTGGCGCGCGTGGCGCGCGGCATCAAGGGCGTGCGCGACGTGCGCCCCGTCGTGCGCG
>JADBKN010000048.1 GCA_014896375.1 Bacillota bacterium | reverse complement strand
GAGGCGATGACGGACAAGCGCGACCACGTCGTGGCCTTCGAGGCCACCGTGCCCGCGAAGAAGGACGGCTCCGACTGGAAGCCCTACTACGACCAGCTTCCCGGCAAGCCGATGTACGACCCGAAGACCGGGGACTACATGTGGTCGCAGCACGTGTACCTCCTGGCGCCGGAGGTGATCCGGTAACGGCCGGCGCTGACCCGTCCACGATGCCGATCCAGAATGAAGTGTGGCGACCACGTACACAACCGGAGCCTGCAATGCGGAGATCCAGGAAGAGATGACCCCAAGGGGTCGCACGAACCCGAAAAGATCCGCCACCAGCCAAATGACGGCGACGTGCACGGCCTGGTCCGCGGCGATCCACACCCAGCTGGGTCCCGCGGACCGCCGCGCGCGCAGCCGGCCGCGGCCGGCGCACTACCACCCGAACCGGAACGACGCGACGATGTCCTCGAAGATCGAGTCGGGAACGTTGCCGCCGTCGCGGAGCTCCACCATCGTCCGGCCGTCGAAGAAGACGGCGTTGTGCAGGACGCCGTCCGCCATGTCGCCGCAATGGGAACGGATGGCGTAGCGGTAGACGGTCACGCCGTCGCGCTCCTGCTTGCTCAACTCGCTCGCCATGCTCTGGTCGCACTCGCTGACGCCCAGCTTGCGCCGGATCTCCGCATTCACGTACACCTCCACCTCGCGGGCCGTCGCCGTCTTGAACGAGAAGTTCACGGTCTGCCCGCTGGCGGATTCCTGCACGTAGCCGCTTTGGGAGTCCTCCACCCCGGCGGCGTCCCAACTGTCCGGATATTCGAACGACCAGCCGACGCCCTGCAGCCGCCGCATGCCGGCATGGTCCCGCGGGTCCAGCGGCGCGCCGTCGTCCGTCCAGCGCCAGCTGTGCAGGAACACGGACGTGATCGCCGCCATCCCGTCGGCCGCCTCGCCGGTGGAACCCAGGCGCAGGATGAAGTAGCGGTCGCCGTGAGGCACCAGGTAGAAGGACGAGAACTCCCACGCCGGCGGCGACGGCTGCCGGATGTTCACCACCGCCGAGCGCAGCGCCCAGGGATCGCCCTTCGGGTTATCCTCCGAACCCAGGTCCCGCCCGCCGGAGCGGCGAAGGAGGTCATCGTAGGCCGCACGCGCCTCCTTCTCGCCGGTGCCCGCGGGAAGCATCATCACCTGGATGGCCTGGATGGGCTTGTCGTCGCCGCCTGAGATCAGCACTCCCCCGCCAGCCGCACCCGAGGAGCCGAACGTCTGCATGAGCGGAGCCGCGTTCCAACCGTGGGGCACATACGCGCTGAAGGACAGGTCCGACAGGGTCAAGAGGTCGTAGGTGCGGACATCCAGTTCGCCCTCAACCTCGGTGGGGAATTGGATGGTCGCCGGTCTCGCCGCCGCGCCGACCCCCGTACCCGGTACCGAATCCGAAGGCGCCGAACCGGACGGCGCTTCCGATGGCGACGTTCCCGATGCCGTTTCCGAGCCGGGTCCGGCCCGTCCTTCGGAATCCCCGGTCGGGCCACCCATAGGGCCACAGGCCGTCAGCAGCAGAAGCGCAAGGATCCCGACGGCCCAGGCCCGCCGACGACCCCGCGCCGTGTTCCCGGATCCGCCCATCGGCCCTTGGCCCCCCGTTTCCCCCGAGGATCCGCGCACGTGTCTCAATGTCGTAGTCTCCTCACTACGCATGAGACGCCGCGGTCAGGAGTCGGGTTCACGCCATTCGTTCGGAATCCGCCGGCCTATCCCGCAAGCTCGGCCAGCCGGCGGTTCGGCTCATCCGCGTAGGCGCCGCCGTGGTAGCAGATCACCGTGGCGACGTCGAACGCGGTGAACGCCTTGAGCGACGCCCGCGCCCGGGCCATGTCGAGCGTCATTTCCTCCGACGGGCCCACCAGTTGCCCGTCGACCACGCGCAGCGCGTCCGCCGCGATCAGCGTCCGGCTGGGCCGGTGGTACAGGCTGATGTGCCCCGGCGTGTGCCCCGGCGTACCGATGACCACCAGCCCGCCGCAGAACGGCAGCTCCTCCCCGGGCCGGATGACCCGGTCCACCGGCGCCTTCGGCGGGTTGCGGAGCGTGTCGAGAAACGCCCGTCGCTGCGCTTCGGGAACGTCCGGCGGCAGCGACTGCTCCAGGCGCGCGATGACCTCATCCGTGAGCTTCAGGGGCCG
>JADBKN010000047.1 GCA_014896375.1 Bacillota bacterium | reverse complement strand
GCCCGTCGCGGGCGACGTGGCGAACGCCTGCCCCCCGCACGGCGCGCCCGCGTCCGCGAAGCCGCCGCCGCGCTGGGCGAGGTTGTTCCCGTTGCCCGAGAGATCCTGGGTCCTCGGGTCGAGCGCCCAGTACCCGGCTTCCGTCCCCGTCGGGCCGCAGGCCGGGTCCGCCGGCGCCTGGAAGCTGCCGGCCCACGTGTCGCCGCCGAACTGGGGCGAGAGCTGCACAGGGGCGTCCGACCACGGAAGATCCAGCTGGACGGAGTCCAGCATGTCCCCATTCTTGCTCGCGGTGACCGACGCCTGGACGGTGTCGCCCGCCCACGCCGGGTTCGGCGTGAACGTGAGCGATCCGAGCGCCACCTGGAGAGCTGTGTCCTGTCCCGGGTACCAGCCCGCGATCTGGGCGGCCACTTGGAGAACGCTTTTCTCCACGTCCGGCCGGGAGATGTCGATGCCTCCCGGCTCGTAAATCCGGATGAACCCCGGAGCGTCGCTCGACCACGCCTGCGGGAAGTACTGGTCCCAACCCGCGCAGCCGCCGAGCGCGTCCGGCCCGTTCGGCCAGTAGCCCACGCGCCAGTAGGACGCCCCGCCATTCGGGTGAGTGGCCAGGTCCTCGAGCTGGCAGTTCATCCCGTCCGGCGTAGGCGTCTGGTACGTCGGAACCGGGCGGATGCTCACCATGTCGGCCCATCGCATCCCATAGGGCGAGAGCCCGATGCCGTATCCCATGCCGGCCGTGGTCGGCTGCGGGATGGCTGGCTTGCCCCAGTGCCGGGCATCGTCTCCGACCCCAAGAATCGCCTGAAGGCCCTGGTTGCCCCACGTCGTGCTCCAGTTGCCGCTGTGCCCCTGGTAGTAGAAGGGGACGTCGGCGATCCAGAGCACGTTCCCGCCCGCGTTGAGGTACTGCCGAACGAGGGCGGCGCTCGACTCCTGGTCGGCCACCGTGTCCGGGGCGATGTCCTGCGCGAAAACCACGACGCTCTGCGGGGCCTTGCCGGATTGGATCTCGTTCCGCATCCAGGAGGCCAGCCCGTTCGCGTCGAGCGTCCTGAACCCCGTCAGGCCCATGAACTGCGCGAACGACGCCCCTCCCGTCAGCCAGCTCGTCGGGTACCTTGCGTCGCTGTAGACGGCCCAGTCCGGGTTCGGTGCCGTCCACGACGTCCACGTGCCGTCCGCGGCCGTCGAGAAGAGCACCTGCCCGCTCACGTCTTGAACCGTCAGGAGGAAGCCCGCCGGGTTGCGGAACCTCGTCTGGCCCGGCGCGTTCTCGGCCTCGACCACGAGCAGGTGCCTTCCGGCGCCGAGCGTCACGCCGACACCGCATCCGCCGCTCCACGAGCATCCGCCTTCCAGCGGCTGCTCCTGCCCGTCCACCCAGAGATGGAGAACCTGATCGTCAGCGGCCGCGCGGATGGTCAGAATCGTCCTCTCGCTCAGCTCGAAGAGCCGGGCGAAGCGGACCGGCCATCCGGCCGGCGCGTTGGCCGACGCCATCGGGAAAGACCAGATCCAGTGCGCTCTCTGGTCGGGCCAGTCGGACCGGCGCCACGGCGCAGCCCCCGCCGGACCCTGGTCGAAGACCGGGCCGGAGTAGGGGTTCTGCCAGTTGATGGTGACCGCCTGGTCCAGGTACCACCCGGCTACCTGACCTGCGATGGCCAGGACATCCGACTCCGTCGTCCCGTCAGCGCCATCGAGGCCGGTGTCGTAGACGCGGACGAAGCCCGGGCCGTTTTTCGCCATCGCTTGGCCGAGGGCGATGGGATCGGCGCAGGTCAGAGAGTCCCAGCGGTTCGGTGCGAACCCGAGCCGCCAGCCTGACATGTCCTGCCGTGCGTCCATCGCAAGCGGCTCCACTCCGCATGGAAGCTGGGAAGGGTCAAGCGGGCGCGACGACGCCAGCGTGTCGGCCACGTCCTGCCCGGCCAGGTTCTGCGCCTGGATTCCGTACCCTTGGCCCGCTGACGTCGGGGTCGCCGGCTGCCCGGTTCCGGATGGCATCTGCGCCCCCGCCGGAAGGCCGAGGACGGCCGCCTCTCCCTGCGATCCCCACGCCGTCACCCCCAGGGACTGGTGCGCGCGTCCCTGGTAGTAGAACGGGATGTCACCAAGCCAGAGGATGTTCCCCCCGGCGTCGAGATACCGCCGGATCAGCGCCCCCGGTCCCTCCTGGTCGGCCACCGTGTCGGGCGCCACGTCCTGGGCGA
>JADBKN010000046.1 GCA_014896375.1 Bacillota bacterium | reverse complement strand
GAGGAACCCGGACCTTGAGCCGCTGGCCGAGGTGATCGAGCTGCCGGAGGACGGGATCCCGGGCGGGACGCGGCGGTACCTCAGGCGGAGGGCCTGAGCCGTGCGGGCGCGCGGGACGCGGGAAGGGAGGGGCGTGAGGTGGACGCGCGGGCGTGGCGCGTGGTGGACGCCGGGACGGGAGAGGAGCTGGCGAGGACGACGCATCCGTACTCGGCGGAGCTGCTGGCGCGGAAGTGGGCGGCTGTGCGCGGGACGCCGATGCGGGTCCTCGGGCCGGACGGGAGGATGATCGCCGAGACGGCTCCGCCCCGAGGGGCGCGAGCGGTGGAAATGAGGGATGGCGCCGATGTCGGACGTCCTTAGCGCGTGGATGCACGCGCTGGCCTACCGCGTCGCGTGGCTGGCGCTGGCCGGGGACTGGCAGGATCTCATCCCCTACGCGATGCTCGGACTGGTCCTCCTGCTGGTGATCCCTCTCGCATTCCAGCTCGTCTCGCCGCTCGCCGGCTTGCTCGCGCGCATCCTCGCGTCGGCGGGCGTGGCGGCGTTCCTCGCGATGACGGCCCAGGCCGCGGCGGCGATGGAGACGGCGCAGGTCATGGGCCAGCTCGGCGCAGCCCTCGGCCCGGCCGGCGGGGGGCTCGGCGCGCTTCTCGGGGGGTGGTGACGGGCGTGCCTGCGATCAGGCTCTACATGCGATATCTCGCGTGGACCCGGCGGGCCGTCGGCCCCTGGGCCGAGCGGCACCCCGTCCTGGGCTTCCTCGCGGGGATGGGGCTGCTCGCGGCGACGGCGGCCCTGGCCGCGGCCGTCCGGGCCTAGCGGCGGGCCGGCGACCGCAGGCCGATGAGGGCGATCAGCCACAGGACGGATGAGAGGAGCCGACCCGGATCAAGTGGGGATGGGCGCCGCGCGCGAGCCGAGCTACAACCGCAGCCGGCCCCGCGCTTGGGCAGAGAAGCGCGTGGCCACCTTGGCTAGTGAGTCGCGGCGCGGTTGGTGGACCTTCCTGAGGCGTGCGGCTGAAGAGGGATTGCCTTTTGACGGAGGTGGGGTCGAGGTGACCGGCGCACAGGCGGAGCTTGCGACCGAGCGGGACCGGCGGGCGGCGCGGATCGGAGAGGACGCTGCATGGCGCGCGCGCATCCGTGCAGGAGCGTCCATGCTGATGGACGCGGTGCGGCGGGCGGAAGCCGAGGCAAGAGCGCTGGGCGTGATGAACCCGGAGCCCCCGGATCGGCGCGTGATCCCCGTCTGTGCGCGGTTCTGGGCCTTGGGCATCGAGACCACGGGCTCCTGCGAAGGCCATCTGTGGGTCGAGGATCCTCCGGGCAGGCCGCGCATGAGCGACAGCTTCTTCGTGCTGGCCGTACCCAAGGATCGGCGCGCGCTGTGGCGGAGGATCCTCACCCGGATCTTCACGGGCCAGGCGTATCTCATCGGCTACGGGACGTCGGTCCGCATCGAGCGGATCGGCGGCGCCAAGGCCCGCCGCGGGAGGATCGAATCCCGCAGCAGTTACGCCTACGTGCTGTCCATACGGTATGATCTGCGCCCGGCGATCGAGCGCCGGGCGGGCGCGCCCACCGATCCGACGCCGAGCGATTATGCGGCGCGCCGTGCTGAGGCCCTTCGGCGGCTCGCCCGGCTCCTCGACCAGTTCGGATGCGACCAGATCCGCCATCAGGGCTCTTCAATGTAGACGCGCGCATCGCACGTGGGGCAGCGCCCCGTGCTCACGCCGTCGCGCCGACAGAACTCGCACGTGTTCGGCGGCGCGCCGCTCCAGCCATCACGCTTGCCTGTGCCGCCGCACTGGCGGCAGACGCCGGGGCCATAAGGGTTCCCATTTCGCGGGTCGCAGGTCGGGCATTGGACCATTCGGCCCATGTGCCAACACCTCCCAAGGCGGAATGATGCGCGGCGGCGGCCTCGAACTCCTGCACGGGCGAACGGCACCGTGAACCCGGCACGGCGGCGGTCACCGCGGGCCAGGCCGCCTCAAGGACGAGCACCATGGCCGAGGCTGCCAGCGCCGCGCGCGCGGCCGTGGCGGCCAGCTCGCGCCCGCCCAGCCCGCCGAGCCGCTTGCGCAGCACCCAGAGCAGCGCCGCCGCCTGGAAGGCCACGTTCAGTGACGTCCCCAGCGCCAATCCCCCTTGGGCCAGCGGGCCGACGAGCGCCAGATCCGCCGCCACGTTCACGGCCACGCCGGCCACGCCAAGGAGCATCGGCGTGCGCGTGTCCTGCAGCGCGAAAAACGCGCGTTGCAAGAGCTGCAGGGCGCCCAGCGGGACGAGGCCCAGCGCGAAGAAGCCGAGCGCGACAGCCGTCTCTTGAGCGTCGTCGGCCGTGAAGGCACCGTGCTGGAAGAGCAGCTGCACAAGCGGCAGCCGCAGCACCACCAGCGCGGCCGCCACGGGCGTGAGGAAGGCCGTCATGAGGCGCAGTCCACGGACCAGGGCGGCGCGCAAGCCGTCGAGGTCCCGCGCGGCCGCGCGCTGCGCGAGGAGCGGGAACGCGACCGTGACGACGGCCGCCACGAACACGCCGGTCGGCAGGCCGTACAGGCGGTTCGCATAGGAGAGCGCGGCGATGCGCCCCTCCGGCAGCAGAGAGGCCAGCATGCGGTCGACGACGAAGCCCAGCTGGCTCGCGCCCGTGGCCACGACGACGGGCGCCGTCAGCGCGAGCGTGCGGCGCAGGGCCGGGTCGCGCCCGTCCCAGGAGAGCCGGTAGCGGAAGCCGATACGCCGCATGCCGGGCACGAGGAGCAGCCACTGCGCGGCCACGGCCGCCACGACGCCCCATGCCGCCGCGTCGACGCCCGTCCGCGTGCCGAGGCCCACGATGGACGCCACGAGCACGAGGTTGTAGGGGATGCCGATCATCGCCGGCAGCGTGAACCGCTCGTGCGCCTGAAGCGCCGCTGTGCTGACGGAGGCCAGGCCGAGGAAGACCATGCTGGGCAGCATGATGCGCGTGAGGCGGACGGCGAGGTCGCGCGCAGGGCCGCTGAAGCCCGGCGCCACGAGCCCGACGGCCGCCGGCGCCAGCACCCAGAGCGCCGCGGCGAGGAGCACGGCGGCCCCGAGCACGGCGGTGAAGATGATATCGGTCGATCGCTTCGCCGCCTCCGGGCCGGCCTCGCGCCGGCGCCAGGTGTAGACCGGCACGAAGGTGGTGCTGAGGCCGGCCGCCACGGTGGCGAAGAGCACCTGCGGAATCGTCTGGGCGATGAAGAAGGCGTCGGTGGTGGCGCTCGCGCCGAAGACGGCCGCCAGCGCAGCGTCGCGGGCGTAGCCGAGGGGCTTGCTGAGCGCGGAGCCGAACGTGACCCACAGGGTGGCGCGAACGCGGTTCGGCACGGCCGGTGTGCCGGCGGCTGCCGGCGGCTCGCCAGTGGCGGGCGCGGGTGCGGGCACCGCCATTGCGGGCGCCGCCGTCGCGAGCGCCTCCCCCGCCGCCCCGGCCTGCACCGCGCCCGACGCGCCCGCGCCGTCCGCCGCCCTCACGCCGCCCGCCGGCTCCCCCGTCGCGCGCACGTTCAGCCCGCCTGCGGCGAGAGCCGCTGCAGCGCCTTCCGCAAAATGCCCTTCGCCAGCTCCACCTTGTAGGCGTTGCCGGGCAGGGGCGCCGCGCCCTCCAGCGCGGCCTCGACGGCGGCCGCCACCGCCTCCGCGTCCAGCGGCCGGCCGAGGAGCGCCGCCTCCGCCGCCTCCGCGCGGCGCGGCCGGCCGGCCACGCCGCCCAGCACCACGCGCGCCGCCGCCACGCGTCCGCCGTCGGAGAACGAGAGCCGCACGGCCGCGGCCGCCAGGGCGAACGACCACGCGGCGCGCTCCATCGCCTTCTCGTACACGCTCTCGCCCTCCGCCGGGGGCAGAAGCACAGCCGTGATGAGCTCGCCCTCCTCCAGGTGGAAGTGGTGCGGATCGTCCGGATCCGGATCCTTGAGCCGCGCGCTGAGCGGCTCCTCCACCACCGCGCCGCCGGGGCGCGCGATCTCCACACGTGCGTCGAACGCGAGGAGCGCCGTGGCCGGGTCCGAGGGGTGGACGGCGAGGCACGGCGCCTGCGGGAAGATCGCGTGGTGGCGGTGATCGCCCTCCGCCGCGAGGCAACTCCGGCCGCCGTGCAGCCAGCAGGGCAGGTCGCTCCGGAAGTACTCGCAGCGGTTCAGCTGCAGGAGGTTGCCGCCGATCGTCGCCATGTTGCGCAGCTGCGGGCTGGCGGAGAGCTGCGCCGCCTGCGCGAGCGCGCGGAAGGAGCCGCGCACCAGCGGGTGCTCCGCCACCTCCGCCAGCGTGGTGAGCGCGCCGATGCGCAGCGCGCCGCCCGGCCCCACGGCGATGCCGGAGAGGGTGGGCGCCAGCGCGCGCAGGTCGAGGAGGTGCTCCACCTCAAGAAGCCCGTCCTTCAAGAGCTGCAGGAGGTCCGTGCCGCCCGCCAGCGGCCGCGCGCGCCGGCCCTCCCGCAGGAGGACGTCGAGCACGGTGTCCAGCGCGGCCGGGCGATCGTAATCGATGCGCGGGATCACCGCGGCCTCACCCCTTCCTTCTCCGCCGCGCGCCCGCCCGCCGCGCGGCCGGCCGCCGCGAGCGCCGCCAGCACCTTCTCCGGCGTGATGGGCAGGTCGCGGAAGCGCAGCCCGGTGGCGTTGTGGACGGCGTTCGCGATCGCCGCCGCCGGCGGGATCACCGGCGGCTCGCCGATGCCCTTGACGGCGCTGTTGTTGAGCTGGTCGTCGGGCCGGTCGAGGACGATCGTCTCGATGCGCGGCGCGTCCTTGACGGTGAGGATCTTGTAGTTCTCGAGGTCCGGGTTCAGCACCCAGCCGCGCCGCGGGTCGAGGCGCCGCTCCTCCGTGAGGGCGAAGCCCACGCCGAAGAGCACGCCGCCCTCGATCTGCGCCGTCATCGTCAGCGGGTTGATCACGCGTCCGGACTCGTGCACGGCGAGGATGCGCTCCACCGCCACGCGGCCCGTCTGCACGTCCACGCTGACCTCCGCGAAGTGGACGGCGATGGAGATGGCGGCGAGGTCGGCGGGGTTCGGCGCGCGGCCGCCGCGCCCGACGATGTTGATGGGGCCGATGTCGCGGAAGAACTCGGCGACGCGCCGCTCCACGGCGCCTCCGCCCTCGGCCGCGCCCTGCACGCGCAGTACGCCGTCGCGCAGCTCCACCTGCTCCGGCGAGACGCCGAAGTAGTCCGCCACGAGCTGCAGGAGCTGGCGACGAGCGTCGGCCGCGGCGGCGCGCACGGCCGGCGCCATGGAGCTCGTCGTGCCGCTGCCGCCGGAGCCGGTACCCCAAGGCGCCATGACGGTGTCGCCGAAGCGCATGCGGATGTCGTCGAGGCGGTAGCCGAGCTCCTCGGCCGCCACCATGGCCAGCGCCGTCTTCGTGCCCGTGCCGATGTCCTGTGTGGCGCTCGTCACCGTGGCCGTGCCGTCGTGGTGGAGCTGCACCCATGCGTAGGCGGGCGGCCAGCCGGCCGAGCCCCACATGCCCGCCGCCACGCCCACGCCGCGCACCACGAGCGGCTCTCCGCGCTCGCGGCGCCGCCAGAGCTCCGCCGGGTCGGGCGGCTGGGGCCGGCCGCTCCAGCCGAAGGCCTTGGCGCCGACCTCGTACGCCTCCAGGAACGAGTTCTGGGCGTACCTCTTCCCGTCGCGGCGGCGGTCGGTGAAGTTGCGGCGGCGCAGCTCCAGGGGGTCGAGCCCGAGCTCCTGCGCAAGCTCGTCCAGCGCGCTCTCCAGCGCGAAGGCGCCCTCAGGGTAGCCGGGCGCGCGGAAGGAGGTGGAGGGCCCGGCGTTCGTGTACACGCCGTACTCCACCGTGCGCACGTTGGGGCAGCGGTACTGGTCGCGCGCGGGGCCGCCCACGGCGCCGCCGGTGCCGCCGGCGCCCTGGATCTGGTAGCTGACGAGGTCGATGGCGGTGAGCGTGCCGTCACGCTTCGCGCCGATGCGCAGCTTTTGCACCGTGGCCGGACGGTTGCCGGTGGCGAGGTCCTCGTCGCGCCGGTCGAGCACGAGGCGCACCGGGCGCCCCAGGATGCGCGCGGCGATGACGGCCAGGTGCGTGTGGCGGTGCGGCCCGAACTTGGCGCCGAAGCCGCCGCCCATGTACTCGCAGATCACGCGCACGTCCTCGTCCGGGAGGCCGTATGCCTGAGCCAGGCCCTTGCGCACGCCGCTCACGGATTGCGTCGACTCCCACACCGTGAGGCGGTCGCCCTCCCAAAGGGCGACGGTGCCGTGCGGCTCAAGGGCGTTGTGCAACTCCACCTGGGTGGTGTAGGTGCGCTCGATGACGACGTCCGCCTCGGCGAGGCCGCGTTCCACGTCACCGTAGGTCTTGATGACGGGCTGGCCGCCCTCCACGTTGCCTTGCTCGGTGACGCGCGGCGCGCCCTCGGCGAGCGCCTCCTCCCAGGTCAGGACGGGCGGCAGGACCTCGTAGTCGACGTCGATGAGCCGGAGGGCGTCATACGCCGTCTCCTCCTCGTCCGCGACGACGAGCGCCACCTCCTCGCCGAAGAAGCGCACCTCCTTGACGAGCGGCGCCGGGCCCTTCTTGAGGATGCCGGGGGGGAGGTTGTCGGCGGTGAGGACGAGGCGCACGCCGGGAAGGGCCTCCGCCTTGGACGTGTCGATGCGCCGCACGCGGGCGCGCGCGTGCGGGCTGCGCAGCACCTTGGCGAAGAGCATGCCGGGCAGGTCGATGTCGGCCGTGTAGCGCGCCGCGCCCGTCACGCGCGCCTCGCCGTCGACGCGCGGCTGCGGCCGGCCCACGAGTCGCAGTTGCGCTTCCTCCCCCCAGCGGGGCAGGTCGTCCTCCTCCACCACGGTGATCTGCTCGCGGATGCGGCCCTCGTACTCGTACTGCGTTTTGACGATCCTAGGCACGGGCTCCGCCCTCCCCCGCGCCCTCCGCGCGCAGCGCGGCGGCGGCGGCGCGCACGGCCTCGACGATGCGCGGGTACGCGCCGCAACGGCAGAGGTTGCCGGACATCGCCTCGCGGATCTCTTCCGGAGACGGGTCCGGGCGGCGGTCGAGGAGCGCCTTGGCGCTCATGATCTGCCCAGGCGTGCAGTAGCCGCACTGGAAGGCGTCGCGCTCAAGGAAGGCCTGTTGGATGGGATGCAGCCGGCCCGGCCGGCTCAGCCCCTCGACGGTCTCGATGGAGGCGCCCTCGCAGGAGACGGCCAGCGTGAGGCAGCTGTAGACGGCGCGGCCGTCGACGATCACCGTGCAGGCGCCGCAGTTGCCGTGGTCGCAGCCCTCCTTGGTGCCGGTGAGGCCGAGGTCGATGCGCAACGCATCAAGGAGCGTGCGGCGCGGCTCCACCCACACTTCGCGGAGCTCGCCGTTGACGGTGAACGTGACCGGCACCTTGCGCGGGCGGCCGGTCCGTTCCACGGTCTGGATGGCCATGCGCCTACCCCCTTCGCGATCGACTTCCATTCTACCGCGCGTCGGGGGTGCGGTCCTTCCGCGGGGGAGGAACGGGCGGGGCGGCGGGGGGCGGCCGGGGTATCGAGTGGCGGGATGCGATGAGACATCCCGCACGTGGCGAATGCATATCAGTGACAATGAACTGTCAATTTATTGACACAGAACTGTCCATTGCCATAAGTTGGAGGCGCAGACCGTGGAGGAGGAAGGGAACATGTCGCTCGACGCGTTGAGGGAGGAGATCCGCCGCGGGTTCGACCTGGATGCGCAGGTGAGCCTCACGGAGCTGCGGCAGCCGGAATGGAGGCGCCGGCTGGCGGCCGCGGGCAAGCTGCGCGTGGTGCACCGCCACGAAGTGGTGGGCGTGCTGCTGAGCCCGGACGCGTGGCGGGCCGTGCAACGCCTGGAAGCGTACGCCGAACAACTGGAGGAACAACTGGAGCAGCTCGAGATCGAGCGCGTCTGGGGCGAGCGGCTCGATCACGAGCGCCGGCCGGCGGAAGCAGAAGCGCGGAAGGCCCGGCTGCTGTTGGAGGAGGAGTGAGGACTGCCTCCGGCATCACGGCTTCACCGGGAGAACAGCCTGCGGTTCTTGGCACAGCTCGCCGAAATGGACTGCCTCCTCATCCACGCGGGGGATCTGTCCCGTGACCTTCGCGATCTTGAACACGCATATCCCGATGCCCACGCCCACTGGACGGCGCTTGCGGCCATCCTCCATCAGTTGCGCATCGTGCACACCCGGCGGCCGGGCAAGGATCTGACGGGACGCTTCCAGGGCTGGCGGCGGCACGCGTTCCCCGCACGGCCCGAACGGCGGGCGCGGGCCGACCTTCGCATCGTGTACCGGCCGCGCGGGGACCGGACGGAGATGTTGGGCTTCGGCCACCGTCACGCGCCGGCGGACGTGTACCGGCGCCTCTCGACGCGCCCTGCGGGCCGGCCGTGACACCGGCGCGCGCGGCCGCCCGGCAGCCCCCGGCTTCAGCTGCGGGCCGCGCGGGAGAAGGCGCGGTAGTGGCCGGAGAAGACGACGGCCGCCTTGGCGAGGTGCACCAGCGTGAGAGCCGCCCCCGCCAGGCCGCCGGCGAGGAAGGGCCCGGCTGTGCCCGGGACGACAGCCGCCCAGACGGCGATGACCGTCAGCGCCGAAAGCGGCGTGGCGGCGTCGCTGAGCCAGCGGAAGGCGGCCAGGCGGCCGTCTCCGGGTTCCGGCGCCCCTCCGCCCGCGCCCGCCGCCCCTCCACCCACGCCCGCCGGCGCGCCCGCGCCGTCCGCGGCGCCCGCATCCGCACCGGCCGCCTCCGCCTGCCGCCGGTGCCGCGCCTCCAGCGCGTGCAGGCGCAGGGCGGCGGCCGCGTCGCCCACCGCCTTGGAGAGCACCCCCGCGGCGAATCCGGCCGTGCCGAGCGCCCAGCGCGCCTCCCCCGGGAGCAGCCGCTCCGTCATCCAGAGCGCCCAGAGAAGCCCCGGATTGACGAGGTAGTGGCCCACGTGGTCGAGGTACACGCCGGCGGCGCTCGTGGCGCCGCGGCCGCGCGCCACCTCGCCGTCCACGGCGTCCAGGATGAGCCAGGCGTGCAGAAGCGCCGCCCCCAGGAGCCAAGCGAGCGGCGGCCGGCCCGCGAAGAGGGCGACGCCCACCGCGCCCGCGGCCACCATGGCGGCCGTCACCTGGTTCGCCGTCACGCGCGTGCGCCGCACGAGCCAGCGTGAGATGCGGTGCGAGACGCGCCGCGAGACGAGCGGCCCGTACCACGACTCCCCCGGCGCGTCGACGATGCCGGCCTGCACGGCGGCGCGGAAGGGATCGCGGGCGGCCGGACGCCCCGGAGGGTCCGCCCGCCACCGCAGGGCGAGGCTCACGAGCGAAGCGAGGCCGCGCGTGAGGTGGAAGGCGGGGAAGGCGAGGCAGAGACCCGGGAAGAGGCGCGGGTCGCCCGCGCGCGCGGCGGCGTGCGCCGCCGCGACGAGCACCGCGGCGCAGTACGCAAGGAGCAGGGCCGCGCCGGCCGGCCGCTCCGCGGGCCAGAGGAGCGCCCCCAGCGCCAGCAGAATCGCGGCGGCGAAGACGGGCGGCGCCAAGTGGCGCGGGCGGAAGGCGCCGCGCTGCAGGCGCCACGCGCGCACGCTCCAAAAGCCGTCGCCCCACGCCTTCTGAAGAAGGCCGCGCAGGGTGGGGCGCGCCTCGTACTCGACCACGATCGACGGATCCAGCCAGAACCGCCCGCCGGCTGCGCGCACGCGCGCATGCAGCTCCAGGTCCTCGTTGCGCCGCAACGCCTCTCGAAAGTACCCCACGCGCTCGAAGACCCAGCGCCGGTAGGCGGCGTAGGGGGCGGTGTCGGCCCAGCGGGGCTCGCCGGCGCCCGCTCTGCGCGCCCGTGCGCCCGCGCTCACGCGGAAGGGCGAATCCCCCACGCCGAAGGGGTGGCTCAGCACCACGGCGTTGACGCGCCCCCAGTAGCCGCGGCCCACGGTGCGCAGCACACCGCCCGCCGCCCACGCCTCTCGGCGCGCGTCCAAGGCGGCGAGCGAGCGCTCAAGAAAGTCGGGCGGCACGGCCGCGTGCGCATCGAGGCGCAGCACCACCGGCGCGCGCGCCGCGCGCAGGCCGATGTTCCAGCCGCTCGCCAGGATGCGCCCGGGGTTCTCCAAGACGAGCGCCGCCGGGCCGCCCCGCGCCGCGCAACGCGCGGCCCAGCGCTCCGCCACGGCGCGGCTGCCGTCTTCCGAAAGGCCGTCGACGACGATCCACTCCCACTCCTCCGGAGGGAGCGTCTGGCGCATGAGGCTCTCCAGCAGGCGGTCGAGCGCGGCCGCCTCGTTCCGCACGACGACGAGTACCGTCACGCGCGGCGCGCTCACCCGCGGACCGCCCCCGCCCACGCGTCCCGGCCGGCGCGCCGCATCCACCACGCTCCGGCCGCGTATTGCAGCGCGTCCAGGAGCACGGCGGCGAGCGCCAGCGGCCCCGCCCCGTCATCGAGCCACGGCGCCACGGCGAAGCACAGGGCCGCCCGGTCCCAGCTGCCGTACCACACGCCGATGCGCCGCCGCCGCAGCGCCTCCGGCACGCGCAGCCTCGCCTGCAGCCAGCGGCCGGGGTCGGGCGCCTGCGGTCCGCGCCGGCGCCGGTCGAGTGCGCGCACCGCCGGCACCAGCGCGTAGCCTCCGGCGGCGGCGGCGAGCCAGAGGTCGCCCCGCAGCGCAGCCAGCATCCAGAAGCCGAGCCACGCGGAAAGTACGCGGCCGCGGTCGGCGAGGTTCTCCAGCCGCTTGCCGGCGGCGCTCGTCCGCCCGGTGAAGTGCGCCAGCTTCCCGTCCACGCAGTCCGCCAGCAGCGCGAGATAGAAGGCCACGGCGCCCGGCCAGGGGTTCCCCCACGCGGCCTCGCCCCACGCGTAGAGCGGTCCGGCGAGCAGCCCCAACGCCAGCCCTGCAAGCGTCACGTGGTTCGGCCGCACCCGCGGCCGGCGCGCCAGCCAGCGCACGAGCGGCACGGCCAGAGGGTCGATGAAGATCACCGTGAAGGGGTTGTCCGCCGCGCGCAGCCCCTCACGCACGCGCGGCGCCGCGCCCGGCGTGACCGCCGCGCCCGTCCCGCCCGTCCTCGGCCCTTTCATGGCAGCGGCTTCCGGATGACGATCGTCTGCTGGTCGATGTAGTCCCCCTCCGGGGACACGAGCAGCCGCACCAGCCGCCCGACGGCCGCCGGTTGCAGGATCGTCGCCGGATCCTCCTCTGGAGCGAGTTTCTGCCGCAGCTCCGTGGCGGTGCGCCCCGGAGCCACGCAATATACCTTAATGCCGTACGGCTTCAGCTCTTCCGACATCGTCAGGGAGAAGTTGATCAGCCCCGCCTTGGCGGCCGCGTATGCGCTCCACCCCGGCCGCGGCGTGAGGCCGGCGGTGCTCGCGATGTTGATGATCTTGCCGCCCACGCGCTTGTTCGCGCGCACGAACTCCCGCGTGCAGAGGAACGCGGCCGTGAGGTTGGTGGCCAGCGTGTGCGTCCAGTTCTCCAGCGTCATCTCCAGGATGCCGACGGGGTCGACGTGGCCGGCGTTGTTGACGAGCACGTCGACGCGGCCGTACCGCTCCGCCGCGCCGCGGAAGAGGGCCTCGACCTCGCTCTCCCGCGTGACGTCGGCGATGTGGATGGAGTGGCGCGCCGCGCTCCCCGCCGGGCGGACCTCCTCCATGAACCGCAACGTCTCCTCGAGGTCCCTCGCCGTGCGCGCCACGGCCACCACGGACTCCCCGGCGCGGCTCAATTCCACGGCGATGGCGCGGCCGATGCCGCGGCTCGCCCCCGTGACGATGACGACACGCCCGCCCTCAGCGCTCACGGTAGATCAGCTCGGCCAGTTGCAGGTCGAGCGGCGTCGTGATCTTGATGTTCTCCTCCCGCCCGGGGACGAAGCGCACCCGCTCCCCCAGGCGGAAGACGAGCAGCGAGTCTTCCGTCGCGTCGCCCGGCTCCCGGAAACGGCGGTGCGCCTCCCGCAGGACGGCCGTGTCGAACACCTGCGGCAGCTGCACATTGTGGAGGCGCGCACGGTTGAGCTCCGCCGTCATGAACGCGTCGCCCTCGGCCACGGTGAAGGGGATCGGCTGCGTGGGCACGACGGCCGCATCCGGCCAGGCGAGGAGCTCCCGGACGAAGCCGGCGCCGATGAACGGCCGCACGGCCTCATGCACGATCACGCGCGGGCTGCGCACGGCCTCAAGCGCGCGCGCCACGGACCACTGCCGCGTCTCGCCGCCCGGCACCAGCTCCGGCTTCTCAAGGCGGTACTGCCGGAAGAGGCGGCGGTACTCGTCCTCGTAGCCGGCGAGCGCCGTGACCCACACGCGCTCCACTTCCTCCATCGCCTCGAAGACCTCCAGCACATGGACGAGGAGCGGCTTGCCGGCGAGGCGCAGGAACTGCTTGGGCATCTCACGCCCCATGCGCACACCGCGGCCGGCCGCCAAAACGATCGCATCCATCGCCTCCACCTCCCGCCGCGCGCTTCGCCGCGCGCCCGGACGCGCTTTCGGGGGCGCGTCCCGCTTCGCCGTCCGGCGCCCTCACTTCACCGCCCCGAGGAGCGGCTCCGTTTCCTTCACCGCTTGGTCGTAGGCGCCGCCCAGCAGCTGGCGCGCGCGATCCAGCGTGGCTTGTGCGTCCTGCGCCCCGGTCTTCTGTTTGACGAGCCCCAGCCACAGCGTCGCTTCGCCGGCCGCCGGCTGCTGCGCCACGTGCGTGCCGCGCTCCAGGAGCGTCGCCGCCTGCGCCCAGTCGCCGCGCATGGCGTACGCCCGGCCGGCAAGGCCGTCCAAGGCGTCGGTGCGATCGGGCGTGCGTTGCGACTGCGCCGCCTCCGGCTCGGCGTCGTGCTGCGCCTTGAGCTTCTGCGGCAGCGCGATGACCTCGTCGAGAAGCGGCCGCGCCTGCTCCGGGCGGCCGGCCCGCACGTACGCCGCCGCCGCGCTGACGAGGCCGGCAGCCAGGTTTTCGTAGCGGCGCGGCTCCGTCGGGTTGAGCTGCAGCGCCCGGCGCAGCTCTTGCAGACCGGCCGCGATGTCACCGGCGCGAAGGAGGTAGTTCGCGTACGTCGTGCGCAGGTTGGCGTCATAAGGGGCCATGCGAACGGCGCGCGCCATGGCGGCCATGCCCTGGGCCTTCAGCCCGGCATCGCCGTCCGCGTCGCCCACCAGGTAGAGCGACTGGCCCAGGTCCATGCGGTAGGTGGCCTGAAAGGGGTCGGCGGCCACGGCGCGCTGGAACAGCGTGCGCGCCCGTTGAGCGTCGCCCCTGTTCAGCGCCTGGGCCGCCGCGTCCCCGCTGGCGTAG
The DNA here is from genome assembly GCA_014896375.1 of Bacillota bacterium. GTDB lineage: Bacteria > Bacillota > Sulfobacillia > RBS10-35 > Bu92 > Bu92. The sequence goes on along the minus strand of JADBKN010000046.1, from coordinate 54,219 downwards.
CCCAGCATGAGGATCAGCGTGCCCAGGAGCGCCAGGCCGCAGAGCGCGTGGAATGCTGCCGCGGCGCCCCACGAGGGGCGCGAGGCCCGTGCGGCGTAGCGCCGGGGGCGCGGCCGCGGGCGAGCGCCCTCGCCCCGCGCCGCCGCCACCTCCGGCCGCGCCGCGCCCGATTCGGCGACCGCACCAACGCCGCGCGCCACGGCGCCGCTCCGGCCAGCCCCGCCCGCGGCCGCCCGCCGCGCCTCCGCCCAGACGACGCCCCAGAGGCTCCACAGCAGGAGGTTGATGGCGCCGAGCGAGAGGTTGAAGTCGATGGCGCTGTGCGCCCCGAGAGCCAGGGCCGCGGCCGTCGCCGGCACCCCTGGCGAGGCGGCGTCCGCCCGCCAGAGCCGCGCGCCGGCCCACAGGAACGCGGCCCACAGGCCCAGGTAGAGCAGCATCCCAACCGTGCCGACTTCCACCCACACCTGCGCGAAGTCGTTGTGCACCTGGGTGGTGTAGTAGTTGAACGTCTGGTACGCGTGGTAGACCGCGTTCCACCCGCCTCCTCCGACGCCGAGCACGGGATGGTCCCGCACGATCTTCAACGCATCCTGCGTGTACACGACACGGGAGTACGCATTGAACGTCGACAGGGAGATGTCCGAAGCCCGCTGGGCGATCGCCGACGGCAGGCCGTGGACCCTCAGGTACAAGGCTGCGGCCGCCGCGCCCGCGAACGCCACGGCGGCCACCAGCGCGAGGCGCACCCCCGCCGACCGGCGCCAGAGCCAGGGCACGACCGCCCCGAGCGCCGCGCCCAGGACGACGGCCGCCAGGACCGCCAGCCACACGCCGGGGCGCGCCGGCGCTGACAGCGTCGACGGGTTGAAGAACCGGTTGAAGAGGACGACCGCCGGCGCGGCCGCCGCGAGCGTGGCCATGGCCGCCTCCACCACGCGGAGGCGGAGCCCCGCCGGCTGGCTGGCCCACAAAAGGAGGAGACCCGCCGGGAACACGAGCCACGCGCCGCGCGACTGCGTGTAGACGAAGACGACGAGCATGACCGACGCCGCCGCAGCCGCCACGGCCGACGTCCAAGCCCGCGGCGCCGTCTGACGCGTCCAAAGGCCGTACGCCACGAGCAGGCACGTCATGAGGTAGGCGGCCGTGCTGTTCGGGTACTGCAAGGCGGAAAGCACGCGTGTGCCATCCACGTACCCGTTGCCGTGCACGGTGCCCGCCGCGGCGCCGACGCCGAGCGCGGCCACGAGCGTCCCCGCCGCTACGGCCGCCCACATCAGCCGGACGCGCTCCGGCGCGTCCAGCCGCGCGGCGAAGAGGAGGCCGGCGAGGCTCAGCCCATAGAGGATGGCCGTCTGCACCGCGGCGCGCGGGTCAGCCGCCCACGCGGCCGAGGCGAGGTACAGCGCCACGAGCGCGGCCGCCGCCGCCTCGAACCGGCCCCACCCCTGCCATGCGTCTTCTTTGAGCGATAGTCTTCGCCACGTCACCCAGGCGAAGAGAAGCACGATGAGCAGCGCGAAGATCTCCATCTGCTGAAACGGAAAGTAGAGGCCGCGAAGTTCAGGAGAAAAGATGAGAACCGCCATGTAGGCGAACGGCAGGACCCGGCCCCAAGCGGTGCCGAGGGCGCCCTCGGCCTCCCTGGCCCCCTTGCTCGGCGTCCCGTACGCTGCTGGCTGCGGCGCCCTCCTGGCGGCCGACCGACGTTTCGCCATGCGACCAACCTTTCACGCGTAATGATCCGTCGCGGCTGAGACCCATCGCCGGGGCGGGGTGGAGATCCGCACCGACGCGCACAGGTTTCCGGTATTCGCGGGGATGACGGCGGAGCCCTGTCGCGTTGCGGGATTGAACGCATCCACTTGCACGGCCGGTAGGCGAAGGGCAGAATGCCTTCGACCGGATCGATGTGCGCGGTCCGGGCCTCCGTGTGACCCACGACGAGTCCAACGACTGTCGAAGGGGGCGTCCGACCGTGTCGTATCCGCTCGACGAAAGGCTGGCTCCCTTGGCGCCCTTGCGCACGTTCCTTCAGTTGTTCGCTTCAGCCCAGGGGCTCTTCTGGCTGGCCTGGTGGGCGGGGTACGCGTGGCTGCCCGAGGGTGTCTTGCGGGGCCGCATGCTCCCTGCCGCCCTACCGCTTGAGCGGTTGGACACCGCCGGTCGCGTCGTCGCCGTGCTGGGTTGGAACGTCCTGGCCGCCGCGGTGTTCGTGGCTGGGGCGAACCGGCTCCGCGTTCGGCGACTGCCGCTCGGTTTCGTCCCACCCCTGGTGTACTGGGGACTTTACGGGCAGCTGCTGGGCACGAACTCGTTCGTCCCGCCGCTGCCCGAGCGGCCGGCACCGTCGCTGGCCACGATCCTCGCTCGTTCCGGCTTCATGGAGCTCACTGCCTACGTCTTGGTTGCTGCAGCGACGGCGGGCTGGTCGCGATGGTGCCAGGAGAGCTGGCTTGGCGGGCCGGTGCGGCGCCTTGACCCACGTCCCCTGCGCGCGCCGGAGTACACGATGCTGGCCGTGGCGGGCGTTCTGCTCGCGGCCGCAGCGCTGCGGGAGGTATCGCAATGGTGCGGCGCGTCGGGCGGTTGCTGACCCCGGCCGGGCGCCGTCGCCGCACGGCGTGGGCTGCTCCACGGCACTCCTGACGCGCGTGCCGTGTGCCGGACGTTCGCGCGCCGTGCCGGAAAGGAGGGCCGCAAGGAGCCGCGAATCCTTCGTCGTCCGCGCTCCGCGTCCCGGACCGCACCGGCGTAGCGCTGACCGTCGACTCGGACTCCCGCACGCCCAACGACAAGGAGGCCCCTCCGCATGCCCAAGAGAACGCTTGTCACCGGCGGCGCCGGCTTCATCGGCAGCCACGTCTGCGACGCGCTCCTCGCCGCCGGCCACGAGGTGGCGGTGCTCGACGACTTCTCCACCGGCCGGCGCGCGAACGTGCCCCCGCGCGTCACGGTGTACGAGGGCGATGTGCGCGACGCCGCCTTCGTCCGCTCCGTGTTCGCCGAAGTCCGGCCGGAGTGGGTCTCCCATCAGGCGGCGCAGGTGTCCGTGAGCCGGTCCACGCGAGAGCCCCGATTCGATGCGGAAGTGAACCTCCTCGGGCTCCTCAACGTCCTAGAGGCGAGCGTGGAGAGCGGAACGGAGCGCTTCGTCTTCGCCTCCTCCGGCGGCGTCCTCTATGGAGACGTCGACGAGCCGGCGCCGGAGACGCACCCGGCGGACCCCATCTCGCCCTACGGCATCAGCAAGATGGCGGGCGAGGCGTATGTCCGCTTTTTCCACCGCCAGCATGGCCTGCACGCGGTATCCTTGCGATACGCGAACGTCTACGGGCCGCGCCAGGATCCGCACGGCGAGGCGGGTGTCGTGGCCATCTTCACGGAGCGGCTGCTGCGCGGAGAGCCGTGCGTGATCCACGGTGACGGGCGGTATGTGCGCGACTATGTCTACGTGGAGGACGTGGCGCGCGCGAACGTGCTGGCGCTGGAGCGCGGCCGGCCCGGCGAGGCGTATAACATCGGCACGGGCCAAGGCACGGACGTCAACGAGCTCTTCTCGCGCCTGCGCGCGCTGGCGGACCCGGCGGCGGAGCCGCGCTACGGCCCGCCGCGCCCCGGGGACCTGCGCTCCAGCCGCGTGGATCCCGCCAAGGCGCGCGCGGAGCTCGGCTGGACGCCGGCCGTGGATCTCGATGAGGGTTTGCGCCGCACCGTGGCGTGGTTCCGCGCGCGGGCCCGCGCCTGAGCGCGGCGCCGCGATCTTCCTCGTCGATCCTCCTCAGCGCGGCTCAAGAGAGGCTCAAGAACGGGAGACGAAGGGAGGCGGGGGCATGTCGCCGCGCACGCGGCAGGCGGTGATCGTGGCGACGGACTTCCTCCTCATCCTGCTCGCGTACCTACTGGCGTACTATGTGCGCTTCCACGGCGCCATCCCGCACCGCAACTTCGTGCCCTTCCCGGTGCTGGGCCCGCTCCTGGCGCTCCTCGGCGTGCTGCTCCTCACCACCTATGAGACGCACCGGGACCTCCACCGCGAGCCGTTCGACACCTACGCCTCCCTCGCCCTCGCCGTGACGATGGCCACGGCGCTCGGCCTCACGCTCCCCTACGTCTTCGGCGCGCCGGCCTTCCCGCGCAGCGTCTTCCTCATCGCCGCGCCCCTGCAGTTCGCGCTCCTCAGCGCCTCCCGCTGGCCGTGGATCGCGGCCGCGCGGCGCGCCTTCCGGGAGCGGCGGTTCATCGTCGTCGGCGCCACGGCGGAGGACGCGGCCACGCTCGCGCGCCTTGTGCGCGGCTCCTTCGGCGCCGTGCACGTCCTCGCGCTCACGGCGGCGGAGGCGGCGGATGCGTTCGCGGCCCCGGCCGCCGTCACCGAGCCGGACGCCGATGCCGTCTTCGTCGGGCCGCACGCCTCGCCGGAGTTGCGCCTCGCCGCGCAGTCCTGGGCCCTCGCGCGCGGGCGGCAGTTCTACGCCGTGCCGTCCCTCTACGACATCCTCATGCTGCGCAGCCAGTCCACGCGCGTGGGCGACCTGCCCGTGATCGGCGCGCGGCCGCCGGAGATCCCGCCGGACTACGCCTGGCTGAAGCGGCTCGTCGACGTGGCCGGCGCGCTCCTCCTGGGGGCGGCGACGGCGCCCGTCCTGGCCCTTGCCGCGGCCGCCATCGCGCTCACCTCGCCCGGTCCCGTCCTCTACCGCCAGACGCGCGTGGGGCTGCACGGCCGGCCGTTCACGATCTACAAGCTCCGCACCATGCGTGTCGACGCCGAAGCCGAGACCGGCCCCACCCTCGCCACTGCCGACGACCCGCGCGTCACGCCCGTCGGCCGCTGGCTGCGCGCCCTGCGCCTCGACGAGCTCCCGCAGGTGTGGAACGTCCTGCGCGGCGACATGAGCCTCGTGGGACCGCGCCCGGAGCGGCCGGAGTTCGTGCGCGCCTTCGAGGCGCAGCTACCCCACTACCGCCTGCGCCACAACGTGCGCCCGGGGCTCACGGGCCTCGCGCAGGTGATGGCGGCCTACTCCACCGACGCAGAGGAGAAGCTCCGCTACGACCTCACCTACATCATGCAGGCCTCGCCGCTCCTCGACCTGAAAATCCTCTTCCTCACCGTGCGCGCGGTCCTTCTCCCCGGTCGCGCGGGCGCCTTTCCCGCGTGGGCCCGGGAGGCCGCCGGTCCCGTGGTAAAATCCGTAAACAGGTGAAGCGATGTCCGGCGACAAACGCCGAAACGCCTACGGGAACCCCTGGCGCACGGGGCTGAGCCTCGGCCTCCTCGGCTTCTTCATCGCCGTGGGCGTGGGCCTGCCTTCAGAAGAGCTCGTGGCGCGCATCCCGCCGGGACTGGCGGTGCCGCTGGTGCTCTTCATCATCGGCGTGGCCGTGGTCCTGGACATGTTGGGCGTGGCCGTCACGGCCGCGGATCCCGTCCCCTTCCACGCGAAGGCCAGCAAGCGCGAGCCCGGCGCGCGGCAGGCGCTCTACCTCATCCAGCGGGCGGACCGCGTGGCGAGCATCGCCATGGACATCACCGGCGACGTCACAGCCGCCGTGGCCGGCGCGGCGACCGTCGCCATCATCGCCGGCCTGGCGGAGGGGCTGCATGTGCCGCACAGCCTCCTGAACGCGCTCGGCATCGGCGTGATCACGTTTCTCTTCATCGGCGGGAAGGCGTTCGTGAAGGGCTATTCCATCCGCAACGCCAACGCGATCGTCCACGTGGCGGGGCTCGTGCTGAACGGCATCGAGGAGGTCACGCGCATCCAGTTCGCGAAGCCCTCGCGCCGCAAGAACGGCCGCAACCGCGGCGCCGCACGAGCGCGCACGCGGCCGCGCCGGCCGCAGGTGGACGAGGAGTAGGCGGCTCCCGGCCGCCGCTCCCATGCGCCGGCGCGCCCGCGCTACGCCCGCTTCTCCGCGCCCGGCTCCTCCGCGGCCGCCGCCGCCTGGCGCACGCCTTCGGCGAGCAACGCCGTGACGAAGTCCCGGATCTCCGGGCCGATGGCCGGATCCCGCAGCGCCATGGCGATGGTGGACTTGACGAAGCTCACCGGATCCCCGACGTCATACCGCTCTCCTTGCAGCGCTACGACGCAGACCCGGCCCCGGCGCGCGAGGGTGCGCAGCGCATCCGTCAGCTGGATCTCTCCTCCGCGGCCCTTGGGGGTCTCCTCCAGCGCCTCGAAGATGTCCGGCGTGAGGACGTACCGGCCCATGATGGCCCAGTTCGAGGGGGCCTCTTCCGGATCCGGCTTCTCCACAAAGTCGCGGGCCAGGACCGGACCCTTCGCCGGGTTGGCGTCCTCCGGGCCGAAGTCCGCGATGCCGTAGCGGCCCGTCTCCGCCATGGATACCGGCAGCACGCCGACGACCGACATCCCCGTCTCCTCGTGCACGGCGATCAGCTGGGAGATGGCGGCAGGGTCTCCCTGGTACACGTCGTCGCCCAGAAGGAGCGCGAAGGGCTCCTTGCCCACGTGCCAGCGCGCCTGCAGCACGGCGTGTCCCAGGCCGCGGGGCTCCGGCTGCCGGATGTAGTGCAGATTGGCGAGCCCGGCCGGCTCCACGACGATGCGCAAGAGCTCCGTCTTCCCGCTCATCTCCAGGTGCTTCTCCACGAGGTGGATGCGGTCGAAGTGGTCCTCGATAGCGCGCTTCAAGCGCCCGGTGATCAGCAGGACGTCATCGATCCCCGCCGACACGGCCTCCTCGACGATGTACTGGATGGCGGGCTTATTGAGGAGCGGCAGCATCTCCTTCGGCAGCGACTTCGTCGCGGGGAGAAAGCGCGTGCCCAAGCCCGCGACCGGAATGACGGCCTTGCGAATCCCCAACGGAACCGCGCCCCTCTTTCACAGCTCGGTCATTCAGAAAGATGAGGTTGGAAGTTCGGCGCCTTGCCTGTCAGTCCCTGCCAGTCCCCGAACGTTCGTGCGACAGCTCTCGCCCGGCGATGTCGAAGATCGGTACCAGAACGCAGAAGGAAGGAGCGGGACCCTCTTCGGTCCCGCCCCTTCCACCGTTGCGGCGGCGCTTGCCTCTTCTCCGGACCGCGCCGCGGGATGCGACGCGCCCGAAGCTCTAGCCGAGGAGCTTGAGCACCGCCTGCGGCATGGCGTTCGCCTGGGCCAGCATGGCCACGCCCGCCTGCTGCAGGATCTGGTACTTGGTGAACTCCGCCATCTCCTTCGCCATGTCGGTGTCTGTGATGCGCGACTTGGCGTCGGAGAGGTTCTGCGAGGTGATCTGCAGGTCGTTGATGATGTACTGCAGGCGGTTCTGGGTGGCGCCGAGCTTTGCGCGCTCGCCGGAGATCGTATTAATGGCGGCGTCGATGGCCTTAAGCGCGTCGCTCGCTTGCCCCGCGGTGACCAGCAGGAGCCCGCCCGCCGCCGAGGCGTTCCACGAGTTGCTGCTGCTGCCAGCGACTGACGTTGTGGCGGCCTGTACCGTAATGGTTCCGCTTCCGGCCGCGAGCGCGGTGCCTGCTGTCGCCAAGGTAATGTCAAACGCCTGACCGGCCGCCGTGTCTCCGACGGTGACCGTACCGCCAAGGCTGTTCCCACTTGTGTCCGAGACAGCCACTTTGCTCCCAATGTTGTTTCCATTGGGGTCCTGCAATTGCGCGTAGAAGATGCCTGTGCCTGTATCCTGCGTGAACTGCACGGTGTAGGTACCGACGGCGTAGTAGTTTTGCGTCCCGGGTGTAAAGGCGGCCGCAGTGGCATTTGTGGAGCCAGCGTACGTTGGAGCAGTGGCCGTATCGGCCACATCACGGGATACTTGGAGCGTCTTAGCATCGACCGCACCGATGTTGAACGACAGGTTCTGACCAGCGTTCGCGCCCACCAGGATGGACACGTTTGTCTGCCCCGATGAGAACTCGCCCGTCAAGAGCCGCTTGGTGTTGAATTCGGTGTTGTTTGCGATGTCCGTGAGCTGCTTCGCGAGCTGGTCCATTTCGATCTGCAGCTGGACGCGGTCACTGGATGTCTCCGTGTCGCTGCTCGCCTGGACCGCCAGCTGGCGCATGCGTTGCAGGATGTCCTGCGCCTGGCCCATCGCGCCTTCAGCCGTTTGCACCAGCGAGATCGCGTCCTGCGCGTTGCGCGTCGCCTGGTCCAAGCCGTTGACCTGCGCCAGCATCTTCTGGCTGATCGCCAGACCCGCCGCGTCGTCGGCCGCCTTGTTGATGCGGAGGCCCGACGACAGGTGCTCGAGCACCGAGTTCATGCGGTTGCCCGTGGCCGTCAGGTTCCGCCAGGCGTTCAACGACGCGATGTTGTCGTTGATATACACGTCTTGCCACCTCCGGCAGATGTGCGTTTCCGGCGCGGGCCGGCGCCTTGACCCGTCACCGGTTCACTGGCGTTATCGGCGGGAGGCACGGGGGGCCGGAGGGATGAAAACGGGAGAGAATGGGCGATATTCGGAGCAACGGAGACAGGTGAAGCTGCCATCATGCACCGATGAACCGAAGTTCTCCAGGAGACGGCGCCATGGCCGCTCAGGCGGGGCTAAAGGAGGAAGAACAGGCCGTAGTCGTCCGGCAAGGGGTCCGGGCCGTTCGGGTCCGCCGCGGCCTCGGGAACCCCCGCATCCGGCGCAGCCTCCGGCGCGGCGGCCGGCGCCTTCGGGAAGCTGAGGGTGAAGGTGGTGCCGTGCCCGGAGCGGGTGCGGAACTCAATGGTGCCGCCCATGCGTTCCACAAAGCGCTTGCAGTTGTAGAGGCCCAGCCCCGTGCCGGTGGGCTTCGTCGTCACGATGTGATGGAAGATCTGCTTGCGGATCTCTTCCGGAATCCCGGGGCCGTTGTCCGTCACGCGCAGGAGGACGCGGTCCGCGGCCGGCTCCGCCGCGATGACGAGGCGCCCGCCGGGGCCCATGGCGTCCAGCGCGTTGGAGGCAAGGTTGAGGAGCACGCGGACGAGGTAGGCCCGGTCCGCCAGGATGGTGGCGTCCGCGGGCCGCATGACGAGCTCCACGCGGGACTTCGCGCACGTGGGGGCCACGAGGCGCCGCACCTGCGCGAACACCTGCCGCACGGAGACCGGTCCCACACGCGGGTTGGACGTGCCGGCGATCGTCATGAGGTCCCCCAGCATGGCGGCGGCGCGGTCCAGCTCTTTCAGAATGAAGTCGGCCGCTTCGCCCAGCCGGCCCTCGCGCGCTTCCAGCTCTACCATGCCGCGCACGGCGGTGAGGGGGTTGCGCAGGTCATGGGCGGCGGCCGCGGCCAGCTCGCCGATCACGCGCACGCGCTCGATGTCCGCGAGCGCCTGCTGTAGCGCGCGCTCCCTTGTGCAGTCCTCGAAAGAGGCGAGCACCCCCCGCCCGTAGGGCACGGCGCAGGCGCGCACCCAGAGGCGCGGCTGGGTGTGGTCGGATTCCCACACGGTGCTGTGCGGGCCGCCCTTGCGCAGCGTCTCCTGCGCCAGGGCGGCGAGGTGGGGCGCCGGGTCCCCCAGGGCGGAGAGCAGCCGGCGCGCGTGGCCGGCCAGCCACACGGGGCGGCCGTCGCCCTCCAATAGAGCGGCACCGAGGCCGGCCACGTGCAGAACGTCCTCGCGCACAGAGGGGGCGGGCTCCAAGAACGTCTCGGCCTCCCGCGGGCTGACGAGGCGCAGCGCCTCCTCAAGGGAGCGAAGGATGTCCGCGTGCTCGGGCAGGCGGTCCGGGCGGAACGTCCAGCCGGGCACGGCGGCGGCGGCGGGCGTCTCCTCAAGAAACACGCAGCACATGTGATCCACCCACGGCCCGGCCGTCTCCAGGCGCTCCAGCGCCACCTTGGCGTAGCCGAAGCGCCGGGCAGCAAAGCCACCCACCATGGAGGCCAAGACGCGCGCGCCGGCCTCGAACCACGGGGACTGCACGCGGGACCGCGGCACCCCCACGCGCGCGCGCACAGCCTCCGGCCGCACGGCCAGCGGGGCTGCGTCGAAGCCGAAACCCTCGGCACAAGAGAGGAGCACCGCCGCCACGTCATCCGGGCGCGGCTCCATAGAAGCCCCCGCGGCCACGTGGCCGTCCAGCCACGCCGCGGCGTGCAGACCGATCAGCCGGGCGAGGCGCCGGGCTTCACGCGGGTCGGACGAGTGGGTGAAGGCGAGGTGCGCGGCTGCGATCCATGGCAGTAGCTGGCGGCGATGCAGGGAGAAAGACACACCTCGTTCCTCCCCTCTCCAGGGCGGCGGAACACGCGTCAAAACGTGCGGCTCTCGCCGATCTCCGGCACCCACGGCGCCGCCTTCGGCGCCAGGTCCTTGAGCGCGGCGACGAACGGCTCCGCCGACCGGGCGAGGACCGGGAAGGTCCGGTAGTGCATGGGCGCGGCCACGCGCGCCTTCAGGAACGCCACGGCCCTCGCCGCGGCGCGCGGTCCCATCGTGTAGTGGTCGCCGATCGGCACGAGGGCCAGGTCGATGGGATACATCTCGCCGTACAGTTCCAGGTCACGGAAGAGCGCCGTGTCCCCGAGGTGCGCCACGGTGAACCCGCCCGCGCGCACGATGTAGCCCGAGGGGACGCCGGTGTTCGAGGTGTGCAGGGCGGGGATCATCGTCACCTGCAGATCATCCGCCAGGGAGACGGTGCCGCCCAGGTTCATGTCGAGGATGCGGTCTTCCGGAGCACCCTCCTCGCGCTTGAGGCGCGCGCCCGTCTCCGGCTGCGTCACGACCTTCGCGCCGCGCCGCGCGAGCTCCGCCACGTCCTTGACGTGGTCGAAGTGGTCGTGGGTCAGGAGGACGAAGTCGACGCGGTCCGGCAGGGGGTCCTTGGCCACGGGGCTTCCGGTGTACCACGGGTCGATGACCACCGTGCGGCCGGACGCCGTTCTCAGTTCAAACGTGGCGTGGCCGACCCACTTGACCTCCAGTGCCATGGGCGCTCTCCCCTTTCCAAGGCGGTTCATGAAAATTGTACCGGCTTCGCCAACGCAAATCCTGTCGGTTTTGATTTTGTTGACAATCGCATTTCACACTGGCCGGGCGGGAGGGACGCAGCGTGATCCGTTTCGAGCACGTGACGAAGCGCTACGGGCCGCGGCGCGGCGTCGAGGACGTCAGCTTCGAGGTGCGGCGCGGCGAGATCGTGGGGCTTCTCGGCCCCAACGGCGCCGGCAAGACGACGACGCTGCGCCTGCTCACCGGCTACCTGCCGCCGATGTCCGGCCGCATCCTGGTGGACGGCCTCGACATCGAAGAGGAGCCGTTCGCCGTGCGCCGGCGCATCGGCTACCTGCCGGACAACCCGCCGCTCTATCCGGAGATGACGGTGCGCGCCTACCTCCACTTCGCCGCGGCGCTGCGCGACGTGCCCGGCCGGCTGCGCGCGGCGCGCGTCGACGCGGCGCTGGAGCGCTTCGGCCTGGGCGATGTGGCCGGGCGGCTCATCGGCCGGCTCTCCCGCGGGTACCGCCAGCGGGTGGGGCTGGCCCAGGCCGTGGTGCATGACCCGGACGTGCTGGTGCTGGACGAGCCCACCGTGGGGCTCGATCCCCGCCAGGTGAGCGAGATGCGGGAGACGATCCGCTCGCTGGCGCGCGACCACACGATCGTCTTCTCCAGCCATATCCTTTCCGAAGTTCAGGCGCTCTGTGAGCGCGTCGTGATCCTGCACGAGGGGCGCGTCGTGGCGGAGGACCGGCCGGAGACGCTGGCGCGGGCGCTCGAGAGCGGAGAGACGCTCTTTTTAGAGGTGGCCGCGGACGCCGAGCGGGCGGAGGCCGTGCTGCGCGCCGTGCCGGGCGTGGCCTCAGTGACGCGGCTGAAACCCCGCGGCGCGGGCGCGGCGGGCGCGGCCTTCCGCGTGCAGGCGGAACCCGGCCGCGACGTGCGCGAGGACCTCTTCTACCGCCTCGCGGACGCGCGCATGCCGCTGCTCACCTTGCAGCGCGACACGATGAGCCTGGAGGAAGTGTTCCTGAAGCTGACGCAGGAAGAGGAGGCGGCCGCCCGTGGGTAAGGTGTGGACCGTGGCCCGGCGCGAGCTGGGCTCCTACTTCACCTCGCCGACGGCGTACGTGCTGCTCGCCGTCTTCGCCGCCATCTGCGGCTACTTCTTCGTCACGCTCGTGGTGGTCTCCAGCGCCCCGGACGTGTCGGGGCTTCTCGGCAACGTGGCACTGCTCTTCGTCTTCATCGCGCCCGTGTGGACGATGCGCCTTCTCTCCGAGGAGCGGCGCGCGGGGACGGAGGAGCTCATCCTCACCTCGCCCGTGAGCCCATGGCAGTGGGTGGCCGGCAAGTTCCTGGGCACGCTGGTCCTCTACCTGGCGTTCCTCGTCGTGACGCTCGTCTACCCGCTGGCCGTCTGGCACTACGGCGGCTCCTTCGACTGGCACGCCATGCTCACGACGTACCTGGGCCTGGTGCTCCTCGGCGCCGCCTTCCTGTCCCTCGGCCTCTGGGCGTCGAGCCTCTCGGACAACCCGGTGGTGGCCGGGATGATCGGCTTCGGCTTCACGCTGCTCCTTTGGCTCGCCGACTGGCTCGGCGGCTCCGTGGGCGGCCGCCTGGGGGACGTGCTCAACTACCTGGCCGTCTACCGGCACCTCTGGGACTTCGTGCGCGGCGTCATCGACACGCAGCATCTGATCTACTTCGGCAGCCTGATCTTCGCCGGACTGTTCTTCGCGGTGCGCTCCATCGAGGCGCGCCGCTGGACGTGAGGAGGTGCCCGAGATGCCGAACGACTCCGCCGCGGCCGCCGCACGCCGCCGCTGGCGCGCCTTCTCGGCGACCTACACGGCGGCCGTCATCGCCGCCCTGATCCTCGCCAACGTGGCGGGCGTGCGCGCCTCCCGCAGCTGGGACCTGACGCTCAACCGCATGTACACCCTTGCACCGCAGACGGTGGAGGTGCTGAAGGAGCTGAAGCAGCCGGTCGACGTGATCGCGTTCGTCACATCCGACAGCAGCTTCGCCAGGCCGCTCGAGGACCTCGTGCGCGCTTACCAGCACGCAGTGCCGGGCCGCGTGCGCTTCCAGGCGATCGACCCGACGGCGCACCCCAGCGAGGCGCAGAAGTACGGCGTGACGGAGGCCGACGAGGTCGTGGTGGCCCAGGGCGGCCACCGGGAAGTGCTCCACTCCTGGGACTTCTACGGCACGAGCCAGAGCCCCAACGACTGGAACGGCGAGGCGGCGCTGACGAGCGCCATCCTCCGCGTGGCGCACCCGGAGACGCTCAAGGTCTACTTCCTTGAAGGGCACGGCGAGCTGGCCGAGGACCGCGAGCTCTACGCCTTCAGCCAGGCGCTGCGCGACCAGGGCTACGACGTGCTGCGGCTGAACCTCCTCCAGCAGCCCGCCGTGCCGGACGACGCCGCGGTGCTCGTCATCGCCGCGCCGCAGCATGACCTGCAACCCGCGGAGGCCGACGCCGTGCGCAAGTACGCGGCCAAGGGCGGTCACATCCTCGTGATGCGCGACCCGTCCGACACGCCGCTGCCGCACCTGGACGCGCTCCTCAAGGAATGGGGCGTGACGCCGCAGCGGGACTACGTCATCGACCCGGCGCGCCACTACCTGACGGATCCGACGGCGCTGATCCCGCAGTACGGGTATTCGCCGATCGTCCAGCCGCTGGACGACGCGCGCGTGGCGACCGTCTTCCCGGCCGCCGGGGGCCTGGACTACGACTCCCAGCGCGGGCGCGTGACGCCGCTCCTCACGACCTCCGACCAGGCGTGGGGCGAGACGGACTTTAAGAACGCGGCGTCGTTCAGTAAAGGCACGGACCGCACCGGCCCGCTGACGGTGGCCGTGGCCGTGGACGGGCTGCCCGGCCAGGGCGCCGGCTCCAGCGAGGCGGCGCCGGGCGCGGGCGCCGGCAAGGGCTTCCGCGCCGTCGTCTTCGGCGGCAGCGTCTTCGCGACGCAGCAGTGGTTCGGCATCCAGGGGAACCACGACCTGCTCCTCAACGCCGCCGGCTGGCTCTCCGGGCGCCAGGAGGGCGTGACGCTGCGGCCGAAACCGGTCGTGGCCGCGCCGATGGCGATCGACGCCGCACAGGCGACGATCCTCATGATCGTGACCGTGGTGCTCCTGCCGCTCCTGGCGCTGGGCGCCGGGGCGCTCGTGTGGTGGCGCCGCCGGCGGCTGTGAGGGCCGCGGCCGCGCGCCGCGCGCCAAGAGGGTACACTCATGGGCAGGACTCTTTGGTAAAGCATCGCATTTTCGAGCGGAGGAGGCATCCCCTTGGCCAAGAAACACCCCGCCCGCGGGACTGCAGCGCCCGGCGCCGCCCGCCCCGGCCGCGCGCAGGCCGCGCGCTGGTTCGCGCCGCTCGTGGCGCTGGTCGTCGTCGCCGGGCTGGCCGCCTGGGTCTTCGTCTGGCAGCCGCGCCAGGCGGAACGGCAGAACGCGCCCCTGCACCTCGCGGACGTCGACACGTCCAAGGTGAACGAGATCACCATGGAGAACCAGCAGATGGAGGATCTCGGACTGCTCCTTCAGGGCTCCAAGTGGACGATGGTCAACGGCGCCGGCCGCACCGTCGGAGAGGCGGACGCGGCGCAGGTGCGGGCCTTCCTGGACCGGCACTTCAGGCACCTGACGGCCGCGAAGAAGATCGAGAACCCGGGCAAGGCCAGCGAGTACGGCTTCGGAGACCCGCGCTGGGTGGTCACCGTCACCCAGGAGGACGGCAGCACGGTGAAGGTCACGATCGGCGCCAACGACCCGATCACCGGCAACGATTACGCGCTGATCGACGGCCACCCCGGCGTCTACCTCCTCTCGCCGGCCCTGGCCGCCGACCTCTCCGTGGACCCGAAGCACTGGTCGCCGCAATCGAAGTAGGGCCCGCGCCGCCTGCGCCCGCCCGCGGGCGGGGCGCGCGGCGGGCCGCCCGGGGAGGCGCAGGCGGTGGCGGAATTCGCGCTTGAGGGCGTCGTGCCGGCATTGGCGACGCCCTTCACAGCGGACGGCGAGCTGGACGAGGCGGCCCTGCGGCGCAACGTGCGCGCGCTGCGGGAGGCGCCGCTCGGCGGGTACCTCGTGCTCGGGTCCACGGGGGAGTTCCCGCATCTCTCCTTCGAGGAGAAGGAACGGGCGATCGCGGCGGTGGTGGAGGAGGCCGCGGGGCGGCCGGTGATCGCGCAGACGGGCGAGCCGTCGACAGCCGCCACCGTGCGGCTGACGCGGCGCGCGGCGGAGCTCGGCGCGCAGGCGGCGCTGGTGGTGACGCCCTCCTACTACAAGAACGCCTTGCGGGAACGCGAGGTGGCCGCCTTCTTCCGGACCGTGGCGGACGCCTCGCCGATCCCGGTCCTCGTCTACAACATCCCCCAGACGACAGGCCTCAACCTGAGCGCGCGGCAGGTGGCGGAGCTGGCCGCGCACGGCAACATCGCCGGCATCAAGGACAGCGCCGGGGATCTCGCGCAGATCGCGGACCTCGTGCAGCTGGCGCCCCCGGGCTTCGGCGTCTTCACGGGCGCCGACGTGCTTCTCCCGGCCGCCCGGCTGCTCGGCGCGCGCGGCGCGATCCTCGCCAGCGCGAACGTCTTCCCGGAGGCGTTGGGGCGGATCGACGGGCTCCTCCGGGCGGGCCGCGCGGAGGAGGCGGCGGCGCTGCACCGCAGGCTCCTGCCGGCGCTGCGGCGGCTGAACCGGCTCGGCATCCCCGGGTACAAGGCCGGCATGGACGCGGCCGGCTTCACCGGCGGGGCGCCGCGGGCGCCGCTCCTGCCCCTGCCGGAGGAGGAGCGGCGCGCGCTGGCGGAAGAGGTGGCGCAGGTGCTGCGCGCGCTGGCTGTGTAGCCGCGCGCGGGCGCATTCAGTTCTTCAGGCGCGCGGCGAACTCCGCCGGCACGCGCAGCGCCGCGGGCGGCGCCACGCCCGCGTCCGCGGCCGCGGCGGCGAGCGCGCCGAGCACCGGCGGCGCCGCCGCGGGCGCCGCCTCCACCCCGGGCAGGGCGCGGCGCAGCGCGGCGGCGACGCGCTCGCGGTACGCGGCGGCGCGGAACATGCCGCCCGTGAGCGCCGCCGCCGTCACCGGCGCGCCCAGGCGGCGCCGCGCCGCCGCCGCCTGGGCCGCGAGCGCCGCGGCCGCGGCGTCCAGGATGCGCGCCGCGACGGCGTCGCCGGCCGCCGCCGCGGCCGTCACCTCGGCCGCGAACGCGGCGATGCGCCGCATGGCGCGCGGCCCCTCCAGGCCCTCCGCCACCAGCTCCCGCGGATCCCCCGCCGGCCAGGCGGCGCGCAGCCGCTCCACGAGCTCCGTGGGCTCGCCCCAGCCGTCGTGCGCGGCCACGGCCGCACGCAGGCCCGCCAGGCCGACCTCCCAGGCGCTGCCCTGGTCCCCCAGCCAGCGCCCCCAGCCGCCCACGCGCACCTGCCGCCGGCCGTCGGTGGCCAGCACCACGGAGCCCGTGCCGGCGATGACGAGGAGGCCCGAACCTCGGGGAAAGGCGGCGCGCAGCGCGATCTCGCCGTCGTGCATGAGCCTGAGGCGCGCGGCCGGAAGGCGGCCGGAGAGCGCGGCCGACCAGCGTTCCAGGTCCCGTCCGGCGTCCAGGCCGGCCAGCCCCAGGGCCGCGGCCGCCACCGGCGGGAGCGGCGCGCCCGCGCGCAGGCGGCGCCAGCGCCGCTCCGCCGCCCGCAGCGCGCGCCGCACGGCCGTCTCCACCGCGCGCGCGGCGCGCGCCAGGCCCACGTTGTGGTGGTTCGACGGCCCCGCCTCGCCGGCGCCCCATACCTCACCCGCCGCGTCGCCGACCACGGCCGTCGTGCGGGTGCCGCCGCCGTCCACCCCCAGGAGCCAGAGATCCACCGGCCTCCCGTCCTTTCCCGTCGTCCGCAAGGAATGGAGCCGCGCCCGGCGAAGACGAATGCGCCATGACGGCCGCCGGCGTTCGCGCGCACCCGTCCCTCCTACAAGAGATCGTCGAACAGGCGCGCACGGCCACGCGCGTGCGCTGGGTGCACCTGCTCCATTATGACGCCCAGAGCGGCCGCGTGTGGGCGGGCCCCTCCGCGCGCTTCGCCCACCCCGCCCTCCAGCGCCTGGCCGGCCTCGCCGCAGGCGTGGCGCCCGGCTTCCACCCCGGGCGCCTGGAGTTCGCCGCCGACGTCAATCCGTGGGTGCGCCGAATCTACCTCGAAGGCCGGCCGGTCTGCGCCCCCATGCGCGAAGTGGCGGCCGGCACGGTGGATGCGCGCCTTCTGGAGCTCGCCTGCACTGTGGGAGGGCTCAGCCACACCTACTCCTCGCCGCTGCGGGTGGAGGGGCGGGTCGTCGGCGCCCTCGCCTTCCACCACGCCCGCCCCTTCGGCCCCCAGCTGCGCCGCGCGTGCGAGGCGCTCGTGCGGCTCGCGGCCCTCGCCGTCGAGCGCGACGCCGCGGTCCGCCGCCTGGAGGCGGCCGTCGCGGAACTCGCGGCCTCGCGGCGCGTGGCGGTGGAATCGGCGGAGCGCGTGCGCCGGGAGGTCGCCTACGCGCTCCACGGGCGCGTGCAGACGCGCCTCCTCGTGGCCTGGCATCGCCTGGGGCAGGTCCAGGCGCGCCTCGACCCGGCCTCCCCCGCCCATGCCGAACTGGGCGAGGTGCGCGAGCTGCTCGACCGCCTGCGCGAGGAGGACGTCCGCCACCTCAGCCACGCGCTCCACCCGGCCGTCATCCGCGCCGGGCTGCTGCCGGCCGTGCGCTCGCTCGCGGACGCCGCCGGCGGCACGGCGGCCGTGGAGGTGCGGGCCTCCCCGGCCGTCGTGTTCCGCGATGGACCGGCCGGCCCCGGCTTCCCCGAGGCGCTGCGCCTCGCCCTCTACCGCATCCTCGAGGCCGCGCTGGGCAACGCCTGCCGCCACGCGGGCGCTGCGCACGTGGAGGTCGAGCTCCACACGGACGGCGAGCGCTTGCGGGCCGTGGTGCGGGACGACGGCGCCGGCTTCGACCCTCGCGCCGTTTCTCCCGGGTTGGGGCTCAAGACGATCGCGCTGCTCGCGGAGGCGCACGGCGGGCGCTGGGCCGTGGAGAGCGCGCCCGGCCGCGGCACGCGCGTCGAGGTGGAACTGCCCCTTTAGGTGGCGTAGCGGCTCTCCTGCAGATAGATGAGCACGGCCTGCACCCGCGGATGCGCCCAGTCCGCCTCCTCCTTGATGCCGAGCGCCTGGTAGAGGGCGTGGATCTGGTTCTCCACGGACTTCGCCGTGAGCCGCAGGCGGCGGGCGATGGCGCCGTTGTGGAAGCCCTGTGCCATCAGGGCCAGGATCTCCCGTTGGCGCGGCGTGAGGCTCTCCAGCCGGCTGGGCCGGCGCGGCGTGAATCCGGCCACGAGCGCCGGATCGAGGACGACGAGTCCTTCGGCCGCGCCCCGCACGGCGCGCCGCAGGGCGGACGCGTCGGCGAGGCTGCGCTTGAGGAGATAGGACCAGCCGGCGAGTTCCCCTGGCGGGACGCCCTCCAGCCAGCGAGGGTCACGGTGGTGGGAGAGCAGGATGATGCCGAGGCCGGCGAGCCTGCGGCGCAGCTCCCGCCCCAGCTGGACGCCGTCGGGCCCCTCGCCGAGGTCCAGGTCCAAAAGCGCCACGTCCGGCTTGAGCGGCGGCAGCCGCTCCAGCGCCTCGGCGGCATCGCCGCAGGCCGCCACGACCTCCAATTCCGGATCCTGCTCCAGCGCCACCTCAAGGAGGTCGCGGTAGAGCGGCTCATCCTCGACGATCGCCACACGCACGGCGCGCCGGGGGGAAACTCCCATGTCCTGCGGGTGCCTGCCCTCTTTCATTCTCCATGTCATTGCGTGACAGTATTTGCCACAATTTGTCGCAATCCTGCGGAGGTTTTCCCTTAGATGCGCATCGTGCACCTCGATGATCGGGTGATCGGCATGAAGCTCGGCCAGACGATCCACGACCGCGCCGGGCGCGTGCTGCTCGCCGCAGGCGTGGTTCTCACGCAGGATTACGTCCGGCAGTTGCGGCAGAGGGGTTACCTCTCCATCCCCGTCATGGATCCGCTCGCCCCGGACGCCGTGCCGGGTGATGCGCTGAGGGAGGAGACGCGCCGCGCGGCCATGAACGTCGTCGCGAAGACGTTGGAGCGGATGCGCTCCAACGGCGTCGTCACGCCGCAGGCGGTACAGCTGATCATCGACCGCATCCTCGCGGAGATCCGCCGGGAGCCGAACCTCGCCCTGAACGTGTCCATGCTGCGCAACCTCGACGACGGCCTCTTCGTGCACTCGGTCAACGTCTGCGTCTACTCCCTGCTCATCGCCGCCTCGCTGGGGATCCCGCCGGAAGATCAGCGCCCGCTGGGCATCGGCGCGCTCCTGCACGACATCGGCAAAGTCTTCTACATGGAGCTCGTCCAGAAGCGAGGCCGCCTCACGCCGGAGGAGTACGAGCGCATCCAGCAGCACGCCCGGGACGGCTACGACCTCCTCCGGCGCCAGCCGGGCATGCCCATCCTCGTGGCCCATGTGGCCTACCAGCACCACGAGCGGCTCGACGGCTCCGGCTATCCCCGCGGCCTCAGCGGCGAGGCCATCCACCCGTGGGCGCGCATCACCGCGGTGGCCGACATCTACGACACGATCACGGCCGACCGCACATACGGGCTGGGCCAGCCGCCGCATGAGGCGATGGCCGAGGTGCGCGCCATGGCCGAAGAGGGCAAGCTGGACGCGCGCGCTGTGAGGGCGCTCATGGGGCGCCTCGCCGTCTATCCGGAGGGCACGATCCTCCTCACCGCCGCGGGGGAGATGGCGATCGTCATCGGGCAAACGGAGGTCGGCAGCGCGCCGCGCGTGCGCGTCGTCACCGACGGCGAGCTGAACCTGCGCGCGCCGGAGGTGCGCGTGATGGACGGGAGCTCCCCGGAGACGACGGTCCGCTCCGTGCTCGCGGACTACCCCATCAAGGTGCTGGAGCAGCTGGAGCGCATGGACGTCCCCTCACCCGCCCAGCCGCACAACGACGCGGCCCCGCAGCCCGCCGCGCAGGATGCGCCCGAGCGCATCCGGTAGCCCGTCGAGATCCACCTCTTCAGAAGCGATGAGATCCAGGGCCGGCGGCTTCCACTCGCCGGCGAGCCGCCGCCAGAGCTCGCGGCGGCGCTCCATCGGGCAGTAGGCGGAATCGATGCCCAGAAGGCTCACGCCGCGCAGGATGAAGGGGAAGACGGTCGTCTCGAAGGCGGCCCCGCCGGCGTTCCCCAAGAGCGCCACCGTGCCCCAGGGGCGCGTGGTGCGCAGGACGTACGGCAGTGTGGCCGCGCCCACGGTGTCGACCGCCCCCGCCCAGCGCGCCTTCTCCAGCGGCCGGCCGGGACCGGTGGTCTCCGCGCGGTCCAGGACGGCCGCCGCGCCCAGACGGCGCAGGTACTCATGCTCGCCCGCCTTGCCGGTGCTGGCGGCCACCTCGTAGCCGAGCTTCGCCAGGATGTTGACGGCGAGGGAGCCCACCCCGCCCGTGGCGCCCGTCACGAGCACCGGTCCGGTGCCAGGCGTGAGGCCGTTCTCCTGCATGCGCGCGATCGCCAGCGCCGCGGTGAAGCCGGCCGTGCCGAGCGCCATCGCCTCTCGGAGCGTCAGCCCCTCCGGCAGCGGCAGGAGCCAGTCCGCCGGCAGGCGCGCGAGCTCCGCGTAGCCCCCGAAGTGCGAGACGCCGAGGTCGTAGCCCGTCGCCAGCACGGCCTGGCCCGGGCGGAAGCGCGGGTCCGCGGAGGCCACCACGGTGCCGGCGAGGTCGATGCCCGGCACCATCGGGTAGGCGCGCACCACCTTGCCGTCCGGCAGCGTCGCCAGGCCGTCCTTGTAGTTCACGCTGGTATAGGCCACGCGCACGGTGACCTCGCCCGGCGGCAGCCTGTCCTCCGCCAGGCGGGCAAGCCCGGCGCGAAAGCCTTCCTCCGTCTGCTCCACGAGATAGGCGCGGAACGTCTCCACGGGCGCATCCCCTCCACGGGACGGATTCGCCCCCGCGGGGCCTTTCGCCTACACGCCCCAGGCGTTGCCGCGGTGCGCCCAGTGGGCCACGGCCGGGCCGCGCGCCACGGCCGGGCCGCGCGTCGCGGCCTCAAGCCCCTGGGCCACGCAGGCGGCCGCCTCGTCCGCCTCGATGAGGAAGGCGTCGTGCCCGTGGGGGCTGCGGATCTCGCGGTAGTCCGCCGGGTAGCCGAGGAGCCGCAGGCGGCCGGCCACCTCTCGCACCTCCTCGGCCGTGTAGAGGATGTCGCTGTCGATGCCGACGGCCAGCACGGCCGGCAGGTGGCCGCGCGCCGCGGCGGCCGCGCGCCGCTCCGCCCCCTGCGCCGCGAGGCGGTCCCCGTCGAAGAGGTCCATGGCGCGCGTGAGGTAGAGGTAGGTGTTGGCGTCGTAGCGGCGGACGAGCTTCTCTCCCTGGTAGTGGAGGTAGCTCTCGATCTGGAAGCGCAGCCCGAAGGGGTGGCCGGCGGGGCTCTGCGTGGCGTAGGCGCCGAGCCGCGCGGCCACGGGATCCTCGCCGGCCGGCACCTCGGCGCGGCCGTGGCGCAGCCAGAAGCTCTCCCCGCTCCGGTAGGTGGTCATGGCCAGCATGCGCGCCACGGCCAGCCCGCGCGCCGGCCCGCCGCCGGGCGCGTAGTCGCCGCCGGCGAAGTCCGGGTCGAGGAGGATCGCCTGCCGGCCCACCTCGTTCCAGGCGATCGACATCGGCGACGCCGCCCACGGCGCGGCCATCACCACGGCCGCGGCCAGGCGCTCCGGGAAGAGCAGCGCCCACGCCAGCGCCTGCATGCCTCCAAGGGAGCCGCCCGTCACCAGCGCCAGGCGCTCCACGCCCAGCGCGTCGAGGAGCCGCGCCTGGGCGCGGACGATGTCCCCGACGGTGATGACGGGGAAGTGCAGGCCGTAGGGGCGACCGGTCTCCGGGTCCGGGCTCCCCGGGCCCGTGGAGCCGCGGCAGCCGCCCAGCACGTTGCTGCAGATGATGAAGTGGCGGGAGGGGTCGAGCGCTCCCCCGGGCCCCACCACTCCCGGCCACCAGCCGGGCGCGTCGCTGTCTCCGGTGAGCGCGTGGCAGACGAGCACGGCGTTGCCCGCGCCGTCAAAGGCGTGCGGGTCGTATGCGCCCCACGTCTGGTAGGCCAGCTCGACCGGCCCGAAGCGCGCCCCGCTCTCCAGCGCGAACTCCCCCTGACCCGCGACGCGCAGCACTCGCAGGTCGGGCGGAAGGCGGTCCGTGCGCACCGCCTTGCGTGGCACGGCGCCGGCGCGCACGGGTCTCCTCCTCACGCCGTCTCTGCCTGCCCCGCGGCCTTGAGCGCCTGGTCGAGGTCGGCGATGAGGTCGCGCACGTCCTCGAGGCCGATCGAAAGCCGGATCATGTCCGGCGTCACGCCCGCCTCCAGCTGCTCGGCGGCCGTGAGCTGCGAGTGCGTCGTCGAAGCCGGGTGGATGATGAGCGACTTCGCGTCCCCCACGTTGGCGAGGTGGGAGAAGAGCTCCACGCGGTCGACGACCTCCTTGGCGGCCTCGTAGCCGCCCTTCACGCCGAACGTAAGGATGGCGCCCTGCCCCTCCGGGAAGTAGCGCCGGGCGCGCGCGTGATCCGGGTGGGAAGGAAGGCCTGGATAGTTCACCCACATGACGCCGGGGTGTTCCGCCAACCACTCGGCGACCGCGAGGGCGTTCTCCGAGTGGCGCTTCATGCGGAGGCCGAGCGTCTCCAGGCCCTGGAGGAAGAGGAAACTGTTGAAGGGCGAGAGGCAGGCACCGAGGTCGCGTAGAAGCTGGACGCGCGCCTTCACGATGTACGCCGCCGGGCCGAACGCCTCCGTGTAGACGACGCCATGGTAGGTCGGGTCCGGCTGCGTGAGCTCCGGGAACCTGCCGCTCCCCGTCCAGTCGAAGCGGCCGCCGTCGACGATCACGCCGCCGATGGCCGTCCCGTGCCCGCCGATGAACTTCGTCGCGGAGTGGACAACGATGTCCGCGCCGTGCTCAAACGGCCGGAAGAGGGCCGGGGTGAGGAAGGTGGCGTCGACGATCAAGGGGATGCCGCGCCGGTGGGCGACGTCCGCGATCGCCTCGAAATCCGGCACGTCGAGCTTCGGGTTGCCGATCGCCTCGATGTACACGGCCTTCGTGCGCTCATCGATGGCGCGCGCGAAGTTCTGCGGGTCGGACGGGTCGACGAGCTTCACCTGCACGCCGAGGCGCGGCAGCGTGTGGACGAAGAGGTTCCACGTGCCGCCATAGAGGCTTGTGGCCGAGACGATGTTCTCGCCGGCCCTGGCGATGTTGAGCACGGCAAAGGTGATCGCCGCCTGCCCCGAGGCCGTGGCCAGCGCCCCCACACCGCCTTCAAGGGCGGCGAGGCGCTGCTCGAACACGTCGGTCGTGGGGTTCATGATGCGCGTGTAGATGTTGCCGAACTCCTTCAGGGCGAAGAGGTTCGCGGCGTGCTCGGCGCTGTCGAAGACGTACGAGGTGGTGGCGTAGATCGGCACGGCGCGCGCCTTGGTGGCGGGGTCGGGCTTCTGCCCGGCGTGGACGGCGAGGGTGTCGAGGTGAACGTGTTCGATCGTCACGGTGGAACGGCCTCCTCCAGGCTCCCCAGAGTGGCCGCTGGATCTCCCCACAAAAAAACCCCTTCCGATGGAAGAGGTCGCACGCTGAACCGCCATGCAGGCCTCCTCTCATCTCGCGCGGGCGCAGCCGCGCCGGAGTTGGCACCGCCACCCCGCCGCGAACGTGCCGCGCGGCAAGGCCGGTTGCCGGGCTTCATCGGGCCGTCTCCCTCCGCCTCTCTGGATAAGAGAATCCAGCGGTATGGAGTTTGGCTTGAATGCTACACAAGGGGCTGCGCGGTGTCAACGCGGTCAAGGCTCCAAGCTGGTCGGTGTGTGGTGAGTCTCTCTGTCCTCTCGGATAGACCTTGAGCGGCCGTGTGCGCAGCCGACCGGAGCAAGAGGTGGCGACGGATGGTGATTTAGGCCCACCACGACGTCGTCCATGCCGTGTTCGGCTTGTAAGTCGCGAATCCAGGCCTCGAAGCACTCAAACCCCTTTTCGCTGTTGGCAAACACGTGAGCACGGTGATTGAGCACTACACCGCGAAAGTCCACCGCCTGCGCGGCATGGCGCTTCTTGGCGATGTCGATGCCCACCACCAGCGTCGTGGGCCGGATGCGGGCCACCCTTTGATTCAGCCGCTCGTATGCCTTACGCTTCATGTAGACCGCCTCCCTTGCTCGATGGGACTTTTTAGTGAGGGCTTTGACCCGTGGCAAGTCCCATCCTACTGAGGCGGTCTTCCTCTGCTCAAACCCGCTCTCTTAGCGCCCACAGGAATGTTTACTGACCCGTCTGCGGAGCCTCCCGCAGGCGGTAACCCACCCCCGGTTCCGTGATCAGGTAGCACGGTTTGACGGGATCCGGCTCGATCTTGCGCCGAAGATTGCTCATGTTCACCCGTAGTAAGTGCACGGCGTCCTCGTACCCGGGGCCCCAAACAGCACGCAGCAGCTGCCTGTGCGTCATCACCTTGCCTGCATTGACGGCCAAGGTCTTGAGGAGTGTGTATTCAGTACTCGTCAAGTGCACTTCCTGGCCACGGACCGTGACCCTGCGCCGGACCACATCAACCGCAAGGTCCCCCAGCGTGACCACGGGTTCATCGGCCGTCCGCACGATGCGCCGGAGAGCAGCCCTTAGGCGCGCTAGGAGCTCACCAGTCCCAAAAGGCTTGGTCAAATAGTCATCGGCGCCCGCGTCCAACGCGCGGATCTTCTCCCGTTCTTGGTCGCGCACGGACAACACGATGATGGGTACAGCAGACCACTCGCGCACGCGCTCGATCACCTCAATACCGTCGCCGTCCGGCAGTCCCAGATCGAGAATGATGGCATCTGGTCGGTCCGCCGCGGCCGTGCGAACGGCTGTGCTGGCATCCTCTGCCTCCAGTACCTCATACCCCTCGCCCGCCAGTACCACGCGTAGAAGACGCCGCATCGGCCGCTCGTCGTCCACCACCAGCACTCGGGCGAGTCGATTGTCTTCACCCCGCTGAGTCGCCGTGCGTGTCATCGCCCTGCTCTACCTCCTTTCCCCTGGCCGCCGGAAGGGAGAAGGTCACCACCGTGCCCCCGCGCGGACGTGGTTCCAACCAAATGTGTCCACCGTGGGCCTCCACCGCTGTCTTACAAATGGCGAGGCCCAAGCCGGTGCCCGGTGGGCTACCGGGCTGTTCCACCCGATAGAACTTCTCGAACACACGCTCCCGGTGCTGCTCCGGGATGCCTTGCCCCCGGTCCGCGATCTGAACGTGCACCTCGCCGTTTCCCTTCCTCAGAGAAATCTCGATCGGACTCCCTGGGGGCGAGTATTTTGCCGCGTTGTCCAATAGGTTGATCAGCACTTGTGTCATCAGACCCTGGTCGGCACGAACGAGCGGCAACCCGGCGTCCGAGAGCACCCGCACCGGCCGGTCCTTGAGGTACGGCGTCATCTGTTCGAGAGCGTGGCTGACGACGTCTTCCAGGTCACACCAGTCCAATAGCAATTGCGGGCGCCCCGCCTGCAACCGCGTGATATCGAGAAGGTTCCCGACGAGCCGGTTCAGGCGATCAGCTTCCTCACGTGCAGTTTCGAGGAGCTCACTCCACTCTGGATCGGCTGGCGTGTGCTTCGCCCGGGTCAGCGCCGACAATGCGCCGATGATGGTGGCGAGCGGCGTGCGCAGGTCGTGGGAGACGGAGTTCAGTAGGATGGCATACAGACGCTCCGCTTCCGAGGCCAGTTGTGCACGCCGCGCTTCCTCAGCCAGCTGCGCCCTCTCGATGGCTGTGGCGACCTGGGCAGCCAATGCGTCCAGAACGCGGCGGTGCCCGGGGCTCTGGATCTCCGCCTCTCCCACGCCCGCCACTGCCAGCGTGCCGAGCACACCTTTCCCCCCACGCAGTGGCAGGTAGCGCGCCCGGGTGCCGGGAAGGGTCTTCTCCCCTCGTCCAGAGGGCTGGCCGTAGCGATATGTCCAGTTCGCCGCAGCGTTTTCCTTGTCGTCAAGATGCAGGCCCGGACTCGCCGTCACAGCTCGCAGTGCGCCCCCATCCGGAAGGAGTACCGCCGCCTGCCAGCCCGACCGCTCTAACTCCCGCACCACAATGCGGGCGATCTCATCCACCGTCTGGGCAGCGACCAGTGCGCGGGTCAGATCGTAAACCATGGCGTTCTCCCGCTCCCGCTGCCGTGCCAGCTCGACTTGCTCTCGCAGCCTGCCCGTCAAGGAACCTACCGTCAGCGCCACTGTGAGGAGCCCAGCAAACGTGATCAGGTATTGGGCATCAGAGACTCCGAAGCTCAACCTGGGCGGCACAAAGAAGTAATCGAAGGCGAGAACACCGAGCAATGAGGCCACTACCGCCGATGCCTGTCCCCAGCACAAACCCGCGATGACGACCGCGAGCAGATAGAACATAACAAGGTTTACTGGCACAATATGGCCGAGCGCCAGGTGCCCCGCCACCGTCACAGCCGCCACCAGGGCACTGCCGGCCAGGACCCCCCGGAGGGTTCCCGACGTGCGGCCGACGCGCCATCGTGTCCTCCGAAACGCATCACCTCGGGCGCTGATGATATGCACATCCACGTGATCGCTGTGCTGCAGGATATGGTCGACGATTGATGTCCTCAGCACCTCGCGCCAACGGGATCCGGGGGACTTCCCCAGCACGATCTTCGTGATGTTATGAGCCTTGGCGTAATGGATGATCTCCGCGGCCACATCCAGCCCAGGCACAGTGACCGCCTTGCCGCCCAACTCCTCCGCGAGTCTCAAAGCGCGGCGTACCAGGTCCTGCTCAGCGGGCGGCCGCTCCCGGTCCGCCGGTGTATCCACGTGGAGGGCAAACCACTCGGCATCCAGATGTGCCGCCAGCCGATGTGCCGTCCGTACGAGCTGCTCCGCCATAGGTGTTGGCCCCAAGCAAACCAGAACCCGTTCGGCTGCCGGCCACGGGCCCGGGATGCCGTGCGTCACCATATAGGCCCTCATCTGCCGGTCCACACGCTGCGCCGTCCGCCGCAGCGCCAGCTCCCTCAAAGCCAGCAGATTCCCGGGCCGGAAGAACTTACGTATGGCTCGCTCCGCTTGTTCGGGAATGTATACTTTGCCTTCCTTAAGGCGTTGCAGGAGTTCCTCCGGAGGCAGGTCGATGAGCTCGATCTCGTCCGCCTTGTCGAAAATCCGGTCTGGGACCGTCTCCCGCACGCGGATTCCAGTAATCTGAGCCACAACATCGTTAAAACTCTCCAAATGCTGAACATTGAGCGTCGTGTACACGTGAATGCCGGCGCTCAGGAGCTCCTCCACATCCTGGTAACGCTTAAGGTGGCGAGAACCGGGGGCGTTGGTGTGGGCCAGCTCATCCACCAACACCAGCTCGGGCCGGCGCTCAAGAATGGCGTCGAGGTCCATCTCTTCAAGGGCCACGTTGCGGTAGGGCACCCTGCGCCGGGGGATGATTTCCAGACCGTCGAGTAGGGCCTCCGTCTCTTTCCGTCCATGTGTCTCGACATAGCCGACGACTACGTCAGCGCCCTCGTTCTTGCGCTGGCGCGCGGCCTCAAGCATGGCATACGTCTTGCCCACTCCAGCGGCGTAGCCGAAGAAGATCTTGAGCCTGCCGCGGTGCCGCGCCTCCTCTTCCATTTGTGCGGCCTCGAGCAGATCCTCCGTGTTCGGGCGCTCGTCGCGTTCCAAATCACCGGCCCTCCTATCGGCCGAGCCGATCGAGCTGTAGGTTCAACAATAGCACGTTCACTCGCGGCTCACCGAAAAGGCCTAGGGCACGGGATTCAACATGACGGAGTACAAGATCCCGCACAACTTCCTCTGGGAGCCCGCGCGCCCTCGCCACCCGCCGCGCTTGGTAGAGAGCGCCCTGCACACTGATATGCGGATCGAGCCCACTGGCGGACGCTGTCACAAGGTCCGCCGGCACGGGGCTAGGCGTATCTGGGTCCGCGGCACGCCAGGAAGCGGCACGAAGACCGACCTCCTGGATCAGCCGCCGGTTTGTTGGGCCCAGATTGGAGGCCGCCGACGATAGAGAGTTATAGGGCACACCGGGCGTGGCCGACGGGCGTGGCCAAAAGTAGCGAGGATCGGAAAAAGGCTGCCCGATCAACTTGGAGCCCACAATTTCGCCCTGCCGTACCACCAGGCTGCCCTCGGCCTGTTGAGGGAACAGAGCCTGTGCCAGGGTCGTGACGACGATCGGGTAGACCATGCCGGTCAACACCGTTAGGGCTAGAAACATTCGTAGTGCTGTCCACACTTCCGCTTATCCTCCCCACCCGACCATCCCGAGTGCGACCACAATCCAATCGATGACCTTTATGCCTAGAAAGGGCACCGCCACGCCGCCCAACCCGTAAACCAGTAGATTCTGACGCAGTAGCGCCCCAGCGTCCAATGCGCGATAGCGAACTCCGCGCAGGGCAATGGGGATCAGCGCCGGAATGATGAGCGCGTTAAATATAATGGCGGAGAGGATAGCACTCGCGGGATTGTGTAAGGCCATTAAGTTGAGAACCTTCAGCTCCGGATAGATGGGTGCAAACATGGCCGGTATGATGGCAAAATACTTCGCGATGTCATTGGCAAGGCTGAAGGTGGTCAGCGCACCCCGAGTCATCAAGAGCTGTTTGCCGACTTCGACGATGTCGATGAGCTTGGTCGGATTGCTGTCTAAATCGATCATGTTGGCCGCTTCCTTGGCCGCTTGGGTTCCAGTATTCATGGCCACCGCCACGTCCGCCTGTGCCAACGCGGGCGCGTCATTCGTCCCGTCCCCAGTCATAGCGACGATGTGGCCCTGAGCCTGGAGTTCACGGATCAACCGCAGCTTATCCTCCGGCTTAGCCTCCGCCAGGAAGTCATCGACGCCCGACTCTGCTGCGATCGCGGCCGCAGTCAAAGGGTTGTCCCCAGTGATCATCACCGTCTGAATGCCGATCCGGCGCAGTTGCTCGAAACGCTCACGGATGCCGCCCTTGACCACATCCTTGAGGTGGACCACTCCCAGGACCCGCCGCCCGCCATCCCCCGCCTCCGCCACCACCAAGGGTGTGCCGCCGCCGGTCGCAATTTCGCGTACGGTGGCCTCGATATCCGCTGGCAGGCTTCCACCCACCCAAGCGCGGATGGCGTCGGCCGCTCCTTTGCGGATCTGGCGCCCGGGTAGGTCGACCCCGCTCATTCGGGTGTGTGCCGTGAACGGAACGAACACCGCCCCTGTAGCCTGCAGATCACGCGCCCGCAACCCGTGCCGTTCTTTGGCCAGTACCACGATGCTCCGACCCTCCGGCGTTTCGTCCGCCAGCGACGCCAGCTGGGCGGCCTCCGCCAGCGTCTTCTCGTCCAATCCGGTGGCTGGGAGGAAGGCCACCGCTTGGCGATTGCCCAGTGTAATCGTGCCCGTCTTGTCGAGAAGCAGGACGTCCACGTCTCCGGCTGCCTCAATGGCCCGCCCGGATAGCGCCAGCACGTTGCGCTTGACTAGACGATTCATTCCAGCGATTCCTATGGCACTTAACAGGCCACCGATGGTCGTGGGGATGAGGGCAACCAAGAGAGCCACCAGCATGGTCAGGGGCACAGTGGTCCCCCGTCCCGCGGCCATGGCGCTGTGGCTTGAGATGGGCAGCAACGTCGCGCAGACCAGCAGGAAGACGATCGTAAAGCTGGTAAGGAGGACACCGAGCGCGACCTCGTTGGGCGTCTTTTTGCGCCTGGCCCCTTCTACTAAAGCGATCATGTGGTCCAGGAATGTCTCACCAGGGTTCGCGGTGACGCGAATGACCAGCCAGTCGCTGAGGATACGCGTACCTCCCGTGACAGCGCTTCGGTCACCGCCGGACTCCCGAATTACGGGTGCGCTCTCTCCTGTTATGGCGCTTTCGTCAACGGCAGCAACCCCGAGCACCGCCTCACCGTCCACGGGGACGATGTCTCCCGCTTCGACGAGCACGAATTCGCCCTTACGAAGATCCTGCGCAGGTACCACCTCATACGGAGAGTCGCGCTCAGGGCTTTGAAGGCGCCTAGCCATCACGTCCCGCCGCGTGCGGCGCAGAGCTTCCGCGTGGGCCTTTCCACGTCCCTCAGCCAATGCCTCGGCGAAGTTGGCGAACAGCACAGTGAACCATAGCCAGAGCGTCACCTGACCGATGAAGCTCGCCGGCGCCTCTCCCCGACCGGTCCACGCTTGCACCCACAAGACGGTGGTAAGGATTCCCCCGACCTCTACGACGAACATCACAGGGTTACGTACCTGATGGACAGGATTGAGCTTGACCACGGCCGCGACGAGCGCTTGCCTCACCCATGAGCCGCGGGAAACGACGCCGAACGACCGGGGCGCCATCAGAACGACCTCCCCTGCGCCATGAGCAGATGCTCCACAACCGGACCAAGAGCAAGAACGGGCAGGAAGTTGAGCGCACCGGCGATCAGGATCACCGCTAGCAACCACCCTGCAAAGAGGAATCCGTGGAGCGGCAGGGTGCCCGCGGTTACGGGGCGCACTTTCTTACGTGCCAACGAACCCGCCATGGCGAGAACGGGGATCATCATCCAGAACCGGCCCATGAACATGATGAGTCCGGTGGCCGTATTGTAGAAGGTGGAGTCAGCCAGTAAGCCTGCAAAAGCACTGCCGTTGTTGTTGGCCGCCGAGGTGAACGCGTAGAGCACCTGGCTGAGCCCGTGAGGGCCCGGATTGGTGATTCCCCTGGCACCCTCGGGGGTAACTAAGGCCAGAGCCGTAGCCACGAGGATGAGGGCCGGCATAATGAGGAAGTAGAGCGCGGCCATCTTCATCTCAAAGGGCTCGATCTTCTTGCCTAGATACTCCGGTGTACGGCCCACCATCAGGCCCGCCACGAATACGGCGATCACCACCATGACGAGCATCCCGTATAGGCCCGACCCCACACCTCCAGGCGCCACTTCGCCCAACAGCATCAACCACAGGGGCACCAGACCCCCTAAGGGGGTGTACGAATCGTGAGAGGAGTCGACCGCTCCTGTCGACGTACCCGTGGTCACTGCAGCAAATAGGGCAGAGTCTAGGGGACCGAACCGCACCTCCTTGCCCTCAAGGTTTGGCGATGGGACCTTGTCCATGCCACCAGCCTCGGCGACAAGAGGGTTCCCCTGCGCCTCCGACCACACGGCAACACCCATGCCGACGAAGAGCAGCGTGGCCATCACGACCCAGAGAGTCCAGGCATGCCGGCGGTGCCCGGCGAACTCACCCAACGTAAAGGGCAGGGCAAAAGGGATCACCAGCATAGCCACCATTTCCAGCCAATTGCTGAAAGGGGTGGGGTTTTCGAACGGGTGGGCCGAATTGGCCCCGAAATATCCCCCTCCGTTGGTGCCAAGAAGCTTGATTGACTCTTGGGAAGCGACCGGACCCCGCGGGATGACTTGGATATCCGTGGGCGCATGGCCGGCCCCCTGGGGAGGGTTGAGCAGATGGGCCTCCACAGGCCCCCCGAACGTCTGCACCACGCCCTGCGAGACCAGGATAAGCGCGAACAGCAGCGCCAGTGGCAGCAGCACATATAGGACCGAGCGCGTCAGGTCCACCCAAAAGTTCCCCAGGGTGGCGGCCTCACGACGCGTCAGGCCGCGTATCAGCGCCACCGCCACAGCAAGGCCGGTTGCGGCAGAGGCGAAATTCTGCACGGCCAAGCCTGTCATCTGGGTGAGCGTGCTCATGGTCTGCTCACCCACATAAGCCTGCCAGTTGGTGTTCGTAACGAACGAGACGGCAGTGTTGAACGCCAGATCGGGGCGTACCGCGGACAGGTGAAGGGGGTTCAGAGGCAGGTTCCCTTGAACGCGTTGCAACAGGTAGAGCCCGGTCACACTCACCGCGCCAAAGAGGACGGTTGCCGTTGCGTAGGCCGACCACGTCATTTCCGCGGCGGGATCGATCCGGCACATTCGGTAGCACGCTCGTTCGATGGGGTGCAGGACGCCGTGCAGCGTCGTTCGGTCTCCGCGGAACACACGTGCGATGTATCGTCCAAGCGGCCACGCGATCGCCAGCGCCGCAGCGATCACGGAGGCGCCGTGGATGACGGCGGCGAACATCATTCGAAGGCCTCCGGTTTCAAGAGGAAGATGAGCAGGTATACGAACAGGCCGGCTGCGAGCACAGCCGCAAGGGCCTCCATGGCTGGATCACCCGCCAAGCCTGTCGCACAAGCGGATGAACGCCCTGCACGAGGCGAAGAAGAACGCAATCACCGCGAGGTATACTGCATCAGTCACGACCCCTCGTCGCCTCCCGTTGGACGCTGGACAGGCTATCGGCGCCTATTATGCGCATGGCACGCATCAAGAAGGCATATGGGCTGCGGCGCCATGCATCAACAAATCGTGTGCCGCCACGCTCGCCCCCGTTGCCCTCCGCCATGCACTGAAGTATGATGGTCACACCTAGGGGAGCGTCACGCTGAGAGTGCGCCGCCTGTGGCGGCGCAGACCCTCACCACCTGATCTGGGTAATGCCAGCGCAGGGAAGGGAACAAGAATAGAGCCGGCCCCCCTTGGGGGCCGTTTTTGTTCGAGCTCGCGTGCGCCCTCCCCATCCCAGGGGAGGCGTTTTCATGTCCCGGAACCGCCCGCCCGCCCTTGAGGCTCGGGGCATCTCGTTCGCGTACGGGCGAGGTGCGGACGTCCTGCCCGTCCTCCATGGCATCGACCTCTCTCTGGATGAAGGCGAGTTCCTCGCCATCCTCGGGCCGAGCGGCTGCGGCAAGAGCACGCTCTTGCGCATCCTCGCGGGCCTCCTGAGCCCGGAGGCCGGCGCCGTGGCGCTGGATGGGCGGCCGCAAGCGCAGCGTCTGGGCGTCGTCGGGTATATGCCCCAGCGCGACCTCTTGCTCCCGTGGAAGTCCGTCCTCGACAACGCCGCGCTCGGTCTCATGGTGCGAGGCGTGCCTGCGCGCACCGCGAGGTCGCGGGCGCCGGTTGCATGGCCACATCTGTCGTGGCGGCGTTTCTGGCCGTGGCTCCGGACCCGTGGGAAGGCGCCGCGGCCGCGCTGGCGTGCTACGGCTGGGCCGCGGAGCTGGCGGCCGCCGGCGCCGCCGGGCCAGGCACCCTGCAGCCGCGCCTCTTCGACGAGCTCTTCCGGCTCACGCCCCAATCGGCTTCAGCCGGGGCGCGTATTGAAGTGGAGGCAGCGCGGGCGTGACGCTGGCGGAACGGTTGCGCCTATACCTCGTCACCGACCACGGCCTGGCCGGCGGCCGGGACCTCGCGACGGTCGTCGCGGCCGCCATCCGGGGCGGCGTGACGGCTGTGCAGTTGCGGGTGAAAGGGGCGGACGGCCGCCCCATGTGGGAGGAGGCCCGGCGGCTGGCGGCCCTGTGCCGCGAACGCGGCGTTCTCTTCATCGTGAACGACCGCCTCGACGTGGCCCTGGCCTCCGGCGCGGACGGCGTCCACCTCGGCCAGACGGACCTCCCCGTCCCCGAGGCCCGCCGCATCGCCCGGCAAGTCGCCGGCGAAGGGTTCGTGATCGGCCTTTCGGTGGACACGGAGGAGCAGGCGCGCGCCGCGAGAGCCGCCGGCGCGGACTACGTCGGCGTCGGTCCCGTCCGCGCCACGGCCACGAAGCCGGATGCCGCCGCGCCGTTGGGCGTGGAGGGCACGGCCCGGGTGGCCCGCGCGTTCCGCCCTGGGCCGGCCGTGGCCATCGGAGGAGTGGACGCCGAAAACGCCCGGGAGTTGATCGCCGCCGGCCTTGCCGGGCTCGCGGTGGTTTCGGCGATCATGCGCGCCGGCGATCCTGAACGGGCGGCGGCCGAAATCCGGCGCCGGGCCTTCGAGGGTGACGCGAGCTGATCGCGCGCAAACTTTCGCCAGCGTTGCCATGGCGCGAGTTCACTAGTTTGCGCATGCGCGCGCCGTCCCATGCTAACGACGGAGGTGAAGCGACGTGGCGAACAACGCGACGCTGATCGGACGCCCTTTGGACCAGTTGAAATACCAGGTGACGGCGGAACTCCTGGGGCGGCCGCTCGACTTCGAGGCTTCTGAGGAGCTTGCGCCCGGCGAGGGCGGCGCCTCCGCGTTCGCAGCGGGCCGCCGGTACGAGGATCTCAAGTTCGAGTTGGCGCAGGAGCTCGGCGTGCCGCTGCAGCGCGGCTACAACGGCGAGCTCACGGCGCGGCAGGCCGGCTATCTGGGGGGGCACATCG
Source organism: Bacillota bacterium (assembly GCA_014896375.1). Classification (GTDB taxonomy): domain Bacteria; phylum Bacillota; class Sulfobacillia; order RBS10-35; family Bu92; genus Bu92. Next base: position 19,997 of record JADBKN010000046.1, on the reverse strand, counting down.
GCGGGCAGATGGTGCGCCGCCTGATCCGCCTGGCCGAGGAGCAGCTGGCGAACGGCGCGCAGCCGCCCCGCGGCTGAGAGCCCTCCGCCCGGCGGCGGGGAGCGCGGCGCGTCGCGGAAGGCCCGCGGCGCGCCGCCGCGCGCTCCTCGCCGCGCTCACGCTTCCGCGCCTTCGCAGGCTCCTGGCCGCGGTCCGGGTCCGGCGCGCCCTTCGGGCGGTCACCGCCGGGCACGATCACTCCGGAACGAGGTCCGCGAAGACGAACCCGCCGCGCTCCACGACCTCGCCGCGCCGCACCGGCACGGGCGCCGGGAAGATCGGCCCGGCGTACACGAAGGTGTGGAACTCGCCGCGCTCCCCGCAGGGATCCACGCCCGGCGGCAGCTCGGCGAGAAAGTCCGCGTCGTACTCGCGCCCCGCGAAACGAGGGTCCAGCTGGCGCGGATCCACCGTCACCACGACGGCACGGAAGCCGGCGGCCAGGAACTCCCGCGCCAAAGCCGCTGTATTGCGGCCCCAGAGCGGGAAGAGAGGCCGCAGGCCGCTGCCCTCCATCTGGCGCTCGCGGTACGCGCGGATGTCCTCAAGAAAAAGGTCTCCGAACACGACGGCGTCGACGCCCTCTTCCCGCAACCGCACGAGCGCCCGGCCCATGCGTTCCTCGTACACGTCGTTCGGACAGTCCGGCGGGATCTCGACGCGCGTGCAGGGCAGCCCCAGCGCGCGCGCCTGGGCATCCAGGAGGGACGTGCGCACGCCGTGCATGCTGATGCGGTCATACGGCTGCGTCACGGTGGTCAGGAGGCCGGCGACGGGCCAGCCGCGCCGCCGTGCCTCCCAAAGCGCGAGCGCGCTGTCCTTGCCGCCGCTCCACGCCACCACCGCCCGCGCCGGCGCTCCGCTCACAGCCCGTAGATCTCCTCGTACTTTTCGCGCAGGTAGCGCAGATACGGGGCGGCGTCGGCCTCGCGGCCCGTCGCCCGCACGATGAGCTCCGTGCCGGTGAACTTGCCGCCGTGCCGGTGGATGCGCTCCCGCATCCAGCCGAGGAGGCCCGCGAACTCGCCGCGCTCGATCTCCTGTGGGATGTCCGGCCGCTCCTCCTTGGCCTTCTCAAAGAGCTGCACGGACAGCACGTTGCCCAGCGTGTAGGACGGGAAGTAGCCGAAGGCGCCCTGGCTCCAGTGCACGTCCTGCATGACGCCGTCGCGGTCGTTCTCCGGCGCGCGGCCGAGGAGCTCACGCATGCCGGCGCGCCAGGCCTCCGGCAGGTCGGCCACCTTGAGGTCGCCTTCGATCAGCTTCAGTTCCAGGTCGAAACGCAAAAAGATGTGCAGGTTGTACGTGAGCTCGTCGGCCTCGACGCGGATGAGGGACGGCTCCACGCGGTTGATGGCGGCGTAGAAGGTGTCCAGGTCGACCTCTCCCAGCCGCTCCGGGAAGAGCGCCTGCAGCTCCGGATAGAAATGCCGCCAGAATGCGCGCGAGCGGCCGACGAGATTCTCCCACAGCCGCGACTGCGACTCGTGCACGCCGAAGGAGGCGGCGGAGCCCACCGGGGTGCCGGCGAACTCCGGGGGAATGCCCTGCTCATACAGGCCGTGGCCCCCCTCGTGCAGTGTGCCGAAGAGCGCCGACCCGAGATACGGCTGGAAGCGCGTGGTGAGGCGCACATCGCCCGAGCCGAAACCGACCGTGAAGGGGTGCTCCGAACGGTCCTGGCGCCCCCGTTGGAAGTCGAAGCCGATGGCCTTGAGAAGCCGCACGCCGAAGTCCCACTGCTTGCGCTCATCGTAGCCGCCGAAGAGGAAGTCGTTCTTCACGCGGTCCACGCGCTCCGCGACGGCGTGCACGAGCGGCACGAGGCCCTCCTTCAGCTGCTGAAAGAGCGCCTGCACCTGGCTCGTGCGGCTGCCGGGCTCGAAGAGGTTGAGGAGCGCGTCGTAGCGCCGCTCCTCGTAGCCCAGCGCCTCTGCGCGCTCGATGGTCAGCTGCACGAGGCGTTCCAGCTTCGGCGCGAAGATGCGGAAGTCCCCGGCCTGGCGCGCCTCCGCCCACGCGGCGAAACCGGCCGAGGCCGCGCGGGAAAACTCCGCCTCCAGCTCCGCCGGGATGCGTGTGGCGCGGTCGTACTCGCGCCGGGCGACGCGCACGACGCTCGCCTCAAAGGAGTCGGGGTCCAGGGACGCCGCCCAAGGCTCGAGCTCATCCAGGAGCTGGCCCATCTCCGGGGAAGTGAGGCGCTCGTGGGCCAGCTTGGCCAAAGTGGCCAGCTGCTCCGCGCGCAGCGCGGCGCCGCCCGGGGGCATGTAGCACTGCTGGTCCCAATCCAAAAGGCCGGCGGCCATCGCGAGGTGGCTGACTTCGCGGTAGAGTTCCAACATGCGCTGCAGCTTCTCGTTCAACGGCTTCTCTCCCGTATCAGAATTGGGTTACGTCCTTTGCTTCGACACCTGTGGCGCGCCACTCCTGCCGCGCCTCGCCGCCGGGCCTGGGGCCGGGCGCGCCCCCTGTGGAATTGCCCCGCCCAGACAGTACATTAGGATCAGACCGACGAACCCCATCATCCCACGAAGAGGAGCGACGCCATGACCCGCCCGCTCTCCTGGCGCGCCAGGACCATCAGCGCGTCCCCGACCGTCTCCCTGGACAGCCGCACCAAGGAGCTCGTGGCCGCGGGCCACGACATCGTGAGCTTCAGCGTGGGCGAGCCGGACTTCCCCTCGGTGCCGGCCGCCAATGAGGCCGCCAAGGCGGCCATCGACGAAGGCTTCACCAAGTACACGGCCGCCGCCGGCGACCTGCGCCTGCGGCAGGCGATCTGCGAGAAGCTGCGCCGCGACCAGGGCCTCGTCTACCGGCCGCAGGACATCGTCGTCTCGAACGGCGCGAAGCAATCCATCTTCCAGGCGCTCGCCGCCATCTGCGAGGAGGGCGACGAAGTCATCCTCCTCGCGCCCTACTGGGTGAGCTACCCGGAGCAGGTCAAGCTCGTGGGGGCGCGGCCGGTCGTCGTGCCCACGGAGGCGGAGGACCGCTACCACCCTCGTGTGGAGCGCGTGGCGGCGGCCGTCACGCCGCGGACGAAGGCGATCGTCCTCAACAGCCCCAACAACCCGAGCGGCGCCGTGTACACGGAGCCAGAGCTGCGCGCCCTCATGGACCTCGCGAAGGAGCACGACCTCTGGGTGATCTCGGACGAGATCTACGAGCGCCTCGTCTACGACGGCGCGCGCCACGTCAGCCCGGCCACGTTCAGCGAGGACGCGTACCGGCGCACGGTCGTCGTCAACGGCATGTCGAAGGCCTACGCCATGACAGGATGGCGCATCGGCTACACCGCCTGCGCGGACGCCGCCCTCACGGCGGCCATGCTCACGATCCAGACGCAGCTGACGTCCGGCGCCTCCTCCGTGAGCCAGATGGCGGCGCTCGGCGCCCTGCGCGGCCCGGACGAGCCGGTCGCCGCGATGGTGCGCACCTTCGACGAGCGCCGCCGGGCCATGTGCGCGGCGCTGAACGAGATCCCGGGCCTCTTCGTGCCGCTGCCGGAGGGGGCGTTCTACGTGTTCGTCGACGTGCGGGCGTACCTCGGCCGGGAGCGGGCGGGTGCAGCGGCGACGGCGGGTGCGGAGTGCGCGGCAGCGCCGCGTGAGGGCGGCGCCGCCCGGCGCGTCTTCCACACGACGGACGAGCTGGCCGAGGCGATCCTCGTGGAAGCCGGCGTGGCCGTGGTGCCGGGCGAGGGCTTCGGCGTCCCCGGCGCGCTGAGGCTCAGCTACGCGACATCGATGGAGCGTATCGAGGAGGGCATGCGCCGCCTCAAGCGGTTCTTCGCCGCTTGGGAGTGACGCCGCACCGCCGCGCCGAAGCTGGCGGTGAGACGCCCGCCGCGGTGACGGGGACCCGTCGCGGCGGCGTCAGCCGGGGAGCCGGAGCACGGTGGCTCCCGCTTCTTCTTGCGCCTCCTCGGCGAACCACGGGTGGCAGGTGAAGAGCAGCACCTGCCGGCGCGCGGCCCACGCCGCGAGATGGCGCAGTCCCGCGCGCCGGCGGCGCTCGCTCCAGTGGAGGAAGGTCTCGTCGAAGCAGGCCGGCAGCCGCTCTCCGCCTTCGTCCAGGTGGTCCGCCAACGCAAGGCGCAGGGCGAGGTGAATCTGGTGCAGCGTCCCCTCGCTGAGGGGCGGCGCGGCGGGGATGAGCTCGCCGTCCGCGGCGCGCCGGACGAGGAGCGCCGTCGCCGCGCCGGCGCCCGGCACGCGCGCCTCCTCCGCGCCGGAGGGCAGTTCCACGTTCTGTGCTTCGTCGAAGAGCAGGCGGTCGTAGCGCCCTTCCGTGAAGGCCGCGAGGTGCTCGCCCGCCCGCTTGAGGATGTCGGGCTGGTGGCGCTCGCGGAAGCGTTCCGCCCCCAGCCGCACGAGCGCCGCGGCGAGCGCCAGCCGGTCGCGCCGGCGAAGCAAAGCCTCCCGTTCCTCCGCGCGCGCCGCGATCCACCCGGCCACATCCGCGGCCTTTTCACGTGTCTCCAGCTCCTGCAGCTCACGGCGGAGCTCGCCGATGCGACGGTCGGTCTCCTTCAACGCCTCCGCCAGCGCGCGCTCCTCCTCCGCGGCGCGCCCGCGCTCCGCGTCCGTCCAGGGCAGGTCGCCGGCCTCCCGGGCGGCGCGCACCTCGCGGCGCACGCCCTGCAGGCCGCCCGGGCGGCGCTCCAGCGCGTCCGCGAGGAAGCGCGCGCGCTGCCACGCGTCGCGCCGCTCGCGCACCTCAAGGAGCGCCGCCTCGACGTCCGGCCCGAACGCGCCGAGCCGCTCCAGCAGGGCGTCTCGCTGGCGGACCGTCTCGGCCCGCTGCGCTTCGAGCTCTCGCAGTTCGGCCTGCAGCCGCGCCCGCTCGTCCGCCGCCTGCTCCGCCTCCCGCCGGCGGCGCCGGGCGCGGTCCAGCGCGTCCTCAAGGCGACGGGCGAGGACGAGGGCGTCGACGTCCTCCACGCCCTCGACCATCCCAAGACGGCGCGCCCAGTCGCGCACGCCGGCCTCGCGGGCTTGCAGGGCCCGGCGCAGCGCCGCCGCCTCCTCCTGCAGGTCGCGCAGCGCCTCCCAGTAGCGGCGAAGCTCGCGCACCCGCTGCGCCAGCTCGACATCCGGGGCCTCGGCGAACGCCGGCGCCACCGGCAGCCCGCCGAGCGCCTCCCGCACCGCCTCCGCCGCCGCGGCGGCTTCCGCTTGCGCGGCCTCCAGCGCCTCTTGGGCGGCGCGCAGGGCCTCAACGCCCGGGGCCGCCTCCCGCGCCGCCTCTGCCGCCGCCGCCAGGGCCGCCTCCCGCGCCGCGGCCGCCGCGGCCGCCACGGCCGCGGCGTGCGCCCGCCACGCGAGCAGCGCGGCCGCGACGCCGGCGCCGGCCGCCAGCCCCCAGCCCCAGCTGTGGCCGGCGAGCGCGAGGGCGGCGCCGGCGAGGCCGGCGAGGCCGGCCGCGGCCGCGGCGGCCGCCGCGAGGGTGGCGGCGCGAGGGGCGGCGGGCGCGGCGGGCGGGACGCCCGCGTCCACCCCCGCAGTCGCGTCGCCCACGACCGCCCCCTCAGGGACCTCCGCGCCCGCCGCCTCCAACGCCCGGCGCAGCGCCCGCACCTCCTGCTCCCGGGCGCGCCGCTCCTCGGCGGCTCGCTCCGCGCGCCGCGCGCGTTCGGCCAGCTCGGCCGGCGAGAGCCTCTCCAGCGCCGCCGCCGCTTCGTCCGTCCACGGCTTGGGCTTCCGCCATTGGCCGCGCTCGTGTTCACCACACACTTACCGGTCTAGAGCCTGGGTCAGCGCAGATCCAGCGGCTGCGCGGACACGCAAAAAGCCCGCCGGCGCAGCGGCGGGCGACGGGCGGCCGGCCAACGCGGCCAACCACGGCGGCCGGCCCAGCGTGCTCGTGCCGGCGGGAGCGCTCAGCCGAGCAGCTTCGCGACCTCCGCCTTGAGCCGGTCCTCCGGGCGGACGCCCGTGAGCCGGCCCACCTCCTTGCCGTCCTTGAAGAGGACCATGGTGGGGATGCCCATGATGCCGAAGCGGGTCGCGAGGTCAGGATTCTCGTCCACGTTCACCTTGACGACCTTGATGGAATCGCCCCAAGAGGCCGCCGCACGCTCTAGAATGGGAGCGAGCTGGCGGCAGGGGGCGCACCAAGGGGCCCAGAAGTCGACGAGCACCGGCACCTCGCTGCGCTCGACGACTTCCGCGAAGGTGGCCGAAGTGACATCGTGCGCCATACCTTCATCGCCTCCTCGTTCACGCTCGATTGTACACCATCGGTATCCGAAGGATAGCGGGGCGCCTGCACCATGAAGCGGCGGCGGTTCTGGACGGTCCTCCTGTTCATCGCCTTCCTTGCGGCTCCCGGCGCCACGGCGCGTACCCCGGCGCCCGCCGGCGCGCCCGGCGCCGGCGCGCCGCCGGAGCCGAGCGAGCCGTGGCTCGCGGCGGCGCGCCATATCGCCGCGCGGCCACAGCACGTGGTGCGCTCCGCCCACGCGCTCTTCTTCGCTGTCGGTAGGTTTCCCAAAGGCTACGTGGAGCGGCTCGACGCCGATTTCGAACGCCGCATCTTCCCACGCGTGACGGAGCTTCTCGGCCGCACGCCGGTGCTGCCCGTCACCGTGCGCCTCTATGACAGCCGGGACGCGCTGCGCGACGGCCTCCTCCAGGAGGGCATCTCCGTCGATGAAGTGGACGACGAGATCTTCGCCGTCCAGGGGGAGACCATCGGCGGCACGATCCACATCCTGGCCGACGACCCCTCCTACGACCTCTCCGGCGTGCTCGCCCACGAGCTGGCGCACACCGTGCTGGCGAGCCTCGACATCCCGGACATGTCCGCCTGGCTGAACGAGGCCGTCGCCACGGAGGTGGAGATGCGCGTCCACGATGGCGCCGCCGACACCCCGGGCGGCCGCGCCTTCCTCGAGGCCGAGCGCGACGACGTCCTATCCGCAGCGCACCGCGGCGGCTTCCGCCGCCTGCCCCTGGACGCGGCGGCCTATTACGGCCTCCTCTCCAGCTACCCCGTGGAGCAGCAGAGCCATCTCATCTTCCAGATCTTTCTACAGCGATACGGTTGGGACGGCCTGGAGAAGCTCCTGCGCGCCCAGGAAGAGGGGTATGTCGACACGGCCACGGCCTTCCCCGCTGTCTTCGGCCTTTCTGAAGAGGCGTTCGTGCGCGCGGCGGAGGATGAGCTGCGGCGGGGCCTACACCTGCGATAGCGGCAGCGGGCTCCACTCCTTGGGCGAGGACATCACGATGGTGGTGCGCGTGCGCTGCACGCCGGGCAGGGTCTTCAGCACTTCCATGATGAACGTCTCCAGGTGGGCCGTGTCCGGGACGGTGACCTTCATGAGGTACGAGTCGTCGCCGGTGACGTGGTGGCACTCGAGCACCTCGGGCCGCCCGGCGATGGCCGCGAGGAACCCCGGGTAGTACTCCGGAGCGCTGATCGTCACGGCCACGAAGGCCATCAACCCGAAGCCCCAGCGAGCGGGGTTGAGGTGGGCGTGGTAGCCCTGGATCCAGCCGGCGCGCTCCAGCTTGCGCACGCGCTCCGCCACGGCCGGGCCGGTGAGGCCGACGACGCGGCCCAGCTCGCTCCAGGACGCGCGGGCATCCCGCTGCAGGTGGTCCGCCAGGTAGCGGTCGATCTCGTCCATATTCAGCCCCTTGCCGTGTATGCTAGCATGGATGAGGTACATCGGAGCGCACGGGAGGAGGGCGAGTCATGATCTTCGTCATCACCGAACCCTGCATCGGGGTCAAAGACGCCAGCTGCGTCGAGGTGTGCCCGGTCAACTGCATCTACGAAGGCGAGGACCAGTACTACATCAACCCGGACGAGTGCATCGGCTGCAGCCTCTGCACCACGGCCTGCCCGGTGGAAGCCATCTACGACGAGGATGAAGTTCCGGAGAAGTGGCGCCACTACATTGAAAAGAACCGGGCCTTCTTCCAGAAGTAGGCCCGCCCTCCCGGAAGCGCCGATTGCGTGTCCCTGCGTGAACCCGAAAGCCCCCGGCGGTGCACCCGCCGGGGGCTTCTTCACGTCAAGGGTGGGCGGGGCGCGGTCCTAACGGGTGGCCGGCACCTTGCGCTCCACGAGCTTATAGAGGGCGGAGGCGATCGCCTTCTGCTCGCTCTCGCTGCTGACGTCCCAAAGCTCTTTCAGCAGGCGCTGCTCCGGGCTTTTCGGGTCGTAGTACTTGGAGAGCCAGTCGCCCACCTTGGCGGCCTGGTTCGTGATCTGCGACTCCGACATGCCCGTCGTCTTCGCCACTTCAATCTTCTGCTTCAGTTCAGTGAGAAAGTTCTCAAAAGAATCGGTCAGCGTCACGCGACGCACCTCCTCCACGTGTTCTGCCGTTAGGATGGCGCGTCGCGCGCCGTTTCATGCGCCGGCGGCCGCTCACGCGCGCGGCGCGCGACGGTTGCGCGCCGCAGCGGCGCGGCCGTCCAACGCGCACGTCACGCGAGGCCGTCGCGCGCGCACGTCACGCGCGCCCGAGGCCGCCGGCGGCCGTCTCCCGGACGAAGGCAAGGACGTCGCGGCAGAAGCGCTCGGGCTGCTCGACGGGCAGGCAGTGCCCGCAGTCCTCGTACTCCACATGGCGCGCGTTGGGCAGAAGGAGCGCCGCCCGCCGGCCGTGCGCCGGCGGGATCAAGCGGTCCTCCCGCCCCCAGAGGATGAGGACCGGCGCCTGGATGCGGTGCAGCTCATGGGTCACCTGCGCGCGCCGCTGCCCGAAGAGCGCCACGCCCAGCCGGCGGAGGAGCGCGTGCTGCGCCGGGACGAACCACGGCTGGCGGAGCATGTCGAGGTGAGCGGCGACGAACGCGCGCGGCAGCGGCCGGTGGGCCAGCGCGGGCGGCACGCGGACGAAATCGCCCTCGGGCGGCAGGGGAGGCATCGCGGCCAGGAGCCGCGGCCCTATGAGCGGCACGCCCATGAGCCGGATTCCCCAGGAGACGTCCGCACCCAGCGCCGCCGAGGCGACGAGCACGAGCCCGGCCACGCGCTCCGGCGCGCGCAGGGCGGCGTGCAAGGCGACGCCGCCGCCCAGCGACCAGCCCACGAGGTGCGCCCGCGCCACGCCAGCCGCGTCCAGCACGGCGGTGACGTACGCCGCCGCCTCCTCCGGGCGGTGGAGGACGCGGCCTGGCAGCGGCGGCGTCTCTCCGAAGCCGGGAAGGTCGAAGGCCAGGCAGCGCAGCCCCGCGCCCGCGAGGCAGCGCATGGGCTCCTCCCATGCCCGCGCCCCGCTGCCGAGGCCGTGCATCAGCGCCACGCACGGCCCGCCCGGCGGGCCGTCTTCCAGCAGCAGCACCGATGTGTCCCAGACGGGCAAGCGCCGTTCCTGCAAGGGGCGCCCTCCCAGAGAGAGGATTTCAAGAGATCTTCGCCGCCGTCAGCGGCTGCCCTCCGCCACGACGACGCGCCACGCCCCCGGCCGCACCTTTTGCGCCGCCTCCGGCGGCACGGTGACGGTGTCCGGGTCGCCGTCGCTCACAAACCGCCGCTCCGGATGCTTGTCGAACTCCGCCAGCCAGGTGTACGGAAACGTCGCCGACAGCTTGCGCGCGGGGTCGACGACCTGTACGCGCGGCACGCGGTACGGATCGAAGGTCGAGAGGAACGGCGACGGCGCCGGATTGGCGCCCACCAGCAGGAAGGCCAGATTGCGGTAACGCGTGCCGTCCGCCTCGCCGCTCTTGAGGAGGTCCGGCCGCTTGGGGTAGCCGCCGAAGGGCAGCGCCAGCGTGAGCAGCTCGTACCCCGGCACCGCCTTCGCCACGGCGGCCTGGTCCAGCGCCAGCTGCCGCCTCGTCCCCTCTTCCGAAAGCGCGTTGAGGTTCTCGTGCGTGTAGGTGTGGTTGCCGATCTCGAAACCGAGCGCGGCGAGCAGGCGCAGCTTGATCTCACCTTCGTCCCGCGGGCCGAAGGGACCGGTGCCGGCGTTGACGTAGAAGCTCGCGCGCAGCGGCCAGTCCAGGTGCTCCTCGTGGAAGGCGACGAGGATGCCCACAGCGCAGTCGGGATCGAGGCGCGCCACGGCCTCCTTGAGCGTCGCGGGCGGCGCGGTGGAGCCGCCTGCGGCCGGGAGGAAGCGCAGCTGGCCTTCCGTGGAGTCGTCGAAGGTGAGCACCACCGGCGTGTAGCCGCGCGGCACGTCGATGCGGCCGCGGACGACGTCGACCATGTTCACGGGCCGGTAGCCGCGTTCATAGAGCGCCTCGAGGTCCTGGCGGAAGCCCTCCGGCGTGCGCGACCAGCGCCAGTCGCGGCTGTCGCGGCGGATCTGGTGGTACATGAGCACCATGATCTGCCCGGCCTCATTGGGCGCGAGCGGCCCGGGCGGCACATGCGCCGGCGGCGGCGTGAGGCCGAGGGCGCGCAGGGCTTCGGCCTCGGCACCGCCGCCGGAGGCTCCCGGGGCGTCGGCTCCGGGCGCCTCGCTGGAGGCGCCGCCGCCCGTCGCCGCGCCGCCGGCCGCCGTGCTGCCGCCAGGTGCCGCGCCGCCGCCGGCTATCGCACCGCCGCCGCCGGCCGTCGCGGGCGGGACCGTCCGGCCGTCGGGAGCGCCGCCGGGGGCGGCGGCGAACCACGCGCCGCAGCCGCTCGTCAGGAGGGCGGCGGCGAGACAGAGGGCGAGGAGCGGGCGGGCGCCGGGAGCGTTCCATTGTGGCATGCGTCTGGACCTCCGATGAGTACTGAATCGATATGCTTTGACGGATCGCGGAAGGCAAAGTTCGCGGCGGCGAAGGATCGTCCTGCGCCCCGCGGCGAATGAGTGGCCGTCGGCCGGCCGCGCCAGACGGCCGGCCACTGAAGGAGGCCTTCCATGACGGGCGAGATCGTCGGCCGGCGCAGCGCGCCGATCGAACACACCCTCACCGCCGCGGAGATCCGCGCGTACGCGGACGCCGTGGGCGATCCGAACCCCCTCTACCGCGACGCGGACGCCGCGCGCCGCGCGGGGTACCCCGACATCGCGGCGCCGCCCACCGCGGCCGCCATCTTCATGATGAAGCCGGTCCTGGCGCTGCTCACCGATCCCGAGCTCGCCGTCGACCTCGGCCGCCTCGTGCACGGCGACCAGGCGTACGAGTTCGCCCGGCCGGTCGTCGCCGGCGAGCGGCTCACCGTGGCCGGCGAGGTGGTCGAGGCCTACGCGCGCGCGGGCCACCAGTTCATCGTGATCGCCACGGAGGCGCGGGACGGCGCGGGCGAGGCCGTCGTGCGCGGCCGCGCGACGTTCGTCGTCCGCGGAGGTGGCGAGCGATGAGCGCCGGCGCGCTCCGCCCGCGTTTCGGCGACTACCCCGTGGGCGCCGCCATCCCGCCCCTCGTGCGCACTGTCACGCGGGAGCAGATCGCGGCGTACGCGGAGGCGTCCGGCGACCGCAACCCGATCCACCTGGACGAGGAGTTCGCGCGGAGCGTGGGGCTGGACGGCATCATCGCCCATGGGCTTCTGAGCATGGCCTTCCTCGGCACGATGCTGACGGAGTGGCTGGGCGACCCGGCCGCGCTGCGCTCGCTCTCGGTGCGTTTCTCGGGTGTCGTCCGCCCGGGAGACACCCTCACCTGCACGGGCGAGGTGACGGCCGCGGAAGTGGTGGAGGGCTCCGGAGGCCGCGTGGGACGGCTGCGGCTTGCGCTCACGGGCGTCAACCAGCGCGGGGAGCGCGTCCTGAGCCGCGGCCAGGCCGTCGTGGAGCTGCCGCTCTAAGCGCGGCGGCGGTTGTGATAAAGACATATGGTGGACGACGGCGATACCGCGATTGCGCTCGGGGGTCGAGTTGTGGGCTGTCGATGGCGCTACCATCCAACCGTGCGGGACGAGGGCTCCCTGGCGGGAGCCCTCATCGACGATTTTTCGCGCGTCGCCGGGCTGTACCCGGCCCATCCCTTCGCGCCCGAGGGTTACGCCTCCCGCGCGCGCTGGCTCGCGGAGGGTTGGACGGAGGCGCACGGCGGCGCGGCGGCGGCGCTGGAGCATCGCGCCGCCCTGGCGCGCGCGCTTGTGACGTATCAGGAGCGGGTGGGCAACTCGCCGCGTGCCTGCGCGCGCGCGGCGGAGCTGCGCAACCCGGACGCCGTGGTCGTGGTGACGGGACAGCAGGCCGGCCTCTTCACGGGGCCGGCCTACACGGCCTATAAGGCCGTCACCGCGCTGCGGCTGGCGGAGCGGCTGGAGGCGGAGCTGGGCCGGCCCGTCGTGCCGGTCTTCTGGATCGCGGGCGAGGATCATGACTACGACGAAGCCGCGTCCGTCTCCGGCTTCGATGCCGCGGGGCGCCGGCTGCCGTTCCGCCTGCCGCCGGCGCCTGCGCTGCGCTCCGTGGGGACGCTGCCCGTACCTCCGGCTGCGCGCCGCCTCGCGCAGGAGCTCGTCGAGGGCGCGGCGCCGACCGCGTCGCCCGGCCGCGCCTGGCTGGAGGACGCCATCCTGCGCACGCTCGAGCGCTCGCAGACGCTGGGGGAGTGGTTCGCCCGCCAGCTGGCGTCGCTCTTTGAGGACGACGGGCTGGTGCTCCTCGATCCGATGTCGCCCGAGATCCGGCGGCTCTCGGCCGCGCCGCTCGCGGCGCTCATGGCGCGCGCGGACGATGTGGTGGATGCGCTGGCCGAGGGAGAGCGGCGCGTGCGCGCGGCCGGCTTCGCGCCGCAGATGCCCATCGACCGGCGCAGCCTCTGCCTCTTCCGTTACGTGCAGGGCCGGCGGCTGGCCCTCGTGCGCGAGGGTGCGTTGGCCGCCACGCGTCACGGGGAATGGTCGGTCGAGCGCGCGCGCCTGCCGGAGGCGATCGTGGCGGAGCCGGAGATGTTCAGCCCCGCCGCGCCCTTGAGGCCGCTGGTGCAGGACTGGCTCCTGCCCACGGTGGTGCAGGTGGGCGGGCCCGGCGAGCTCGCCTACCTGCCGGAGGTGCTGCCGGCGTACGCGGTGGCCGGCTGGCAGGCGCCGGTGTGGACGCCGCGGCTCTCGGCGACCGTCGTCTGGCCGGAGTGGGCTGAGGACGCGGCGCGCTGGGGCGTGTCCGTGGAGACCTTCTTCGACGAGCCGGCCTGGCGGGCGCGCCTGCAGGAGCGGCTCGCGGCCGCCGACGGCGCCGATGTGGACGTGCTCTTCGCCGAGGCGCGCGGGGCCGTCGAGGCCGCGTACGAGCGGCTGATCGGCGAGCTGCGCGCGCGCGTCAGCCCGCACCTGGAGCCGATCGGCCGCGCGAACCTGGAGCGCGTGCGCCGCCAGCTCGACTACTTCGCGGCGAAGGCGCGCCAGCACCAGCGCCGCGCCCACCGCGACGAGTGGCGCCGCTGGCAGCGCCTGCGCGACGCGCTGCGCCCGCAGGGGCGGCCGCAGGAGCGGGACTATTGCGTGTTCGCGCTCTTCGGCCGCTTCGGCCGGGACGCCTGGCGGGAGTTCGCGACGACGGCGCCCATGCCGCCTGCGGCGAGTGTGGCGGTGGCGGAGGCGGAGGCAGGTGCGGGACACGGGGCGCGGGAGGCGGCCGGCGCGGGGCCCGGGTGAGGCGGGGGCGCGCGGTGGCGCGGGCGCGCGGGGCGGCGATCGTGCGGCGATGGCACGGCCGTCATGCGATGGACCGGTTGTCGCCGGATGGTGCTAAGGCCTGTTTCGGGTTTGTCAACAAACCCAAAATGCGCCTTCTGCCCCGGGCGGCTGCGAGTGGGAGCGTTGGGGATCAGTCGCGGGCAAATGAACGTAGCCTGTCGCCGACCGAAACGCTGGCACTCGCCAACGCTGGCACTCGCCGCGCCACATGTGGCCGCAGTTCCCGTTTTTGCGCGCCGTTTGATTCCAAGGCGACGACTCGCTTCGGCGGCCGCGCGGCGATGGCGGCGCCTGCTTGCCGGCGCGAACGCGGCGCTGGTATAATCACGTGTGCCACGTGGCGGCGTAGCTCAGCTGGTCAGAGCATGCGGTTCATACCCGCAGTGTCGGTGGTTCGAATCCACCCGCCGCTACCAAGATTTTGAGCGGTTTGGCGCCCCGGCGGAGCCGGGGCGCTTCATCCTTTCTCAGCCCGTACGGATGACGGCCGCACGCCAATGGGTGTGGCGCCCCACCGTGACCGCGCAACCGTAACCGCGCAACCGCGACCACGCCGCGCCGCCCAAGCGCGACCGCACCGCGCGACCGCGACCGTGACCGTGCGCCGCTCCCGCCCTGCATTTGCCGTTGACGGCGCGCGCATGCTTGTGGAAAATGGCTCTGGGCTCGTAGCTCAATTGGCAGAGCAACCGGCTCTTAACCGGTAGGTTCAGGGTTCGACTCCCTGCGAGCCCATTGCGGACAGCGCCTCCTTTGGAGGCGCTTTTTTTCATCGGCACGCGGCCGCCCCCGCGCCGCGGCCGCGCCCCGCGCGCCCCAGCCCGCGCCAGCCCTACAGAATCCGCGCCGTCAAGGGTATAGTGGTAGAGGACTGGTTTTCAGAGACATTGAAGGTAAAGGACTGGGGACCATGGCGAACACCACCCTGGACGAGCTCATCCGCGAGATCGAGACCCGCGAGTGGCTGGAGTCGCTGGATTTCGTCATCCAGAAGGAAGGCCCGCAGCGCGTCCGCGAGCTCCTCGCCGCGCTGCGCGCGCGGGCGCAGCAGGCCGGCATCGACACCCCCGTCCCCCTGACGACGCCCTACATCAACACCATCCCTGAAGACCGGCAGCCGCCCTACCCCGGGGACCTGGAGATCGAGCGGCGCATCGAGAACATCCTGCGCTGGAACGCGGCGGCGATGGTCGTGCGCGCCAACCGGCGCGAGGACGGCATCGGCGGCCACCTCTCCACCTACGCGTCGGCGGCCACCCTGTATGAAGTCGGCTTCCACCATTTCTTCCGTGGCCCGGACCACCCGAGCGGCGGCGACAAGGTCTTCTTCCAGGGCCACGCCGCACCCGGCATCTACGCGCGCGCCTTCCTTGAAGGGCGCATCACGGAGACGCAGCTGCACAACTTCCGCCGCGAGCTCGCGGAGGGGGGCGGCCTCTCCTCCTACCCGCACCCATGGCTGATGCCGGGGTTTTGGCAGTTCCCCACCGTGTCGATGGGCCTCGGCCCTCTCATGGCGATCTACCAGGCGCGTTTCGACCGCTACCTGGAGCACCGCGGGCTCAAGCCGCGCAGCGACGCGAAGGTCTGGGCCTTCCTCGGCGACGGCGAGATGGACGAGCCCGAAGCCACAGGCGCGCTGCGCCTCGCGGCGCGGGAGGAGCTCGACAACCTCATCTTCGTCGTCAACTGCAACCTGCAGCGGTTGGACGGCCCGGTGCGCGGCAACAGCAAGATCATCCAGGAGCTCGAGGCGCTCTTCCGCGGCGCCGGCTGGCACGTGATCAAGGTGCTCTGGTCCAGCGACTGGGACCCGATCCTCGCGCGCGACCGCGACGGCCGGCTGGTGGAGCGCCTGAACCGCGTGCTGGACGGGGAGCTCCAGAAGTACGCCGTCGAGAGCGGCGCCTACATGCGGGAGCACCTCTTCAACACGCCGGAACTGAAGGAGCTCGTCGACCACCTCTCGGACGTGCAGCTGAAGCAGCTGCGCCGCGGCGGCCATGACCCGGTCAAGGTCTATGCCGCGTACAAGGCGGCGGTGGAGCACACCGGCTCGCCCGTCGTCATCCTCACCCAGACCGTGAAGGGCTATCTTCTGGGCGAGAAGGACGAGGCGCGGAACGTCGCCCATGACCGGAAGAAGATGGACGACGACGAACTGCTCGCCTTCCGCGACCGGCTGGGCCTGCCGCTCACCGATGAGCAGGTGCGCGCCGTCGAGTTCTATCGCCCCGCGGACGACAGCCGCGAGGTCACCTACGCGCGGGAGCGCCGCCGCGCGCTGGGCGGGAGCCTGCCGCAGCGGCGCGAGACCATGGAGCGGCTGCCTGCGCCGGACGCGGCCGCCTTCGAGGAGTTCAAGGAGGGCAGCGACCGCAAGGTCAGCACCACCATGGCGACGGTGCGCCTCCTCACGAACCTCCTGCGCGACAAGAACATCGGCGCGCGCATCGTGCCGATCGTCCCGGACGAGGCGCGCACGTTCGGTATGGAGAGCCTCTTCCGCCAGATCGGCATCTACTCGCCCGTCGGGCAGCTGTACGACCCCGTCGACTCGAACACCCTTCTCCCGTATAAGGAGGCCGAGAACGGCCAGATGCTGGAGGAGGGCATCACGGAGGACGGCGCGATGGCGTCGTTCATCGCGGCCGGCACGTCGGGCTACACGAACGGCATCACCATGGTGCCCTTCTTCTGGTTCTACTCGATGTTCGGGCTGCAGCGCTTCGGCGATCTCGCCTGGGCCGCGGCCGAGCAGCGTGTGAAGGGCTTCCTTGTGGGCGGGCTCTGCGGGCGCACGCAGCTGGCCGGCGAGGGCTTGCAGCACCAGGACGGCCACAGCCACCTCTTGGCCTACCCCTATCCGAACCTCAAGGCGTACGACCCGGCTTTCGCCTTCGAGATCGCGGCCATCGTGAAGGACGGGCTGCGGCGCATGTTCGTCGAGGGCGAGGACGTGTTCTACTACTTCACCGTCGGCAACGAGAACTACGTCCAGCTGCCGATGCCGAAGGGCAAGAACGTCGAAGAGGGCATCGTCCGGGGCATGTACCTCTTCCGGAAGTCCAGCCTGAGAAAGCCCGTGTACCGCGCGCAGCTCCTCGGCAGCGGCGCGATCATGAACGAGGTGCTCAAGGCGCAGGATCTCCTTGAGGAGTACGGCGTGGCCGCGGACGTGTGGAGCGTGACGAGCTACAAGGAGCTGTATCGCGACGCCGTGGAAGCGGAGCGCTGGAACCTCCTGCACCCGGAGGCGAAGCCGAAGGTGCCGTACGTGCGGCAGCTGCTGGAGGGCACGGAGGGGCCGATCGTCGCCGCCTCGGACTACGTGAAGGCGCTGCCGGACTCCATCGGGCGCTGGCTGCCGCGGCCTCTGGTCTCTCTGGGCACGGACGGGTTCGGGCGCAGCGAGTCCCGGGAGGCGCTGCGGGCGTTCTTCGAGGTCGACGCCCGCTGGATCACATACGCGGTGCTCTGGAGCCTCGCGCGCGAGGGCCGGCTGGAGGCGGGCGCGGTGGCGGCGGCGATGCGCGAGCTCGGCATCGACGCGGAAAAGCCGGATCCCGTCAAGAGCTGAGCGCTTCGGCGGTCCCGCGGCCATGGCCGATCCCGCGGCTCCGCGGGGCGGCGGGGCGCGGCGGACCTACGATGACGGACCAGGGGAGTGGACGCGAATCCGATGGCGACGGAACTGAAGCTGCCGAGCCTCGCCGAGGGCGGCAAGACCGGGACGGTCGTGAAGGTGCTCGTCTCGGTCGGCGACCGCGTCGAGGTCGACCAAGGCATCGTCGAGGTGGAGACGGAGAAGGCGGTCGTCGAGGTCCCGTCCACGGTCAGCGGCGTGGTGCGGGCGGTTCACGTTCGTGAAGGGGACGAGGTGAAGGAGGGCGCGCCGCTCGTCACGGTCGACGAGGACGCGGCCGCGGAGGCCGCGGGGGCGGGTGGCGCGCAGGCGCGTGGCGGCGCAGAGGGCGCGCGTGCGACGGCCCCGGGCGCGCCCGGCGGCGCGGCCGACGGCACGGCCGGGCCTGCCCAGGCGGCGGCGGCCGCCTCCGCCCCCGCGCCCGCGCCCGCGCCCACGCCCGCCGCGCCCGCGCCCGCGCCGGCCGGCGCGCGCAACGGCTCCCTCGTCCCGGCCGCGCCCTCCGTGCGCCGCTTCGCGCGCGAGCTCGGCGTCGACATCACGCAGGTGCGCGGCACCGGACCCGGCGGCCGCATTTCCATGGACGATGTCAAGGCTTACGTGCGCGAACGCCAGCAGGCGCTGGCCGCGGCCGGCGCGGCCGCCCTGCCGGGCGCGGCCGTCCCCGGCGCGCTCGCGCCTTCGGCGCTGGCCGTCCCGCTCCCGGACTTCAGCCGCTGGGGCGAGATCCGCCGGGAGAAGATGAGCGGCGTGCGCAAGGCCACGGCCCACCACATGGCGCGCGTGTGGGCCACCGTGCCGCAGGTCACGCACTTCGACGAGGCGGACGTCACGGAGATCGAGCGCTTCCGCAAGGCCTACGGGCCGCGCGTGGAGGCGGCCGGCGGCAAGCTCACGGTGACGGCCATCCTTTTGAAGGTCGTGGCCCACGCGCTCAAGGTCTTCCCGAAGTTCGCGACGAGCCTCGACATGGCCGCGGAAGAGCTGATCTACAAGAACTACTGCCACATCGGCGTCGCCGTGGACACCGAGCACGGCCTCCTCGTGCCCGTCATCCGCGACGTCGACAAGAAAAGCCTCATCCAGCTGGCCGTGGAGCTCGGCCAGGTGGCGGAGCGCGCGCGCCAGCGCAAGCTGACCCCGGAGGACATGCAGGGGGGCTGCTTCAGCATTTCCAACCTCGGCGGCATCGGCGGCAGCAACTTCACGCCGATCGTCAACGCCCCGGAAGTGGCCATCCTCGGCGTCTCCCGCACGCAGGTGCGGCCCGTCTATCTGGGCGACCGCTTCGAGCCGCGCACCATCCTGCCGCTCTCGCTCTCGTATGACCACCGCGTGATCGACGGCGCCGACGCCGCCCGCTTCCTGCGGTGGATCGTGGAGGCGCTCGAACACCCGCTGCTGCTCGCATTGGAGGGCTGAGCCGATGCCGACCGACAAGGCGCAGGTGCTCGTGCTCGGCGGCGGGCCCGGCGGCTACGCCGCCGCCTTCGCCGCCGCGGACCTGGGGCTGGAGGTGACGCTCGTCGACGAGGCCGCCAACCCCGGCGGCGTGTGCCTCTACCGCGGTTGCATCCCGTCGAAGGCGCTGCTCCATGTGGCCGCTCTCATCCGCGAGGCGGAGCGCGCCGGTGAGTGGGGCGTCACCTTCGGCCAGCCGCGCGTGGACCTCGACCGGCTGCGCGCCTGGAAGGGCCAGGTGGTGCAGAAGCTCACGGGCGGGCTGGGCGTGCTCACGAAGCAGCGGAAGATCCGTTATGTCCAGGGCCGCGGCCGCCTGCGCGACGCGCACACGCTGGACGTGCGCCTCGTCGACGGCGGCGAGACGTCGATCGCGTTCGAGTACCTCATCCTCGCCACGGGGTCCCGCCCTCTCGCCATCCCGGCGCTCGCGCTGGACAGCCCGCGGGTGATGGATTCCACGGCGGCGCTGGAGATCGAGGACGTGCCGGAGGACTTGCTCGTCGTCGGCGGCGGGTACATCGGCGCGGAGCTGGCCACGGTCTACGCGGCGCTCGGCTCCAACGTGACGATCGTCGAGCTGACGGAGGGCCTCCTGCCGGGCGTCGACCGCGACCTCGTCCGCCCGCTGCAGAACCGCATGAAGGCGGAGATGAAGGCGCTGCACTTCCAAACGCGCGTGGTGGAGCTGAAGGAGAGCGGCCGGCGCGTGCGCGTGCGCCTGGAGGGGCCGGGCATCGAGCAGCCGGAGCAGGAGTTCGACAAGGTGCTCGTGGCCGTGGGGCGCGTCCCCAACACGCAGGACATCGGCCTGGAGAACACGCGCGTCGTCGTCGACGGACGGGGCTTTATCCAGGTCGACGCCGCCCGGCGCACGGCGGAGCCGCACATCTTCGCCATCGGCGACGTGGCCGGCCAGCCGATGCTCGCGCACAAGGCCTCGCACGAGGGGCGCGTGGCCGCGCAAGCCATCGCCGGGCGCCGCGCGGCCTTCGAGCCGCGGGCCATCCCGGCCGTCGTGTTCACCGATCCGGAGATCGCCTGGTGCGGCCTCACGGAGACGGAAGCGAAGGCGCAGGGACGCGCCGTGCAGGTGGCGCGCTTCCCGTGGGGCGCCTCCGGCCGGGCGACGACCCTCGGCCGCAACGACGGCGTGACGAAGATGATCGTCGACCCGGACACCAAGCGCGTGCTGGGCGTGGGCATCGCCGGGCCGGGTGCCGGCGAGCTGATCGCGGAGGGCGTGCTGGCCGTGGAGATGGCGGCGCTCGCGGAAGACGTGATGCTCAGCATC
>JADBKN010000045.1 GCA_014896375.1 Bacillota bacterium | reverse complement strand
GCGAGGTCCCCCGCATGACCGACCGCCCGCCCTCCGCCTCGCCCGCCCGCCGGCTGGAGGCCGCCGACCTCCTCCGCCTTGTCTTCCTCAGTGACGTGGCCATGCGTCCGGACGGCCGCCAGGCCGCCCTTGTGCGCACCACCGTCGACGCGGAGGAGAACAAGTACCGCTCGCAGATCTGGGTGGTGGACCTGCCCGACGGCGAGCCGTGCCCCTTCACCGCGGCCGGCGCCCACCGCGACACGCACCCTCGTTATTCACCGGACGGTGCGCACCTCGCCTTCCTGTCGAACCGCAGCGGCTCGACCCAGGTCTGGGTGATGCCCACCACCGGAGGCGAGGCCGAAAAGCTGACGAACGTCGACGGCGTGGAGGACTTCGTCTGGAAGGACGCAGACGAGCTCGTCGTCACCGTGCGCGTGGGCCGCGAGGGGCTGACGGAGCCTGAGCCAAAGGACCCGCCGCCGCCCAAGACGCCGGAGGAGCAGGACCGCCGCTATAACCGCGATGTGCGCGTCATCGACCGCGCCTTCTACAAGCTCGACACGGCCGGCTTCTTAGGAGACCGGCGCAGCCACCTCTTCCGTCTGAGCCGCCGTGGCGGGGAACTCGTGCCGCTGACGAGCGGCGACTGGGACGACCGCGACGCGGCCGTCTCCCCGGACGGCCGCTGGCTGGCGTTCGTGTCCAAGCGCATGCCGAACGCCGACTTCGTCCAGGCAAGCGACGTCTACGTCATGCCCGCGGAGGGCGGCGAGCCGCGCCGCCTCACGAGCGCCGAGGGATATGCCTCCAGCCCGGCCTTCACCCCGGACGGCCGCCATGTGGCCTTCCTCTGCCGGCGCGCGGAAGGGGAGGGCCGCTTCGACGAAGCCCGCCTCTACCTCGTCCCCGTCGACGGCTCCGCGCCGCCGCGCTGTGTGACGCCCGGCTTCGACCGTTCCCTTGTGGACGCCTCCATCAGCGACACACGCGGCCACGGCGGCACGGCGGCGCCCGCCTTCGCGCCGGATGGGCGCACCGCCTTCCTTCTCTCGTCGGACCGCGGCGTGACGCAGATCGTGGCTGTCGATGTGGAAAGCGGTGAGGTGACGCCGCTCTCCTCCCGCGAGCGTACGGTGTACGACGCCGCCTTCGCCCGGGACGGCCGTAGCTATGTGGCGCTTGCCTCGGACCCTGTCACTCCGAACGACGTGTGGTACGGCGAGCGCCCGGCGGACGGTGGCGACTCCTTGTCCTCGCCGTGGACGGAACGCCGGCTCACGGAGGTCAACCGCGAGCTCCTCTCGGAAGTGCAGCTGCAGGTGCCGGAGCGCATCGTCTTCCGCGCCCCGGACGGGCCGGAGGTGGAGGGCTGGATCCTCAAGCCCGTCGGGTTCCGGGAGGGGCAGGCCGAGAAGGTCCCGGCGGTGCTCGAGGTCCACGGCGGGCCCGAGGCCATGTACACGTCGGCCTTCTTCTTTGAGTTCCAGCTTTTGGCCAACCACGGCTTCGCCGTGATCTTCTCCAACCCGCGCGGCTCCGAGGGCTACGGCAAGGCCTTCCGCCAGGCCATTCACCGGGACTGGGGGCGGAAGGACTGGGCCGACGTACAGGCCCTCCTGGACGCCGCCCTGGAGCGCGGCTTCATCGACCCGAACCGGGTGGGCATCGCCGGCGGCAGCTACGGCGGCTTCATGGTCAACTGGGCCGTGGGCCACAGCGACCGCTTCCGCGCCGCCGTCTCCATGCGCAGTCTCTCGAATTGGTTCGTCGACTACGGCGCCAGCGACTTCGGCCACCTGCTGGACGACGACCTCTTCGCCGCGCCCCCGTGGAAGGACCCGGAGGCGTACGCGCGCATGTCGCCGCTCTGGTACGTGGAGAACGTGCGTACCCCGCTGCTCCTCCTCCACGCGGAGGAGGACTACCGCTGCCCGGTGGCGCACGCGGAGCAGTTCTTTGCCGCACTCAAGCGCCTGGGGAGGACGGTGCAGCTGGTGCGATACCCCGGGGAGTCGCACGAGATGTCGCGCAGCGGGAAACCCTGGCACCGCGTCGACCGGCTCCGCCGCATCGTCGGCTGGTTCACGACGCACCTCGCAGCGACGGCCGCGCCGTGAGGGCGACGGCGACGCGCGCGGCACGGCGGCGCGGCCCTGGACTCAAGGGTAGAGCCTCGTGTCGCGCGGCTCGGCGGCTGCGCGTCCCGCCGTGCGCTCGCGCAACTCGGCGACGACCGCTTGCGGGTCGGCGGCGAGGAGGTCGATGAGCACCTCCGCGCGGACGGCTTCCGCATATTCCGCCCCGCGCAGCACGACGCCCGGCACGCGTTCCAGCCAAGCCATAACCGCCGGCCAGTCGGGATAGGGGAGCGCGAGGGCGATGACGGCGTGCGGCCGGCGCTCCCGCACCCCGGCGGCGGCCACGGCCTGGCGCGCGGCGGCGCCGTAGGCGCGGATCAGCCCGCCGCGGCCGAGGAGGGTGCCGCCGAAGTAGCGGACGACGGCGACGCCGGCGTCGCACACACCGGCCGCGCGTAACGCCTCCAGGCACGGCGCGCCGGCCGTGGCCGCCGGCTCGCCGTCGTCCGAGGCCCGCTCGAGGCCGCCCGCCAGGCGCAGCGCCCAGGCGACGTGGCGCGCGTGCGGGTGCTCGGCGCGGATGGCGGCGACGCGCGCGCGCCACGCCGCCTCGTCCGTCGCGGGCTCCGCCACGCCGATGAACACCGAGCGCCGCTCCTCAAGCCGCGAGGTGCCGCGCCCGGCGAGCGTCCGCAGAAGCCGCGCCCCTTCCATCGGCTGCACACCGCTCCTTCCCTGGCGTCCGTCCGGCTCCTGGCCGCCCTTCGTCGGCCGCGGCCCCCTTCCGGCCGCACGCCGTCCCTGTGGTAGAATGCGTCGCGGTGGGAGGGAAATCCCGGTGCTGTCGGAAGCCGAATCCAGCCGGCAGGCACCGCGTCCCCGGCGCCGGCGCTGGGCCCTTTGGGCGGCAGCGGGGATCCTCTTGGCGGGTACCTGGACGGGCCTCGTCTTCTGGCAGACGTACGCGCCCCAGGTGAACCAGCTGGAGAGCATCGTCCAGCACCAGGTGCTCGTCAACGGCGGCTCCTACGTGCCGCTGGAGCGCATCGCCCCGGAGATGCGCGCGGCCGTCGTGGCCGCCGAGGACAGGACCTTCTACCGCAACTGGGGGGTCTCCTGGACGGGCATCGGCCGCGCGCTGATCGTGGACATCGTCTCGTTGGAGTACGCGGAAGGCGGCAGCACGATCACCCAACAGCTCGCGCGCGAGACGCTGCTCACGCGGGAGAAGACCCTCCGCCGCAAGCTCAAGGAAATCGCCCTCGCCGTGATGATCACGCGCACCTACCCCAAGGACAAGATCCTGGAGATGTACCTTAACGCCGTCTACTTCGGCCACGGCGCATACGGTGTGGAGGCGGCCGCGGAAACCTACTTCGCCAAGCCGGCGGCCGCGCTCACCCTGGCACAGAGTGCCCTGCTCGCGGGCGTGCTGCAGGGGCCAAGCCTCTACGACCCCTTCTGCAACCTCGACGGCGCGCGCGCCCGGGAAAGATACGTGCTGGAGCAGATGGTGGAGACGGGCGCCATCACACCGGAGCAGGGGGACGCCGCCTGGAACGCGCCGCTCTACCTCATCCCCGGTTCCTGTTTCCCCTCGGCCGGAGGTGCGCAGCGCTCACGCGCGTGACGGCGCATCATCGCCCTCCTCCAAAGGAGGCGGCAGGCGCTCGGGCGACGGCGTGACGAAGACCGTTCGCTGGTGATCGTAGTGAACCTGCCCGGGACCCGCGCCGCGGATGCGACGGACATAGCGCCGCCGTGTATAGTCGACGGGCACGTTGGAGCTCTGGCGCGCGCGGCTGAAGAAGGCCGCGAGCAGCGCCGCCTCTTGCAGCGTGGCGGGGGGCGGCGGCTCCTCCGGCGGCCAGCCCTCGGGAGGCCGCGCCAGGACGTGCGTGCCGGGGATGTCCTTCGTGTGGAACCACCAGTCGTCCGGCCGGGCGAAGCGCAACGTGAGCCAGTCGTTCTGGCGGCTATTGCGGCCCACCCAGAGCGTCCAGCCGTCAGACGAGCGGTAGTGGCGCGGCCGGCCGGGCGCGGCGCCGGGGGACGCGTCCGCGTCCGGTGAGGCGGGCCGCGCGGACGGGGAGCGCCCGTCGACGTCGCCCGCGCCCGCGAGCCCCAACTCCTCCAGGCGCCCCGCGGCGTCCGCCAGCGCCGCGTCCCAGCGGCGCAGGATCTCCTCCCACGCGTCGCCGGCCGTGGCGGCGTCCAGTGGCGGCAGATTGGCGAGCCTCGCGACGACGTCCTCCAACGCGGCCGCCTCCGCCTCCGTGGCCTCGAGGAGCGGCAAGAGCTCCACGCGGCGGCGCTTCGCCTTCTGGTAGCGGCGGAAGTAGCGCTGCGCGTTCGCCGCCGGGCTGAGGCGCGGGTCCAGGGGCACCGTGCGCGGCGCCTGGTCGCGCGTCCAGTCCGGCAGCACCACCGCCTCCGCCCTGGCGGGCACCTGGTGGAGGTAGGCGGTGAGCAGCTCACCGAGCAGGCGATATTCCTCAGCCGCGCGCGCCTCCTCCCACTCCGCCCGCTGGCGCTCCCGCTTGCGCAGCGCGCGTTCCAAAGCGGCGCGCGCGATGCGCAGGAGGCGCGCACGCGCTTCCGTGCGGCGCCGCACGGCCTCCGTCTCGCGCGTCACCGTCTCCAAGAGGGCCGACGGCGAAGGGAAGAACTCCACCGTCTCCCCCGGCTCCGGCTGGAGATCCAGCGCGGCGAAGGCCGATGTGCGCCCTCCGGCGAGGATCCGGCAGGGGCGGAACGCCTCGGAGCGCACAGCCGCCAGGCGTTCGGCGAGGATGTCGAGGACGCGGCTCCGCTCTTCGGCCGAAATCGCCTCCCACGAAGCGGACGGATCCACGCCGGCGCGACGGGTGACGTCCCGCGCCAGCACGGTGCCGAGCCCGGGCGCGGCGGCCATCACGGCGGAGGCGGCGTCCGCGCCCGTCCGGGCCACGCCACCGGCGCCGCCGCTTGCGGCCGCCGCGCGCTCCGCCCACGCGCGCCACTCCTCCGGCTCCATTGTCACCACGTCGCGCCAGCCCGAGGGGCGCGGCGGCCACTCGTACCGCAGCCCGGGCCACACGGGCCGCACGGGGTTGTCGCCCGGCGCCGCTCGCCGCAAGGCGTCGACCACGCGCCCGTCCTCGTCGACGAGCACCGCGTTGCTGCGCCGGCCCATCACTTCTACGTAGAGCCACCAGGAGACGGCGCGGCCCAGCTCATCCTGGCCCAAAAAGCGCAGCGCCAGCACGCGCTCCAGGCCTTCCATCACGGCATCGGCGAGCTGGGCGCCCACGAGGCGCGCGCGCAAGAGCTGGCAGAAGGCCGGCGGCACCGGCGGATTCGGCCATGGCTGGCGCGTGAGGTGAATGCGCGGGCGTTCGGCGGCATCGATGAGCAGCCGCGCTTCGCCGCGCCCGGGAGCGTACAGCTCCAACACGAGACAGCGCTCTCCCGGCTGGCGGACCTGCTGGACGCGCGCCTCGCGCCAGTCGTGGATCTCGCGGCGGAGGGCGCGAAGGAAGACACCGTCGATCATGCGTCCAATGTACCATGCGTCTGCCGCGGCGCGCGGCGGCGTAGTACGATCCAAGGGGCGAGAGACCAGGCGGGGAGACAGGACCCCGGAAAGGACGTGTCGCGCTGCACGGGCTTCTCCAGGCCGTCGCCGATTGGATCGTGCAGGTCGCCGTGCGCTGGGGCTACTGGGGCGTGGCGCTGGAAATGGCGATCGAGAACGCCAACATCCCCCTGCCCAGCGAGGTCATCCTTCCCTTTGCCGGCTACCTCGTCTTCACCGGAGCCCTGAAGTTCTGGGGAGCCGTGGCGGCCGCCATGGCCGGTGGGCTCTGCGGCTCGGCCTTCTCCTATGCTCTCGGGTATTTCGGCGGGCGTCCGCTCGTGCTGCGCTACGGGCGCTATGTGCTGCTCAACGCCCACCACCTGGAGCAGGCGGAGGCGTGGTTCCGCCGTCACGGCGAGGCCGCCGTGTTCTTCGGCCGCCTCCTGCCGGTCGTACGCACCTTCATCTCACTTCCGGCCGGCATCGGCCGCATGGCCTTCGGACGCTTCCTCCTCTATACGCTGCTCGGTTCCTTGCCGTGGACGACGGCGCTCGTGTGGGCGGGCGTCATCTTGGGGGAACGCTGGTCGGCGCTGGAAGGCTTCTTCCACCGGCTGGACTACGCCATCGTGGCCGCCGCATTGGTGGCGGCCGTAGTGCTCCTTTGGCGAGGGCGGGGGAGCGACCGTCCCCGACGGTGACGGAAAGGCGACGGAACGCCGATGGGAACCGGTGTGGGGGACGCGGCGGGCGGCAGTGCCCGCCGCTGTGCTTTGTCGGGGTAGACGTCCGTGATGGTGAGACTGGCACGACCTGACACTTTAGGCCTACACAATGCAATCGGCTGCTGCTATATTAGTGCAAGCGACGTCGCCGGGAAAGGTCCCGTACCCCCATGGGGATGCTATCGGCAAACCATGCGGAGGAGAGCGTTCCATGGGCGATCTCAACCTTGCGATCATCTACTACTCGTCCACCGGCACCATCCACAGGATGGCCGAAGCCGCGGCGGAGGCGGCGCGCGAGGCGGGGGCGGACGTGCGCCTGCGGATCGTGCAGGAGCTGGCGCCGCCGGAAGCCATCGCGCGCAACCCCAACTGGAAGAAGTTCCGCGATGAGCATCCCGATCTTCCGGTGGCCACGCTGGAAGACTTGGAATGGGCCGACGCGATCCTCTTCGGTTCGCCGACCCGCTACGGCAACGTGGCCGCACAGATGAAGCAGTTCCTCGACCAGAGCGGTCCGCTGTGGGCGCAGGGTAAGCTGGCGAACAAGGCGGTGTCGGCGTTCGCCTCTGCGAGCAACCCGCACGGCGGCCAGGAGACGACGATTCTCGCGCTCTACAACACGATGCACCACTGGGGTGCCATCATCGTCCCGCCGGGCTACACCGACCCGACGATCTTCGCGGCGGGCGGCAACCCGTACGGCACGAGCGCCGCGGCCAACGAGACCGGACCCGCCAAGGAGGTCCTCGATGCCGTCCGCTATCAGGCGAAGCGGCTCGTCGAGGTGGCGCGCTGGCTCAAGGCGGGGCGCGAGGCGGCGCAGCGTGTGCCCGTGGGCAGGGCGTAGCGATCTGAGCTCGACGGACGGGATCCCGGCGTTCTGAGCGTGGCGCGCTCTTCGCGACCAGCCCCGGCGGGTCGGAGCGCATCGTCGACCGCCGCGCATCCTTTTCATGAAGGCCCGGACTGCCTACGGCCCGGGCCCTCACTCGCCGATCTCCAGCACCACTTTCCCCATCGCCCCGGGCTCCAGCACCGCCTCGTGCGCGCGCGCGGCGTCCTCCAGCGGAAGGCGCCGGCCCACCACCGGCCGCAGCACGCCGGCGCGCAGGGCCGCGCCCAGCCCCTCGTGGATGCGCCGGTACTCGTCGGGCGGGGTGAAAAAGAGGTTGAGCGCGAGCACCGCCCCGCCGCAGTTCATGAGGTCGCGCGGGTTCACCTCCACCGGCCCGCGGGAGCCTACGACCACCACACGCCCGCCGGGCGCCAGGAGTTTCAGGTCGCGGCCCAGGTTCTTGTGCGCCGCCAGCTCCAGGATCAGGTCGAAGCCGTGGCCCCCGGTGTGGCGACGCGCGTCGTCGTCGGCGTCGTGGGGGAGCGCCGCCTCCGCGCCGAGGGAAAGCGCCAAGTCACGCCCCGCGGGTGTTCCGGCCGTCCCCACCACGCGCAGGCCGAACGCCTTCGCCAGCTGCACCGCCGCCGTCCCCACGGCGCCGCTGGCGCCGCGCACCAGGAGCCAATCGCCCGGCCGCGCCCCGCCGACGAAGTGCAGCGCCCGGAACGCGGTCCCGGCGGGGATGCCCAGCGCCGCGCCCTGGGCGAAGTCGATCCCCTCCGGCAGCGGCCACACCTCACCCTCGTCGACGACCGTCTCCTCCGCATAGGTGGCCGCACCCTGCGGCAGGCGCAGGCTGGCCACGTACACGCGGTCGCCCGGGGCGAAGCGCCGCGTGCCTTCGCCCACCTCCACGACCACCCCGGCGCCGTCGAAGCCGGGCACGTAGGGCGGCTGCGGCAAGCGCCCGTACTGGCCGGAACGGATGTAGGTCTCGACGGGGTTCACGCCCGCCGCACGCAGCCGCACGCACACCTGGCCCGGCCCCGGCCGCGGCTCCGGCACCGTCTCCAGCCGCAGCACCTCGGGTCCGCCGAATTCGGCCACGCGGATCGCCTTCACCTTCAGATCCTCCCCTTCAGCGCCTCCACGCCACCGGCCGGCCGTCCTTCACGGATGACCGCCTCCGCCTTCGGCACCGCGTCCCACACGTTCCAAAGGAGCACGCCGCGCACGTGGCCGGCATCGTCCAGGTAGTAGACGACGCCCTTCCGGAACCCGTCCTTCCAGTCCGCCACGGTGGAGAGGCGCGCGTCCAGAACGCCCACCGCCTCGAAGCCGAGGTTGAAGAGGTCGGAGTAGAAGAACGGCGTGTGCGTGTAGGGCTCCTCCGCCCCCGCGAGGTTGCGCCCCGCCAGCCGTCCCTGCGACTTGGCGTTGTCCTCGTGCTCAATGCGCACGAGCTCCCCGCCCAGCGCGTCCAGCGGGAAGCGCGCCACGTCGCCCGCGGCGAAGACGTCCGGATCCTCCGTCTGGAGGCGGCTGTCGACGACGACGCCGTCCTCCACGCGCAGGCCGGCCTCGTGCGCGAGGCCGTCGTTCGGCCGCACGCCGAGTCCGGCCAGCACCAGGTCCGCCGCCAGCTCGCGGCCGGCGCGCGTCCGCACGCGGAAGCCGTCGCCTGCCCGCTCCACGGCCACGGGCACGTCCTCCGCGTGCAGCTCCACGCCTTTCTCGCGGTAGTACGCCGTCACGTGGGCGGCGAGGTCCGCCGGCAGGAGGCGCTCCAGAAGGTGCCGCTCCGGGAAGACCATCGCCGTCTCCAAGCCGCTCTGCCGCAGCGCGGCCGCCATCTCGCAGCCGATGAAGCCCGCCCCCAGGATGACGGCCCGCCGCCCCTCCTTGGCGGCGGCGCGCACGCGCAGGTAGTCCGCCATCGTGCGGTAGTAGATCACGCCCTCCCCGAAGGGCAGCTGCTTGGGGGACGCCCCCGTGGCGAGGAGCAGCCGCTCGTAGCGCAGCTGCGCACCGGAGGCGAGCGTCACCGTGTGCGCCGCGCGATCGAGGGCCGTCACCGCCTGGCCGAGGTGCTCGTCCACGCCCAGCTCCGCCGCCGAGGGTTTGAGGAAGGTCCGCTCCAGGCGGTAGTCGTGCCAGAGAGCCTTGGACAGCGGCGGCCGCTTGTAGGGCGGGAAGCGCTCCGCGGACACGAGCGCGATGGAGCCGTGCGGGTCCCGTTCGCGGATGCCGTCCACGGCCGCGTCGGCCGCCATTCCGCCTCCCACGATGACATAGCGGTACGTCTTCACCGGTGAGTTCCCCCTTCCGCGCCGAACCAGCGCATGCCACCACGGCGCCTGCCCACAATGTACCACCCGGCCGGTGCAGGGCGCGGCGTGGGGGGACGGAGGTATCGGGCGGGCGGCGTCGAACCTTACTCACGATCTCAGTGGAAACGTTTTCACTCCTATACCCACCCCGGCCATCCGCAATGGCCGGCTCCATGGCGCCGGGCCCTGGCTGGGGTGGGCGGCGGCGCATAAGCGCAGACGCGGGAGGTGAGGCGGGTGGCCACCTTGCGTGACGTGGCGGCGCGGGCCGGCGTGGGCATCGCGACCGTCTCCCGCGCCCTCAACGGCACCGGCCCCGTGAGCGAAGCCGTGCGGCGGAGGGTCGAGGAAGCCGCGGCGGCCGTGGGCTACGTTCCCAACGGCGTGGCGAGGGGTCTGGTGACGGGTGTCACGCGCACGTTCGCCCTCATTCTGCCCGACATCACCAACCCGTACTTCCCGTCCCTCGCCCGGGCCGTCGAGGATGCGGCGCGCGTGCGCGGCTACGCCGTGGTCCTGGGGAATAGCGACAATGACCCCGACCAGGAGGCGGCCTACGTGCGCCTCTTCCGAGAACGCGGCGTGGACGGCATGATCATCGCCTCCAGCCGCGACGCTTCCGCGCTGGCGCGCGTCACCGGACCCGTGCCCGTCGTGCTCATCGACCGCCGCGTGCCGCATTGGGACGTGGACTGCGTGGTGACGGACAACCGTCGCGGCATCGCGGATGCGGTGCAGCACCTCGCCGGCTTGGGGCACCGCCGCCTCGTCCACCTCGGCGGGCCGGAAGGGGTGGAGTCCGCCTCCACGCGGGCGCAGGCGTTCATGGACGCCTGCCGGGAGCTGGGGGTGGAGGTCGTCGACCTCACCCGAGGGCCGTTCACCGCGGAGAGCGGGTACGAGCGCGGCCGCCGCCTTCTGAAGAGCCGCCGCCGGTTCACGGCGGTGGTCGCCGCCAACGACCTGATCGCCTGCGGGTTTCTGCAGGCTGCGTTCGAGGCGGGGCGCGCCGTGCCCGGCGACGTCTCTGTGACCGGATTCGACGACGTGCTGGTGGCGCGGCTCGCGAACCCGCCGCTCACGACCGTGCGGCAGCCCACGTACCGGGCGGGCCAGCTCGCGGTGGAGAGGCTGGCGGCCCGCCTGGACCGCCCCGGCGAACCGGTGCGCGTCGACGTCCTCAAGCCGGAGTTGGTCGTGCGCAGCTCCAGCGGGCCGGCGCGCTGACGCGCGGCGCGGGCGGCACGGGCGGCCGGCGTCGCAGCGTCGTGGACGGACCCATTTCGACGACATGGAGGACGAGCCGGACGTGAGGAGAGACGGACTGCTGAATGCCGAGCTGCTGCACGCCATCGCCGCCATGGGCCACACCGACTCGCTGGTCGTGGCCGATGCCGGCTTGCCGGCGCCGCCCGGCGTCCGCGTGCTGGATCTCGCCGTGGTCCCCGGGGTGCCGTCCGTGGAAGCCGTGGCGCGGGCGGTGTTGCGGGAGCTGGTGGTGGAGGCGGCCGTGTGGGCGGAGGAGGCGGCGCGCCCGGAGAGCGGCATGGACTCCCGCTTCCGGGAATGGCTGCAGGACCTGGCGCCGCATGCGGAGACGCGGAGGGTGCCGCACGAGGAGTTCAAGCGCCTCGCCGGGACGGCGCGGCTCATTGTGCGGACCGGAGAGTTCACGCCGTACGCCAACCTGCTTCTTTACGGAGGTGTCCCGTTTTGAGCCTCCTGCAGGTGACGGACGTCCACAAGCGCTTCCCAGGCGTGCACGCTCTGAAGGGCGTCTCGTTTGCCATGGAGGCCGGCGAGATCCACGCGCTCATGGGTGAGAACGGCGCCGGCAAGTCGACTCTCCTCCGCATCCTCTCCGGCGCCGAGCCGCCGGACGCCGGCGAGATCCGCCTCGATGGCCGCCCGGTCCACTTCACGCATCCCCGCCAGGCCCACGAGGCGGGTGTACGCGTGATCTACCAGGAGTTCAGCCTCATCCCCGGTCTCAGCGTGGCCGAGAACATCGTCCTCGCGGACCTGCCGCGCCGCGGCTGGTGGGTGGACGGCCGCCGCGTGCGCTCTCTGGCCCGCGCGGCGCTGGAACGGTTGGGCGTCGACCTTCCCCTGGACACGCCGGCCGGCCAGCTGGGCGTGGCGCAGCAACAGCTTGTGGAGATCGCCAAGGCGCTGCACGGCGAAGCCCGGCTGCTCATCATGGATGAACCGACGGCGTCGCTCACCGCCCAGGAAATCCGCAACCTCTTCCAGGTGGTGCGGCAACTGGCGGCCCATGGCGTGGGCGTGATCTTCGTCTCCCACCGGCTTGAGGAAGTCATGGAGCTGGCCGACCGCGTCACGGTGCTGCGCGATGGTGAAACCGTCGGCACGTTGCGCGTGAAGGAAGCGTCGCCTGAGGAAGTGGTCCGCCGCATGGTCGGGCGGGCGATCGGCGAGTTCTACCCGCAGCGCCGCGCCCGCATCGGCCGCACCGTCCTTCGCGTGGAAGGCTTCGGCGCGCCGCCGGTGGTGACAGGGCTCACCTTCGAGCTCCGGGAGGGCGAAGTGCTGGGGCTCGCCGGGCTCGTCGGCGCGGGGCGCACGGAGACGGCGGAAGCGCTCTTCGGGCTGCGCCCGCACGCCGGCGCGGTGTGGATGCGGGACATCGCGCGCGAAGAGTGGCGGCGGATCCCCCTGCGCAGCCCGCGCGACGCCATCCAGGCGGGCATCGGATACCTTCCGGAAGACCGCAAGCAGTCCGGTCTCGTGCTGCGCCTCGCCGTCCGCGACAACATGACGCATCCCACGCTGGAGAGGTACCTGGCGGCCGGTTTCGTGCGGCGCGGCAAGGAGGCGGCTGCCGTGCGGGAGCGCGCCCGCGCGCTGGCCGTCCGCACTCCCTCCATCGACGCGGTGGTGGAAAACCTCAGCGGCGGCAACCAGCAGAAGGTGGTTCTCGGCAAGTGGCTGGAGATCTCGCCCAGGGTGCTCATCCTGGACGAGCCCACCCGCGGCGTCGACGTCGGCGCTAAGGTGGAGATCTACCGGCTGATCCAGGAGATGACGGAGCAGGGCACGGCCGTGATCCTCATCTCTTCCGACATCCCGGAGCTTCTCGCCCTCTCGGACCGGTTGCTCGTGTTGCGGCGCGGCCGGCTCGTCGCGGAGATCGGCCGCGAAGAGGCCACACATGAGCGCGTCCTCGCCCTCTGCAGCCAGGGGGTGGGGGCATGAAACGCCTCCATTGGGTGGACTACGGCCTCGTCATCGGCTTCCTCGCGCTGGCCGGGGCGCTCACGGCCGCCTCGCCGGTCTTTCTCACGTGGTCGAACCTCATGAACGTCGCGCGGCAGGTGTCGATCAACGGCCTCCTGGCCGCCGGCGAGACCTTCGTGGTGCTATCCGCCGGCATCGACATCTCCGTCGGGTCCACGATGGCACTCGCCGGCGCCGTCGTCGCGGGGGTGGGCCTGGCCCACGGCTTTGCGCTCGGCGGCCTGGCCGCACTCCTCGTGGGCACGGCGGTGGGGCTGGCGAACGGGCTGTTCGTCGTCCGCTTCCGCGTGCCGGCGTTCATCGCCACGCTGGCCATGCTCGGCATCGCCCGCGGCGCCACGCTGATCTACACGCAGGGGCGGCCCATCTCCGGCTTGCCGGAGAGCTTCCTCTTCATCGGCAACGGCTGGCTCGGCCCCGTGCCGTTCCCGGTGGTGCTCATGCTGGCGACGTACGCGGCGGCGCATGTCACGCTCCGCTACACGGCGTTCGGGCGGTACGTGTACGCCGTCGGGGGGAACGCGCGCGCGGCGCGCTACGCTGGCATCCACACAGAGAAGGTGCTCTACGCCGTCTACGCCATCGCCGGGTTCTTGGCCGCCGTGGGCGGCATCGTACTCACCTCACGCCTCGCCTCGGCGGATCCGCAGGCAGGCGTCGGCATCGAGCTGGACGCGATCGCGGCCGTGGTGCTGGGCGGGGCGAGCCTCTTCGGCGGCGAGGGTTCCGTGCTGCGCACGCTTCTCGGAGCGCTCATCCTGGGCGTGCTCAACAACGGCATGAACCTTCTCAACGTGTCGCCGTTCTACCAGGAGGTGATCAAGGGGGCGGTGATCTTGTTCGCGGTGGTGGTCGGCAATTGGCGGCCTCGGTCTCAGGGACAGTTCAAGACGGGAGGTTGATGAAGGATGAAGAAGCGACTGTGGTTCATCGCTCCGCTCCTGACGGCCGCGCTGCTCCTCGCGGCGTGCGGCGGCGGCGGGGCGGGCGGCGGCAGCGAGAGCGGGGGGCAGGGCGGCGGGAAGAAGCAGGTGACGGTGGGGCTGGCGCTTTCCACGCTGAACAACCCCTACTTCGTAACCTTGCGGGACGGCGCCCAGAAGGCGGCGGACGCCGCGGGCGTGAAGCTCATCGTGGCGGACGCAGGCAACGACCTCTCCAAGCAGACATCGCAGATCGAGGACTTCATCACGCAAAAGGTCGACGTCATCGTCGTCAACCCGGTCGACTCCGACGGCATCGTGCCCGCCGTGCAGAAGGCGAACGACGCTCACATCCCGGTCATCGCCGTCGACCGCGGCGTCAACGGCGGGAAGGTCGCCACGACGATCGCCTCCGACAACGTCGAAGCCGGCAAGATGGCTGCGGAGGCGCTCTTCAAGGCGCTCGGCGGCAGCGGCAAGGTCGCGGAGCTCGAGGGCGTGCCCGGCGCCTCGGCCACGCGCGACCGCGGCAAGGGCTTCGACCAAGCCGTGCAGGCGAACTCCGGCATCCAGGTGGTCGCGAAGCAGACGGCCAACTTTGACCGCTCCCAGGGTCTCTCCGTCATGGAGAACATCCTCCAGGCGAACCCCGACCTGAACGGCGTCTTCGCGGAGAACGACGAAATGGCGCTGGGCGCGCTCCAGGCCATCAAGAACGCGGGCAAGGCGGTCAAGGTGGTCGGCATCGACGGTACGGATGACGCCCTCAAGGCCATCAAGGCCGGCGACATGGTCGCCACCGTGGCCCAGCAGCCGGAGTGGATGGGCAAGACCGCGGTGGAGGACGCCGTCAAACTGGCGCAGGGCGGCAGCATCGACCAGGCTTTCACGGCCGCGCCGCTCACGCTGATCGACGCGTCCAATGTGGATCAGTACCTGAAGTAGAAGCGGCGAGGCGGGCGGAGGATCGAGGAACGGCCGCTGGCTACGTCGCAGGGTGCCAAGACCAAGCAGACGGGGACGACTCCCCGGCTGCTTGGTCTTAGAGCATCATCGGCTACCGTACCGGAGTGGCGGTCGACCCGACAGTGACGCGCGAGAGCGCCGCGAGAGCTGTCCGGCGCCGGTTCCTGACGGTCCGACAGGCCCTCGTGTGGGCGGAAGCCATTCTTCACCGCACGGCGACGGAACTGTACGGCTTGCCGGCAGGCACCCGGGAGTGACGGGAGCGGGTCGGGGCGCCCACCACGGCCGACCCCTCACTACCCGCGCCCGCAGCAGTCTACCCGCGCCCGCAGCAGTGCTTGTACTTCCGCCCGCTGCCGCAGGGACAAGGCTCGTTGCGGCCCACACGCCGCGCCCGCACGGGCGCCCGGCCGGCAGCCGCCGGCGGCGTGCCGATGGGCGATGGACCCGCACCGAGGAGCCGCGCCCGGGCGCGCGCCTGCTCATAGGTCATTGAAGCCATGTCGCGTGCCAGGGTTTCATCGGCCTGGTCGAGCACGCGCAACGTGTTCTCAAGTGGCGTCTCCGGCCCTTCTTTCTCTAAAAGTTCCAAGTAGCGATCGAAGAGGGTGCTGAGGAGCGCGAAAAATTCCAGTTTCCTGCGCACCGACGGCGGCGCGGCGTGCGGATCGGACCCGCCGAGATCGAGACCGCGGATGAACCCTTCGATTTCCTCGTTTCGGATGACGATCCGCCGCTTCACGCCCTCCCAGGTGGGCGGCGGCGCCGGCGTCAGCCGGAAGGACTCGCCCGATTGGCACCGCGCCAGGTCGTTCCAAAGGTTCATGAGCGCCGCAAAATACTGCTGCGCCTGATCCATACCATCGAATACCGGGTCCTCGCCCTGCCACAGTTCCTGCTGCAGGACGCTCAAGGGCACCATGTTCGTCGCCGCGACGCAACCCAAGATCATCGTGCGCACTTGGTGAAAGGGCGTGGGGCAGCCCATCCTGCTGAGGATGGTTTCCAGTGCATGCTCGTCCACTCGTGGAGCGCCCCCTTCGCGCGCCCGGCAGCCGGCCGGGCACGGGCCATGCGGCGGCCGGCACGCTT
>JADBKN010000044.1 GCA_014896375.1 Bacillota bacterium | reverse complement strand
CTTTCCCAGCGAAAGCTTCACCGTGGCTCACCTCCTTCCACGCCGAGCATGCGCACAACTCGTCAACGGGCTGTCAACAGAGAGACAATGAATTGCAAACGCGCGCGGGGGGGCGCCGATGTGCGGCTCGCGCGGTGGGCAGGTGGCCGGGGGCGGCGCCCATGTGCGGCTCGCGCGGCCGCCGAAG
Organism: Bacillota bacterium; assembly: GCA_014896375.1. Taxonomy (GTDB): domain Bacteria; phylum Bacillota; class Sulfobacillia; order RBS10-35; family Bu92; genus Bu92. Next base: position 6,111 of record JADBKN010000044.1, on the reverse strand, counting down.
GATCAAATGGAACCTTATAGATTGACATAATGTGGCGGGCACGGGGCGTAAGGCGCATTTTGGGTTTGTCAACAAACCCGGAACGCGCCTAATGGTCGGACGGAGCGAGGGCGGCAGTGCGACGCACCGGTATATCCATGCCCTGAAATCCAAGGTGGCGACCGCGCAAGGAGGGAGGCGGCGGCGTGCAGGCCTGGCAAGCGGTGGCTGCGGTGGTGCTCGCGTGGATTCTCTACGGGCCGGCGGCCGATGGCTGGTTTCGCTTCGTCGATCCGCGCGTGGTGCGGCATGTGAGGGGCGCCGCCGCCCCCGCCCCCGCCGCGCGCCCCACGCCGGCGGCGCCCGCAGCGCCCGCCCCCGCCCCCCGCCTCATCGCCCTCACCTTCGACGACGGCCCCGACCCCCGCTACACACCGGACGTGCTGCGAATCCTGCGCGAGCACGGCGTGGCCGCCGCCTTCTTCCTGGTCGGGGAGCGCGCGCGGCGCCATCCGGAGCTGGTGCGCGCGATGGTCGCCGCGGGGCACCTCGTCGGCAACCACACGCGCGCGCATCGCCACGCCTACCTTCTCACGCCGGCCGCGGCATGGCGCGAGGTGGAGGAGGGGGCGCGGCTCATCGCGGCGGCGGGCGGCGGTGAGCCGGCGTGGTTCCGGCCGCCGTGGGGGTCCTTCAATGCGGCGGAGTGGCTGGCCGTGCGGCGGCTCGGCCAGCGGCCGGTGATGTGGTCGGTGATCGCCGGGGACTGGCGCGCAGGTACGCCGCCGGAGGTCATCGTCCGGCGGGTGTTGGACCGGTTGGCGACGGGCGCGGTGATCGTGCTGCACGATGCCGGCGGCGCACCGGGGGCGCCGGCGCAGACAGTGGCGGCCCTGCCGGCTGTGATCCGCGGGGCGAGGCAGCGCGGCTTCGAGTTCGAGCGGCTCGACCGCCTCGTGGACGGGTGGCGGTGAGGTGCGAAGGGTTCGGCGGCCTTCCGCGCCACGAGCCGCGATACGGTCAAAGAGTTTCGCCGAGAATGGCGCGGGATACGAGCATGTGCGCCGCCTGGCGCCGCGGGCTAGTACCGCCACCGCCGGCCGATGCCCACATGCGCCAGCCCCCAGCGCACGAGGAGCGCGATCGCCCCGAGGCCCAGGGGCCAGCGGCGCAGTCGGCGGGGGGAGGTCGCGATCCAGCTGCGGTCGAGGTGGCCCACCGGGTACCCGGCCGCTTCGACCCGTTCAAGGAATTCCTTGTCCTCGGCGAGGTGCAGGTCCTCGCGGAAGCCGCCGAGGGCGAGAAAGACCTCGCGCCGGCAGAAGAACATCTGTGCGCGGACACCCAGGTGGCGCTTGCCGAACTCGAGAAGATCGAAGAAGAAGCGCTCCCCGGGGCGGGTGGAGTCGGCCGTGACGCGCACGCTCTCCGCGATGGCGCCCAGCCGCGCGCGGCGCGCCACCCAGGCGGCTAGGTCGGGGGCGGCGCGCGAGTCGGCGTCGAGGAAGACGAGCACCTCGCCGCGCGCCTCCTGGGCGCCGCGGTTCTTCGCGCGTGAGCGGCCCGGCTGGGGCTCGTGCACGAGGCGTACGGCGAGGTCGGGGTGGGCTTCCATGAAGCGGAGGACGGCATCGGCCGTGCCGTCCTCGGAACCGTTGTCGACGACGACCGCCTCCACCGCGCTGCCGCTGCCCACGAGCGCCGCCGCCTGGGCGCGGACGGACTCGAGCGCGCGTGTGACGAGGGCCGCCTCGTTCCGCGCCGGGATGACGAAGCTGACGACGAGCGGTTCGCCTGCGCGGCGACGGAGAAGGTCTTCGAGCGCGGCGCGCGTCTCCTCCAGGGCGGCGGCGAGGTAGGCGCAGATGTCGGCGGCATCGGGGAAGCGGGGGTCGCGCGCGCCGGGGACGGACCGGTAGAGCGCCGCCGCCACGCGCTGCACGTGGCCGCGGCGGCAGGCCTCCTGCAGGCGGAACTGCAGGGCGCGGTCCGGGTTCCGGGCGAGGTCCGGCTCCCGTTCCGCCTCCGGCGGGAGTTCCTCAAGGATGCGGCGTGCGGCGCGCAGGATGGAGGCGGCATCGGCCGGCGCCGCCAGAGCGGCGAGCGCCGCAGCGAGGACGTGGCTGGCGGAAAGCGGGCGCAGTGCCGCCAGGGAAAGGCGCCAGTCGTGCGGATCGGGCGGCGGCGCGAGGCGCACTGTCATGCGCAGGCGGCCGGGCGCCCAGGGATCGAGGCTCACGGCGGCCGCGATGCGGCTGTGCGCCGCCGGCTCCAGGCGTGCGAGGGCTTCGCGCAGGCGGCCCAGCGGCCGCCGCGGCCGTCGCCCTCATCGTCCTCGCCACGGCGTTCCACGGCTGGCCAGATATCGGGGCATGGCCGCCTTTCGGGCCGCGCATGCTGGAGGTGACGTTTCTCGACGTCGGCGAGGGGGATGCCGCCGTCGTGCGCACGCCCTCGGGACGCTGGCTGGCCGTGGACGGCGGCAACTTGCGCCTTGCGGCCGCGCCGTCGCCGGAGGAGCGCGCGGGCGCGCTGGCCGGCTACCTCGCCTACCGGCGCGTGCGGCGCCTGCACCTCGTCGTCTCCACGCATCCGGATGCCGACCACCTCCACGGCCTGGTCCCGGTGGTGGAGCGTTGGCCGGTGGATCTCGTGATGACATCGGGGGTGGAGGCGGCGGACGACGGCGCCCGCCGCTTCGAGGCCGCCGCGGTGCGGCGCCGGCTGCCGGTGGCCCGGCCGCAGCGCGGCTGGCGGGCGCGGCTGCCGGACGGCGTGCGCCTTGAGTTCCTCAACCCGCCGCGCGGCGGGGAGGCGTGGTCGGAGAACGACCGCGGTCTCGTGTTGCGGCTGGCGTACGGCGACGTGAGCTTCCTCCTTGCCGCCGATGTGGAAGCGCCTGCGGAGGCGGCGATGGTGGGCGCGGGCGGCTGCCTCGCGAGCACGGTGCTCAAGGTGCCGCACCACGGGAGCCGCACGTCGTCGACAGAGGCGTTTCTACGCGCCGTGGCGCCGCGCTTCGCCGTGGTATCCGTCGGACCGAACCCGTACGGGCTGCCGGACGCGGAGGTGATGGAGCGCTATCGCGCCCAAGGGGTGGAGGTGCTGCGCACCGACGGCGGCGGTGCGGTGCGCTTCCGCACCGACGGCCGCCGCCTCTGGCTGGCGCGGGGCGCCGGGCCGTGGCGCCGCGTGGACACGGCGCATGCGGCGGCAGGTGAGGGCGCCGGCTGCCGCGAAAGCGGGGAGCTTGTGGAGGTGGCGCAGCCTTGACGGCGCGGCGCCGTCGCATGTGGTTGGACAGCCTCATTGTGCTCGCGACGATCCTCGCCGCCATGGCCCTGGGGGCGGCGGTGGTGGCCGCGGCGCGGCTCGTGGCGCACACGCTGCTGGTGCTGGTGCTGGCGGGGGTGCTCGCCGTGCTCCTCAACCCGCTCGTCGCGCGTCTGCAGGAGCAGCGCGCGAGCCGCGCGCTGGCGGTGGCGCTCGTCGTCGTGGCCACGCTCCTTTTGGTGGCGGGACTGGCCCTCGCGCTCGTGCGGCCGCTCATCACGCAGGTGGGCGAGCTGAGCCAGGCGCTGCCTGGGTACGTGGCCGCGGCGCGGGAGGCGGCGCCCGTTTGGCAGGAGCGCCTGGCGCAGATGGGCCTGCGGCTCGACGTGGACAAGGTGTGGCCGCAGGTCACCTCGCGCCTTGAGTCCGTGGGGCTGCAGGTGCTGTCCCGCCTGGGCGACATCGTCGGCCAGATCGGCGGCGCGGCCGCGGACATCGTGCTCGTGGCGGTGCTCACCATCTATCTGATGCTTGACGGTCCGCGCCTTGCGCGCGGCCTGCGCGCGTGGGTCCCGGCACCGCACCGCGCCCGCTACGACGAGATCGCGCGTATCACCTCGCGCCTCCTGGGCGCTTACGTGCGCGGGCAGATCACGCTGGCGTTCATCCTGGGGATCCTTGCGGGCGTGGGCACCTGGCTCCTGGGCGTGCCGTACGCGGCGCTGATCGGGCTCCTCGCGGGCCTCTTCGAGCTGGTGCCGATGGTGGGGCCGGTGCTGGGCGCCATCCCTGCGGTGCTCCTCGCCCTTCTCGTCTCCTGGCGCACGGCCCTCTATGTCGTGATCTACTTCATCCTCATCCAGCAGTTGGAGGGGCACGTGCTGGTGCCGCGCGTCACCGGGCACGCGGTGGGCCTGCGCCCGTCCGTGGCGATCGTCACGCTGCTCGGCGGCTTCGAGCTGGCGGGGCTGTGGGGCGCGCTCTTCGCGGTGCCGGCCGTCGGCATCCTCAGCGCTGTCGTGGGCGCGCTCTGGGGCCCGGGCGCCGGCGACGGCAGCGGGCCGGCGCCGGGCGCGCCGGAGGGCGGCGCGGGGACGGCCGCGGCGGCCGGCGGCCCCGCCCCCGCGGGCGCCGCCCCGGGCGACGAGCGGTGCGGCGCGGCGCCCACCGTGGGAGGGACGCCCTCGTGACGCGCGCGAGAGGGGAGGCGGGCAGCCCGCTGCTCCCGTACGAGGCGGCTGTCGCCGCGATCCGCGCCGGGCGCGCGGCGCCCGTCTACCTTTTGGTCGGTCCGTCGCACATCGCCGCGGCCGCTGTCCGCCGCGCGCTTCTTGAGACGCTCGTGCCCGCGGGCCGGGAGGCGCTGGACGCTCCGTGGCTCGACGGCGCGTCGGCCACCTGGGAGGAGATCGTCGAGCGGCTGCGGACGCCCTCCTGGTCCGGGGGGCTCGTCGTCACCGTCGATGAGCCGCCCGGCCTGGGGGAGCCCGCCGAGGACGGTGCGCCCGCCCGGGAGGCGCCGGGGCTGGAGCTTCTCGAAGCCTATCTCGCGCGGCCCGAGCCGGCGACGGCGCTCGTGCTGCGCTGCCGGGGGCGCGTCGACCGGCGCCGGCGCGCGGTGCGCGCCATCGAGGAGCGCGGCGGCTACGTGGACTGCGGCGCGGCCGACGCGGATGCCCTGGCTGCGTGGGTGGTGCGGCGCGCGCGCGAGGAAGGCGGCGAGATCGGGCCGGCAGCGGCGCGGCGCCTCGTGGAGCTCGCCGGCGCCGACCTCGACCGCCTGGCCGGCGAGGTGGGCAAGCTCGTCGCGTACACAGGTGGGGCGCCCGTCGACGAGGCGGCGCTGCAGGCGGTCGTGACGCCCGCGGAGGACGTGAACGTCTTCCGGCTTGTCGACGCTTTGGGACGGCGCGACGCGGCGGCGGCCGCGGCCGAGATCGAAAGCCTGCGCGCGGCGGGCGAGCCGCCCTTGCGCATCCTGGCCCTGCTCGCCGGCCAGTTCCGCCTGCTGCGCCAGGCGGCCGAGCTGGCCGCGCAGGGGCGGCGCGCGGACGACATCGCGCGGGAACTGGGCCAGCACCCGTTCCGCGTGCGGCGCGCGCTGGAGCAGGTGCGTCGCTTCCGCCGCGAGGAGCTGGAGAGCTGCCTGGAGACGCTCTGGCTGGCGGAATGGCGGATCAAGTCGGGCGCCTGGCCGGAAGCCGGGGCGCTCCTGTGGGCCGCCCAGGCGCTGGCGCAGGGCGGCGCGACGGGCGCGCGCGAGGGCGCGTGACGAGCGCGCACGCGTGGGCCCGTGGGAGTGCGCGCGAGGGCGCGTGGGAACACGCGCGAGGGCGCGGGACGAGCGCGCGCGAGGGCGCGGGACAGCGACGGCGGGCGCTGCCGGCTCAGCGGGGTGCGGGGCGCCGAAGCCGGGCGGAGGGCCGCCCGGACGGGGACATGCGGCGGGCCGAGGAGCCGGCCACAAAAAAAGACGCCCCCCGCACGCGGAGGGCGGCCGGCGCCGGACCGCGCCCCGGCGCTACTCCGACGCCTCGGCCCGGGCGAGCGCCTTCATGAGGCGCGACTTGCGCCGCGCGGCCGTGTTCTTGTGGATGACGCCCTTCTTCAGCGCCTTGTCGATGGCGCTGATGGCCTTGCGCAGCGCCTCCGCGGCATCGCCGCCGCTCTCGAGCGCTTCGTAGAAGCGGCGCGCGCGCGTGCGCATGAGGCTCTTCACGCTGCGGTTGCGCAGGCGGCGCTTCTCCGCCTGGCGCGCGCGCTTGATCGCAGAACGGATGTTGGCCACGCCTTCCACTCCTCAGTCAAAATCGCCGATTCATTCTATCAGCGGCTTCGCCGGCGGGCAAGACGGGCGCG
>JADBKN010000043.1 GCA_014896375.1 Bacillota bacterium | reverse complement strand
GCCGCGCCGCTTCGGGCCTACATAGAATCCTCGGGCGCCGGGAAGCGTAACGCGTGAAGCGATAACCACCTGAGGGGGTGGCAAGGTGCTCGGCGCCATCGTCCGCTTCGTCGTATCGGCGATCGTGATCTGGCTCATGGGCCTCGTCGTGCCGGGCTTCAGCGTCAACGGCTTCGTGGGCGCCATCTTCGCGGCGCTCGTCATCGCCCTTCTGGGCTGGGTGGTGGAAGCGATCTTCGGCCAGCGCATCTCGCCGTATGGGCGGGGCATCGTGGGGTTCATCGTCGGGGCCGTGGTGATCTACATCGCGCAGTTCGTCGTGCCCCACCAGCTGTCGGTGTCGTTCCTGGGGGCTCTGCTCGCCTCGCTCATCATCGGCATCGTCGACGCGTTCGTGCCCACGCAGCTGCGTTAGGCGCACCGCTGCGGAGCGGCCCGTCATGACGGCGCCCCCCGCCCCATATCCATGGAGGCGGGGGGACAACCGGTGCGCGCATGGGATCGCGTGCGGGCTTGGGGGAGGCGGGCGATGGCGCTGCGGCCGCGCCGCTGGCCGCCGGCGGCGCTCCTCGCCTACCTGGCGGCGGTGGCCGTCACCGGGGCGCTCCTCTGGACGCGTCCCGGACCACCCCTGGCCGTGCGCGTCTTGGCGCCGGAACGGGCCGTCTCCACCGCCCCGGAACTGCAGGAGCGGCCGCAGCCGTGGTGGGTGGCGTTCCGCGTCGACGCGGATCTCTGGGAGCGCCTCTTTCGATGGGCCTGGCCGCTCTTCCCGGGAAGCGGCGGACGCCCGGCGGACGGCGGCGCGCCGGGCGGCGAGGCGCCGGACGGCGGCGCGCCGGGCGTTGCGGCCCCGGCAGGCGGAGCCGGCGCCGTGGGCAGCCTGCCGCCGGGCGCGCCGGCGGTTTCGGCCTCTGAGCGGGGGCGCTGGACGCCTGGAGAGGCCTTGCAGGCCTTGAGCCTCCTCCTGCTCGGCATCCGCTGGGACACGCCGCTCACCTGGCTTCTCGCCGACCTGCCGGCGCTCGCCGACGCCGCGCCGCCTGCCCCGCCGGCGCCGTCGGAGGCGGCCGTCGAGGACGCGCGGCCGCTCGTCGTGACGGGCGCGGAGCCCGTCGTCCTCATCTACCACACGCACGCGACGGAATCGTTCCTGCCGGAGCTGCCGGGCGCCACGGGACCGCAGGACGCGTTCACCACGGACCGCCGTCGCAACATGGTCCATGTGGGCGACGTGCTCGCCGCGGCTCTGGCGGAGCTCGGCGTGCCGGTGGCCCACTCGCGCGAGGAGTATGACGCCGCCGGCCGAGTGGGCGCCTACGAGCGCTCCCTCGCCGGCATCGAGCCCATCCTGGCGCGCTACCCGTCGATCCGGCTGATCGTCGACCTGCACCGCGACTCCGTGGGCCGCGACCGCACCGTGGCGGTGGCGGGCGGCCGGCGCGTGGCGCGCGTGATGCTCGTCGTGGGCACGGACCGGCTGCTGAGCCACCCCCACTGGCGGGAGAACGCGGCCTTCGCCGCGCGGGTGGCGGCCGCCATGGAGGCCGCCTACCCGGGTCTTGTGCGCACGGTGGACGGCCAGCCCTACATGGTGGAGGAAGGACGCTACAACCAGCATGTGGCGCCGGGCGCCATCCTCATCGAGCTCGGCGGGGCGGAGAACACGCTGGCGGAGGAGGACGCGACGGCGCGCCTCCTGGCGCCCATCCTGGCCGATCTGGTGAAGAGCGGCCGCGTGCCGCCGCGCCGGGCGACGCCGACCGGCCCATCGCGCTGAAGGCGGGCGGTGGCGCGCCGCCGCCAGGCGTCCCACAGCCATGGCCCTCCCCGGCCGCGCATATGGATGCGTCGAGGGGGAGGGCGCCATGCCGCGCATCATCGCCGTGGGAACCGCCGTGCCGCCGTACGTGATTACGCAGGAGGAGGCGCGCCGCGCGGCGGCCGAGGTCTTCGGCCGCGCGTTTCCCGACCTCGACCGCCGGCTTGACGTCTTCGTGAACGCCGGCATCGAGCGGCGCCACTTCAGCCGGCCGCTTGAGTGGTACCTCACGCCCCACGACTTCGGCGAACGCAACCGCGCGTACGTGGAGACCGCCGTGGAGCTCGGGGCGCTCGCCTGCCGGCGCTGCCTCGCGGCCGCCGGCGCATCGCCCGCGGACGTGGACGCCCTCCTCTTCGTGTCGACGACGGGCCTCGCCACGCCGAGCATCGACGCCCGCCTGATGGACCACCTTGGGCTGCGGCGAGACATCGAGCGCACGCCCGTCTGGGGGCTCGGCTGCGCCGGGGGAGCCGCCGGGCTCGCCCGCGCCGCGCACGTGGCGCGCGCGAGGCCGCGCTCGCTCGTGCTCGTGCTCGCGGTGGAGCTCTGCTCGCTCACGTTCCAATGGGAAGAGCGGACGAAGAGCAATTTCGTCGCCACGGCGCTCTTCGCCGACGGTGCCGCGGCCGTCCTCGTGGCGGGCGACGATGTGGTGGCGGGGGATCGCCCAGCCGCGGGGCAGCCCGGCGGGCCGGCCCCGGCCGTCCTGGCCTCGCACAGCTACACCTGGCCCGACACGCTCGACGTCATGGGTTGGGAGGTCTCGCCCCGGGGGCTCCACGTCGTCTTTTCAAGGAGCATACCGAGCATCGTCCGGCGCCACGTGTGGGTGCAGACGGCCGCCTTTCTCGAACGGGAGCGGGTGCCGCTGTCGGCCGTGAGCCGCTTCATCGTCCACCCGGGCGGGCCCAAGGTGCTGGACGCGTACCGTGAGAGTTTCGGCCTCGAAGAGCAACATCTCCTCGCCGCCCGTGAGGTTTTGCGGGAGTACGGCAACATGTCCTCGCCGACGGTGCTCTTCGTGCTGGAGCGCGCACTTCGGGAGCCGCCGCCGCCCGGCGCGGTCGGGCTCGTGGCGGCGCTCGGACCCGGGTTCACAAGCGAGCAGGTGATCCTTCAGTGGTAGGTTTCGCCGCGGGAGGTGGCCTGGCGCTGGGGCTTGCCGCATTCATGGCCGCGCAGCGCGCGGCGGAGCTCCTGCTGTCCGCGGCCAACGCGCGGCGGTTGCGGGCCATGGGCGCGGTGGAGGCCGGCCGCGAGCACTATCGCTGGATCGTCGGGTTGCACGCGGCCTTTCTCCTCTCGCTGGCCGCTGAGGGGGCTGCCTCCCGTCCTCCCGCGGCGTGGCCTTGGGTGCTCGCTCTCTTCGCGCTTGCACAGGCGCTGCGGTATTGGGCGATCGCCGCGCTGGGCCGCCGCTGGACGACGCGCGTGTGGGTGCTGCCGGGTGCGTCGCTCGTGCGCCGCGGACCGTACCGCTTTCTGCGCCACCCCAACTACGTGGCCGTCATGGCGGAGTTCGTGGCCGCGCCCCTCGCGGCCGGCGCGTATCTGACGCTCTTGGTCTTCGCGCCGCTCAATGCGTGGCTCCTCTGGCGCGTGCGGATTCCGGCGGAGGAGGCGGCCCTGGGCGGGTGAGCACGGCGAGGGGCGGCGGGCGGGGCGCGGGGGCGAGGGCTCGCGAGGCGCGGGGGCGGCGGGCCGTCAGCGTACGCTTGGATGCTGATGGCCGCCGCGGCCCGTGGCGGCCTCCGGCGTTCGCCTTCTACAGGCCGTGCACGCGCCGGGTTTCGCGGATCTGCTCGATGTGCTCCAGCGCGTGGGACATGAGCATCTTCATCATCTGGCGCACGCTGACCTCGCCCTGGCTCGAGCTGCGCAGGGTGTGGCTCCACGCCTCCGGAGCCACGCGCAGGATGCCGGCGACGTGGCGGCGGCCGGCCGCGAACAGGTCCAGCTCGGGCTCGACGGGGCGGCGCTCGTAGCGCAGCCGGGCAGCCCACAGGTCGGGGTCGTAGGGATTGTCGTGGAACTCCCGCCCTGGCTCCGCGATGGCGGCCTTGAGCCTGCGCAGCGAGTTGCTGTCGGAGTCCACCACATGGTGCACCAGCTGGCGGATCGTCCACTTGCCCGGCGCGCGGCTCAGGTCCAGCTGGGCGTCGGAGAGGCCCGCCACCGCCTGGCGCATGCGGTCGGGGCCGGCCAGGAAGTAGCCCAGGACCTCCTCGTCCGCCAGCCGGGCCTCCTCCCACAGGGCGATGCGGTAGCCGTCGGGGTCCCCGACCTCCAGGAACCAGCCGTCCCAGGCGTGCCGGGGCTCCCGGTAGCGCAGGATCGCGGCGCCGCGACGGGACGCGCGCTCGTGCAGGCGATCGAGGTCCCAGCCGAACAGGAAGACCCGGCGTCCAGGCGACCATTCGGGGACGTCCGCCGGCCAGGCGGCGTGATCCGCGCCGGCCGCGGCCAGGAGCAGCGCCTGGCCAGCCGGGGTGGTCAGCGACACGGTGTCCCGACCCGAGGCGTCCGCCCCCTCCAGCGGTTGCATCTCCATGACCTCGACGTAGAACCGGAGGCTCGCCACCAGGTCCTTGACCCGGAGGACGCCCAGCGGCCGCGGCGTCATCTTCCCGACCTCCCTCCGCGGGGTTGGGGGCGCGCCGCGGTCAGCCGACCGCGCCCTGGTACAGGTAGCCGTGGGTCACCGCGGGCACGCCCAGCTCCCCCGACGCGTGGCGCAGGAACTCGGGCGTGAAGTAGTAGCTGCGCATAGTGACGACGCGGTCCTCCGCAGCCTCCAGGGCGATGACCCATCCCAGGCGCTCGTCCCCGTCCGGTCCTCCGAAGTACACGAGGACTGCCGGGCGACCGGCCACGGTGCCCGCTTCGGCGCGGGACCACTCCGGGTCGGCCATGCCCTCGGCCAGGGAGTTGCGGCGGATGACGTCGCGCCCGCGTTCCTCGCTGACGCCGACGATGTCGTGGACGGCCTCCGCGTCTAGAAGTGACAGGACGGCGTCCGCGTCGCGTCGGTTGAAGGCTTCTACGAAGCGGTCGATCAGGCGGCGCAGCGCCGGGTCGGCGGCTGGCGGGGACTGTGCCGGGGCAGGCACGCCGGACTGTTTCTCCAGGGCCACGCGGGCGCGGTGCAGGGCCGCCTTCACCGCACCCTCGGTGCTCCCGACCATCCCCGCCACCTCCGCGGGACGGAAGCCGAAGACCTCGACGAGCAGCAAGATCACCCGCTGACGCGGCGTCAGGGCCGTGACCAGCGCCTCCATGGCCGCCCACACGACCCCGGGTTCAGGTGCGGGATCGGGACGCTCGGCCAGCCCCGGGAGGGTGTCCGGGTCTTCGTACGGCTCGGGCCGCTGGCGGCGCCAGGCGTCCATCCAGGTGTTCGTGGCGATGCGGAACAAGTAGGCCCGCATGTCGAGGGGCTGGAAGAAGTGCGCCACGCGCGCAAAGGCACGGGTGACCGTCTCCTGGATCAGGTCCTCCGCGTCCCATGGAGAGCCCGTAAGACGTAGGCAGTAGCGCCACAGATCCTGCCGGTGCGGTTCGGTCAAGGCGATGAAACGGCGCTGCAGGTCGCGCAACGGCGTCGCCAGATCTTCGAGGGTGGAATCCGTCGACATGGTGTGCTCGCCTCCGATTGGGCGGTCATCTCGGTGCTCCTCCATTCACTACGACGTGCACAGCCCCCGAAACGGTACGCGGCGCCGCTGCGCCCCGGGTCCGCCCGCGGAGGCCGCGGACGGCTCAGCCCGCTCCCCCCCGCCTCGGGTCAGATCCCGCGCAGGAACGGGGTCACCGCCTGCAGGAACGCCTCCGGCTCTTCCAGCGCTGGGTGGTGCCCTATGCCCGGCAAGACCACCACGGCCGACGACGGGAGGTGCCGGCGGTAGAGCTCCAGCGCGGCGTAGAATACAGCGTCCCGCGATCCGCAGATCGCCAGCACGGGGCAGCGGATGCGGCCCAGGTCCGGCGTCAGGTCGGTGCGGTAGGCCTCGGCCTCCAGGTACGGGGCGTTGTCGCTGACCACGGCGGCGG
>JADBKN010000042.1 GCA_014896375.1 Bacillota bacterium | reverse complement strand
AGGAGTAGGTCGCCTCCGGCCCGCCGTGGCAGACGTAGACCGGCGGGCCCGACCCCCGTACCTCGAAGTGCAGCGGCGTGCCGTCGGCCGCCACGAGAGTTCCCGTCACCGTACCGTCCCCTCCCGAGCGCCCGGCGCGCCGGCACCCGCCCGGCCGCCTCACCGCGCCGAGGGCGCGTACAGCTCCACGTGCAGGCCCGCCGGGTCGCGCAGGGCGGCCACCCGCTGGCCCCAGGGCATGTCACGCGGCGGGTGCTCGAAGCGTACGTCCTGCCGGGACAGCCGCACATACGCGGCGTCCACGTCGTCCACCCGCAGGTGGAGGTAGATCGCATCCCCGGCCGGGGTCCCCGCCGGGGCCTCCGCGCGGTGCACCGCCAGCGCGCAGGCGCCCGTCCCGAAGCGCACGAAGTGCGGGCTGCGGTGCTCCACGGGCAGGCCCAGGACCCCTTCGTAGAACGCCACCTCGGCCTCGAAGGCCGGAGTGAAGACCGTCACGTGCCCCAGCTCCACCGCCACGTCACCTCCCGGGATCCGATCGCCGGTCCCATCGCACCGGGCGCGCGGGGCGGGGAGTCCGCCCGTGCCCCCGCACGCGCGAGCCCCCGATGGTTTCGCGCCGCCGCACGGGCGCACCTGCGGGGCCCGCCGCGGGGACCGCCGCGGGGCCCGCAGGACCCGGCCGCACGCCCGGCGAATCCACGCGCAGCCGCGCGCCGGTACCCGCCCGCGCAGGGGGCCCTGCCGGTGCCCGCGCGGCTCCGGCGCTGCGACGGTGCGGGAGGTGGCCCGGCATGCGGGCGTGGGGCATCCGCCGGCGGGTGTCCATTGCGGCCCCGGCAGAGGCGGTCTGGGCGTACGTCGGCGTCCCCGAGCTCCTCAGCCGGTGGTGGTGCCCGCCCCCCACGGTCCGGCTGGCGTTCGAGCCACGCCCCGGCGGCCGCTTCGAGGAGCGGTACGACGACGGCCGGCTCGCCTACCGGGTCGAGGGCACCGTGCTGGCGTACGAGCCTCCGCGGCGGCTGGCCGTCCGCCGGTTCACCCCGGGGTCGCCCGCGCCCGCCGACGTGGTCGAGATCACCCTGCACGAGGAGGGCGGCCGCACCCGGGTCGTCGTCCGCCACGCCTTCGAGGGCCTGCCCCCCGACCGCCGCCGGGACATGGTGGACTGCTTCGCCCGGCCCTGGTCCCTGTCGCTCCGGGCGCTCTGGCGCCTCGTGATGGCGTCTCACCGCGACGCTGCGGTCCAGGGACCCGTCGAGAAGGGAATGTGATCACGACAAGCAAATCAAACGACCGCCGTCGGGGTTCCGGTCTTGGGTGAGGCGCAAGGGGGTCGGTGCGTGGACGCGCTGCTCTACGCGGGTACCGAGGACGGCGTGGTGGTTCTCGCCTGGGACGGGGGCACGCGCCTCCGGGTGGCGGGGCGGGGGCTAGTCGGTCAGGCCGTGCGGGCGATCGCCGTGGACCCCCGTGACCCCGCCCGGGTCACGGTCGGCTGCGGACTCCGCGGCTGGGGCCTGCATCGGACCCGCGACGCCGGCGGCAGCTTCGAACCGCTGGGGTTCGCGGACCGCTGGGTCTGGGAGGTGGCTCATCCGCCCGGCGCGCCGGACGTCCTCTGGGTAGGCACGGAGCCCCCCCATGCTGTACGTCAGCCGGGACGGGGGCGCGACCTTCCGCCCGCTGGAGGCGATTGAGCGGCTGCCCAGCCGTGCCCACTGGACTTTCTTCCACCCGCCCTTCTACGCCGGTCACGTGCACGGGCTCGCCTTCCATCCTGGTCAGCCGGAGCGAGTGTTTGCGGGCGTCGAGCACGGTGCGCTGATCTACAGCCATGACGGGGGTGCGACCTGGCAGGAGGCCTTGGTCGGCTACGACCTGCACCGCGTCGCCGTCGACCCCGCGGATACCGATCGGGTGTTGGCCGGTGCCGGCGAAGGGCTCTTTTCGAGTCCGGACGCCGGGGCGTCCTGGCAGCCCGTGCCCGCCCTGGCCGGCAAATACGTGCACGGTATCGCATTCGTCCCTGACCGGCCGGGGCGCGTACTGGTATACGCGGACGACCCTTCCTGCCCCGTGTACCGCAGCGATGACGGCGGGCGGACGTGGCAACCGACGGGCGCGGGCCTGCCGCCGGCACGACCCGCTGACCCGCTGGCCATCCACCCCTCCGATCCGGACCGCGTGTGCTACGCCGGGGACGTGGGCCGCCGCGCGAGCCGCCTCTTCGTCAGCACCGACGGCGGGCGGACCTGGACCCCCGCGGGCCCGGAGCTGCCCAAGGTCTGGCGCCTGAGGGCAGCCGCGCCGGTCGCGGATCCCGTTACGTCAACCGCACAAGGACCTCGGTTGCCCGTTCCTCCACCTGGGCCCGGAACGCAGCCGTAAGACCGGCCGCCCGGGCGTCGACGTGCCCGTCCGAACCGAAGGAAACCTGCAGGTCCGTGACGCCGGCGACCACGACCACGTGAACGCCAGCGAACAGCGCCGAGGAGCAGCCAACGACCGTGCAGCACCTCGCGATCGTCGAGTCGCAGGACG
>JADBKN010000041.1 GCA_014896375.1 Bacillota bacterium | reverse complement strand
CGCCGGGCCGCGCCCGTGGGCGGCGGCCGTTGCGGCGGCCGGCCGCGCCCGTGGGTGGCGGCGCGGTCGAGACGCGGTGGAGCCGCGCCCGGCAGGTGTTCATTTCCAGTGTACGGCTGTTCACTGTTATTGAATTCGGCAATTCGCGCCGCCTCGCCGAACTCCTTCTATGGTGGGCGAGTCTCGAGCGCGGGAATCGCGCGCAACCCCGCCAGTGGTTGCATGGCCCGCCTCCGGCTGGTTCTACATGCGGGAAGGACGGTGCGGGAGCGTGACGGCACGGCGCGGACCGGGCACGGGGCCGGGGCGCGGGGCGGGGAGCGGCAAATGCAGGCGCGAGGCGGTGAGAACGCAACGGAGCGGCAGCCGACTACGCAGTGCAGTACAGTCCGACGGTGCGCGGCGTGGAGCGGGTGGACGGTGGGGTTGCGGAGACTCCGTCCTCGACACCTTATGCCGGGGGGTTCGGGCAGCCGGCGAAGGTTATGTCAACTGATAAGGGAGCGCAGGACACCTTGCCTCGGGCTGCCTGGTCGTGGCTGTCTGGTCGTTATGTCCACGCCAAAGGTCCAAGACGTGCCTACGCCCGCGCCCGCAGCCCACGCCCTGCCCCGCGCCCCCGCCCCTAATACGACGGCGGCGTCACCGTAATCAGCAGGCGGCACGGCTTCGTCCCCGGGTTGTAGTACCGGTGCGGGTGGCGGCTGTCGAAGTAGACGCAGTCGCCCTCCTTCAGCTCCACCCGCTCCCCGGCGATCTCCACCACCGCGCGCCCCTCCAGCACCAGCACGGCCTCCTCCGCCGCGTGGCTCCAGGGCTCCGAGGAGGACCACTGCTTCGCCGCCAGCGTGGCCGCCAGCACCTCGAACTTGTGGTAGCCGCCGGGTGTGACGCGCTCGTAGACCACCTGCGCCTCGCGCGCCTGGATGCGGAGGCGCGTCGTCGCCCGCTCCACGCGGTAGAGCGCGTCCGGTTCATCGTCGCTGAACAGGCTGAAGAGCGGCGCGTCCAGCGCCTGGCAGATGCGGCGGAGGTTCTCCAGCGACACGTTGACCTGGTCGCGCTCCACCATGCTGATGAAGCTGCGCGACAGCCCCGTGCGCTCCGCCAGATCCTTGAGGCTGAGGCCGCGCGCCTCCCGCAATCTGCGGATCTTCGTCCCGATCTCCAACGTCCGCTCCCCCTGTGCGGTAGGAATCACGCCCGTGAGCGGTGAACCTTGCGGTGGGTCGGCTGTTCAGTAAACATTACAATCGTTCAGTGGGCTTGTACGACCCACCACCACTTTCTACGCTTGAGGAGAGAAGGGACGCAATGGTTGCGCGGCCCCATCTTTCGACACCCGAAGACTTTCGGGCCCGATTTCCCATCTTCCTCCAAAAGGTGCACCTCGCCTCCTGTTCGCAGGGCGCTGTGCCGGTCGACGCCATCGAGGCGCTCGACGCCTACCGCGCCACCCTGCGCGAGGACGGCGCCGACTGGGACCGCTGGATGGAGCAGGTCGACGCCGCCCGTTGCGCCTTCGCGCGCCTGATCGGCGCGCAGCCGGAGGAGGTGGCCGCCGTGCCCAGCGCCTCCGCCGGCGCCGCGGCCGTCGCCTCGGCGCTCTTCCCCGCGCCGGAGGCGGCCGGCCGCAACGTCATCGTCACGAGCGACCTCGAATTCCCGTCCATCGCCCACGTGTGGCTGGCGCAGCGGAACCGCGGCGCAGCCGTGCGCTTCGTCCGCAGCGAGAACGGCGTCATCGACGCCGCCCGCTGGCTCGAAGCCATCCAGCCGGACACGCGCCTCGTCTCCGCGCACACCGTGGCCTACACGAACGGCGCCCGCAACGACCTGGACGCCATTGTCCGCCGCGCGCGTGAAGCCGGCGCCCTGGTCTTCGCCGACGCCTACCAGGGCGCCGGGGTGGTGCCCATCGACGTCCGCCGCACCCCCGTGGACTTCCTCGTCGCCGGCGCGCTGAAATATCTCCTCGCCATTCCAGGAATTGCCTTCCTCTACGTTCGTGCCGAGGTGGCCGAATCCCTGTTCCCCTCCGTGACGGGGTGGTTCGGCCAGCGCAATCCCTACGCGTTCGACCCCTTCCACCTGGAGCCGGCGCCCGGCGCCCTGCGCTTCCAGGCCGGCACGCCCGCCGTGCCGGCCGCGTACGCCGCCGCCGCCAGCATGGCGCTGATCGAAGCCGCCGGCGTGGAGCGCATCTGGGCGCACGTCCAGCGCCTCGCAGCGCGCCTCACCGACCGCCTGCGCGCCGCCGGCGTGCCGCTCCTCTCCCCCGCCGATCCGGCGCTGCGCGGCCCGCAGGTGGCCGCGATCGTGCCGAACCCGGACGCCATCGCGCAGGCTCTGGCGCGCGAGGGCTTCGTCGTCAGCCCGCGCGGCCGCGCCGTGCGCCTCAGCCTGCACTACTACAACACCGAGGACGATGTCGACGCCGTCGCCGACGCGCTGACGGCGCTCGTGCGCGCCACCAGCGCGTGAGGTGTGGCGCGGGCGCGGGCGGCGGGGGCACGAGGCCCGCGCGCGGGCGGCGCGGGCACGCGCCGAACCGCGCGGCGCGCGGCGCGCCCATGCCCGCCCGCCCCCTTGCGCACGGTTTAAACTCCGCCTCCATGGGAAACACTTTCCGCCGGAGGCGAACCCTGTATGGAAGCACGTCACCGTCGACCAATCCGCACCGTTCAGCGCGGCCTCGCCGCCGCGGCGGCCGCCGCCCTGCTCCTCACCGCCGCCGGCTGCACCCTCT
>JADBKN010000040.1 GCA_014896375.1 Bacillota bacterium | reverse complement strand
AGAACCTGGCCCGTTTCTCCCAGAGTACCTGGCGCCGGCTCCAAGAACAGGCCGACGGCAGACCTCCGTGACCGCGGCATCCGCCCGCCGCGCGGCATCCTTCTCGTCGGCGTGCCCGGTTGCGGGAAGTCGCTCTCCGCCAAAGCCATCGCCGCCGATTGCGGCCTGCCCCTCTACCGCCTGGATCTCGCCACCATCCACGGACAATACCTTGGGCAGAGCGAGGCGCGCCTCAAAGAGGCCCTTTCCACCGCCGATCACCTCGCTCCGTGCGTCTTGTGGATTGACGAGATCGAGAAGGGGCTGGCCGGCGCCATGGGCGCCGGCGACGGCGGCACCTCCTACCGCTTGGTCGGCCAGTTCCTCTTCTGGCTGCAGGAGGGCAAGGCGCGCGTCTTCGTCGTGGCCACGGCCAACGACGTCTCCCTCCTCCCGCCCGAACTCCTGCGGCGCGGCCGCTTCGACGAGCTCTTCTTCGTCGACCTGCCCACCCCGGAAGAGCGCGAGGAGATCATCCGCATCTACGTTCGCCGCGGCCTCAAGCGCGATGTGGACGCGGACCTCCTCAAGGAGTTGGTCGCTCTCTCCGAGGGCTTTTCCGGCGCGGACATCGAATCCGCGGTGCGGGAAGTGGTGAAGGAGGCGTTCTTGAAGGGGGACGAAGCCGTCACACCGGAGCTCTTCCGGATGAGCTTCACGAACGTGGTGCCGCTCTCCAAGACCAGTCCAGAGGTGATCGAGGCCATCCGTGCGTGGGGCCGGGAGCGGGCCGTGCCGGCATCCGGGGTGGAGGTCTCTGGCACGCACCCGACGGTCAGGGCGCGCAGGACCGTGATTGTGTAGCGGCACCGTCCCCTAGAACACCAACTCCCGCAGATCCCGGACCGGCATGCGGCGGCCCAGCACAGAGAAGCGGTGGGAGGTCAAGCTGCGAAGCTGCGCCGGCCCGAGGCGCACAAAGAGCACCTGGTCCGCCCTGGCGT
The DNA here is from genome assembly GCA_014896375.1 of Bacillota bacterium. Classification (GTDB taxonomy): domain Bacteria; phylum Bacillota; class Sulfobacillia; order RBS10-35; family Bu92; genus Bu92. Next base: position 1,775 of record JADBKN010000040.1, on the reverse strand, counting down.
AGATCACGTCGAGGAGGCGGGCCTTGAGGCGCGCCAGCTGGACTTCGTTCAGGGCACAGAGGAAGACCGAGTACTGCAGCGGCTCGCCGAAGCCCTTGACGGTCTTGTGCACGGCCCGCAGGCGCTTCTCATCGGCGATGTCATAGGCGACGAGATAGAGCTCGCGGCGGCTCGGAGGGCGGCTGGGGGCCCGGCGTTGCGGCTTTCGCTTGAGCGGCAGCCTGCGCCACACGGCGAACACCCGCTTTCAGCGCGTCGTCAGGGGGGCGAAGGCAGGGAGGTCGCCGTCCAGAAAGCGCGCGAGCATCCGAACCTCCACCTCCATGGCGCGGCGATAGGAGATCGTGTAGCCGAACAACGGGTGGCGGATCGTCTGGGCCAGGCGGTACTCATAGGCGTTGAGGAAACGGCGGCGACCCTCGGGGGTGAGGAGCACGGAGCCGCGGTCGCGGACGAAGTGCTTCATGCCCATCTGCGCGGTGTTCAAGATGCGAAGGACGACCGAGTCCACGACGAGCGGCCGGTAGGGTTCCATGAGGTCGAGCGCGAGCGACGGGCGCCCCGGGCGCGGCGCGTGCAGGAAGCCGATCGTCGGCTCCAGACCCACATGGACACAGGCCGCTGCGAACTCGCGCGCCAGGATGGCATACCCGAAAGAGAGCAGGGCGTTGACCGGATCCAGCGGCGGCCGGCGGTTGCGCCCGTCCAGGGTGAAGCCGTCGGCCACGGCGGCATCGCGCAGCATGGTGGGAAAGGCGCCGTAGTACACGTGTGCGGCGCGCCCCTCCACGCCGAGGAGCGTCTCCGTATCGGGTGCGTCCTGTGCCTCCTGGGCAAGCGCCGCCAGCGCGTCCAAGGCCGGTGGCGCGGCACCGTTGCGCCGCAGGAGGGTGCGCTGGTTGAGGATCTTGGCTGTCATAAGCGCACGGGCGATCTGCAGGGCGCGGGGGCGGTCGTCGGCGGCGTCGAGCTGCGCGCGGCGGGTCGCGGCGTTGCGCAGGCTGAAGGGCTGGGTGAGGCCCAAGAAGTAGCCGCCGGAGGAGAAGTGGCCGATGGTCGCGCCGCTGGAGAGGAGAGCCGACACGGCGGCCGCCGTCAGGGTTACGTTGCCGAAGACGGCGACATGGGCGACCTCCACCAGCGGCAGCGACTGGACCGCGCCGCCCTCGCGCGGCCGGATCTCCAGCACGTCGCCGGTCTTGCCCACCTGGGTGCCGGGCTCCGTGACGTAGACGATGCCGCCGTCGTCCCGCGACGGGACGATGCGCCGTAGAGGCGTCTCTGCCAGCACGCCGCGGAGCAGGTTCGTCTCATCCGGCAGGCAGATGGAGTGCAGTGAGCAACGCAGGCATTTGGGCGAGTTGACGAGCGGCGGCGGCAGCGGTCCGGTCTCCGCGGCCCGCGCGGCTTCGGCGACGAGCCGTGTGGCGCGGATGAGTTCCGGGGTGAAGTCGACGCGGATACGGCGCCTCGCCGCGCGATACATGACGAAGCCGTAGGCGGACGGGTATCCGTTGGCGTTCAGCACCATGCCCTCCGCGCAGAGTTGGACGGCATCGGGCGGCCACACGGGGAGGGACAGCGGAGCTTCACCTGGTGCGGCTCCGGGCGGGGTCCATGCCACCGGCTCCTTGGGCGGGTGGCCGTGTTTCGCTTCCACAGGGACGTGGCGGCGGCCGTCGAGCTCCACGGAATCGATGCGCGCGACGATACCGTGCTCCACATCCTCCAAATATAAGTTGCGCAGGCCGAGCGCATCGCCCGCTACGACCGGA